>CALQRA010000078.1 GCA_943332855.1 Candidatus Kuenenia stuttgartensis
AGCGTGGCATACGGGGCGAGCACGCCGTAATCGCCGACCGCCGCATCATGCGCCACCGACGCGTGGTAATTGACGAGCACACACCGACCGAGCACGGCATCGGCGCTGACGATGCCATGCGGGCAGACGATCGCCCCCTCCCCGATGACCGCCGAGGGCACGACGACGGCCGTGGGGTGGACGAGCGTCAGGAACCGGCCCCCGTGCGCGGCGAGCGTCTCGGCCAATCGCCTCCGGACCCCGGGGATCCCGATCCCCAGCAGGAGGCCGTCGCCGGGCATCGGCTGATAGGAGACCGGATCGCCGACGACCGGTCCGTGGGCTCCACCGCGCGACGCATCCGCATCGAGAAAACCGGTGAACACAGCCCCGCCCTCCGGCCAGGCATCGCGGATCCAGCAGCGGACCTCGCGTCCGAAGCCACCCGCGCCGACGATCAGGATTCGGTGGCACTCCGGCCAGAGCGGGAAACGTCGATTCGGCACCGGCAGACTCCCGGGAGCGGATCCAGACAAACCGGGAACGGGGAGAACTCGGCTTTTATCCTACCCCACCGCGGTGCATCGGCTCACGTCGCGCCTCCGCCATCGATCGTGAGCGTCTGGCCGGTGACGAACGCCGCTCCGGGACCGGTGAGAAAGTCGATTGCCCCGACGATGTCGGCCGTGTCGCCGAGCCGTCCCAGGGGTGTCCTGCGGACGATGCGTTCCCTGTCGCTGGGCGAGAGCGTCGCCGACAGGTCGGTGGCGAGGAAGCCGGGAGCAACGGCGTTGACGCGGATGCCCCGCGGCCCCACTTCCCTGGCAAGGCAACGAGCAAACCCCTCCAAACCGGCCTTCGTCGCGGCATACACGGCCAATCCCGGGCTGCCCCGGGCCGCGACCACGCTCGACACCATGACGACCGATCCCGCTCCGGCATCGGCATCGGGAAGGGAACGCGGTTGGGCGAGGAACTGCCTGACGCACTCGCGCACCAGGACGATCGCCCCACGGAGATTCACCGTCAGCATGGCGTCGATGTCGGCATCGGCCATCGTGGCGAGGATCCCTTCCGCCGCCACCGCCGCATTGGCGACACAATGATCGACCCGGCCGAATCGGTCGACGGTGTTCCCCACGAACCGGCGCACGGCGTCTGAGTCAGCCGCATCAAGTTGCTCGTGGTGCACCCGGCCGGGATGCTTCGCTGCCAATGCCACCAGCGCCGCCGAACCGGAGCGCGAGAAGGTCGCCACCCGGTCACCGCGCTCAAGCAGCCGCTGGGCCACGGCCAATCCCAGCCCACGGGATCCTCCCGACACGATCGTCGTGACCTCACAAACCGCAGCGGAGGGGGTGTCAGATTCGACCGTGGCTCGGCCCCGGTTGCTGACCGGCCCCGATCGGGGCCCGTTCATCGGCCAACCGGCCTTCGCGGCACCTTGCCCGATGGATTCGTGAACAGCTTCCGGGTGAAGTCGAGCACACGAGGCACGCTGTGTGCCTCGAGGGCCGAACGGCACGCCGCCAGCGCCGCGGCCCGGAGATTCTCCGGCGTGACACCCTCGGGGAGGGGATCGACGGCGACAATCTGCGCGGCGACGATCTCCCCGGTGATCGCGCTGGGGAGGCCGTAGGCCCGCGCGTCAACGACACCAGGCACGGCGCGGAGAACGTCCTCGACCCTGCGAGGAAAGACCTTGGCCCCGCCGACGAAGATCGTGTCGCTGCGTCGGCCGGAGAATTCGTACCGCTCGCCACGGCGCTCGACGAGATCGCCGGTCGCCACCTCGGCCGTGTCGCGCGAGAGCTGAACGAGGAGCTCGCCATCGCGGCGGGTCGACAACTTTGCCCCTCCCGGCAGGGCCCGGCCGAGCCACTCGGCAGGAAAGCCGGGCAAACCGTCACTCACGCGGAACACCTCGCCCAGCTCGGTGGTGGCGTAGACATGCGTCACCCGCGCCGTCGGAAAGAGGGCCCGGGCCTGTTCGAGCAGCTGGCCGTCGGCGGCCTCACCACCGAGGGTGATCCGATCGAGCCTCATCCTGCCGACGGCGTCTGAATCGGCGGAGGCGATCACGCGCCGCAGGAGCGTCGGCGTGGCGGGGAGGATCGAAACATCCTCGTCGGCGGCTGCCCGGGCGACGCAGTCGGGATCGCGTGAGGCCGGCACGATGAGACGGCCACCGGTGAGGATCGCCTGCAGCCAAACCTGGGTCCCGGCCCAGCGGGTGCCGTCGTAGACGAGGATCCAGCCGCGCCCATGCCACTGCTCCGCGAGGCGCGCCGCGGCGAGGAGCGAGTCCCACGAATGCTCGACGAGCTTCGGCGGGCCGCTCGTCCCGGAGGTCGCCACAACGACCTGCGGCGAGGAGGAGTCGTATTCGCGGCGTGAGCGTCCCTGGGCGGGTGGGGAGGGGACGGCCAGATCGTCCCCGCAGACACTCCAATCGCGGAGCTCGCCGACGAGATCCCGCGAGTCCTCGGCCACCAGGGCAAGCGGGACACGCTGCCTTCCGCAGGCCGCGACGATGGCAACCAGCGCGGCGATCTCGCCCGAGCGTGCGATGACGCCGATGGGATGGGCCTCCGCGAGACGGCGTTCCATGACGGCGACGTCGCTGGCGAGCGTGCCGTACGACACCGCTCGCCGCCGGTCTGGCCCGAGCCCCGCAGCCGTGACGATGGCCACGCGGTCGGGGTCGGCGGCAGCGACCGACTCAATGGCGGCAGCCAGTCGTGCCGGCGCGGCGACGTCAGGAGCCTGGGCTTGGGCAGAGCGTGGGGGGAAGACGGAGGATGGCATGATCGTGGCTGGGGTTCGGGGTGGACGACGGCACGATGGTCCGGAAATGGAGATCGAGGCTAGGAACGGGCCGCGAGGGTGGCCGCATAGAGCGCGACGATGTGGTCGACCGTGCGGATCGGCGGGTGGGGGGCAGAGCCCCTCGCATCGCGGAAGGGATCGACGCCGAGCGAACGCTCAAGGAGCACGATGATCTGGGCCAGATCGAGCGAATCGAGGCCGAGGTCGCCGCCGAGGAGGGCTGAGCCGGGCGTGTCGCGCGGCGGGCGGGCGGTATCCCGGTAGACCGCCAGGATCGCTTCGCGCACTTCGGCGGCGATGTCGCGCGTTGCGCCGTCGATGGACGTCATGCTTCGAACTCCTTCATCGTCACCGATCCTGCCCCCGAGATCCCCCGTCCCGTCAGCCCCTGCCAAGCAACGACCCCGACCGTGGCAACGAAGATGCCGATATCCACCAACGGAGCGTACCAGCGGGAGAGCATCTCGACGTATCGGACATCGAGTTCGAGCCGGGCCGGCCAATCAAGGCCATTCCGGCCCCGGACCTGGGCCAGCCCCGTCAATCCCGGACGAACCTCGAGACGGCGGCGTTGCCGAGAATTGTACCTGCCGACGTAGCGCAGCGGGAGCGGTCTCGGGCCGATCAGGCTCATGTCGCCGGTCAGGACACTCACCAACTGGGGCAGCTCATCGAGGCTCGTTCGCCGGAGAAAGCGGCCGAAGGCCCCCAACCGTTCCGCGTCGGCGAGCAGTTGACCGTCGCGGCCGACCCGCTCGGACATCGAACGGAACTTCCCGATCACGATCGGTACTCCACCCCGTCCGGCCCGCCTGTCAGAGAAGAAAGCCGGGTATCCGAGGACCGCCACGACCGCCGCCCATGTCCCCAACAACACCGGCAACAGCAGCGCGAGGAGCGCGGCGGCGATAATGGTGTCGATGCCCCGCTTGACGAAGCACGCGTAGAGCCCCCCGGGCCCGGCCGGCCGCTCACCGACCGTCGCCGGCGAAGAGTTGAACAACGCTTCGTTCCTCCTTGATCCGTTGCTGGTGATCCGCCCCCCGGGGGGCGATGGTCCCGAGACCCCCGGCCGTCAGTCGCGCCGTTGGCAGGCAGCGATCATCCCACAGACCTCGCCGATCACCGCCGCATCGACATGCGGTCCGATGGGGAGCGACAGGCTCCGCGCCGAGAGACTGTCGGTGACGGGCAAGTCGGCCCGCCCGTCGTGGAACCGCCGAAATGCCACCTGACGGTGACAGGGGGGATCGTAATACGTCCGCGTCTCGATCCCGCGACCGGCCAGCGCTCGGCGGAGGTCGTCCCGCGTGGCACCGAACCGATCGGGATCGATGGTGATCGAGAAATCCTTGTGGCTCGAGACGTCGCCGGGACCGACGGCAACGAATCCGATGCCGGCGATCCCGTCGAGCGCCGCCGTATAGGCCGCGGCGACCATCCGCCTGTGGGCCGCCACCTCCTCCAGCCGGCCGAGCCCCAACCACGCCGTCGCGGCACACATCTCGGGCATGCGACCGTTGCAGCCCGAGAACTGGGCGTTGTAGGAGCCATCGTTGCCGTATTCGCGCCCCACCCGGATCAGCGTGGCCAGACAATCGCAGTCAGTGGCCACGATCCCCCCTTCACCGGCGACGAGGAGTTTGGTCGGGGAGAGGCTGAAGACCTGCGCCGTTGCCCCGCCCCCGAGGGGCCTCTCCGCCTGCAGCGCTCCGAACCCATGGGCGGCGTCGATGACCAGCGGCAAGCCGTGTTTCGTGGCAACCTGACGGAGCCCGGCAACGTCACAGGGATTGCCGAAATTGTGGCAGGCCGAGATTGCTACGGTCCGTGGCGTGATCGCCGCCGCCACCGCCTCCGGCCGGGCGTTGGTCGACGCCGGATCGACATCGACGAACACCGGGCGGAGGCCGTTCCAAACGACCGCCGCTGGTGCCGCCAGGAACGTGAAGCTCGGCATCACGACCTCGCCGCCGGCTCCATCGCCACCCGACAGTACCGTCGCCGTGGCGCAGTCGACCTTGGCCGCGGCCCGGCACCCCGTCACCTTGAGCTCGGCCAGCGCCTGGTAGACGAGCATCAGGCCGGTTGTGCAACTGCTGACACCGATGGCATGCCGGACGCCGAGATGCGCCGCCGCCGCCGCCTCGAGACGCTCGAGGTACGGGCCCTTTGTTAACCGGCCCGACCGGCAGATCGCCTCGAGATGCGGCTGGATCTCCTCCGCCGCCGGAAGGGCCGGACGCACGAACGGGACTCGAACCGGACCTTCAGCCGCCACGGGCAGTCCTTTCTGTGATGGCTCCGGAGAGTCGGCCGCCGGGAACTGCCCCGGCGGTGCCCCGGGGCGGCATCGCTGGCCGGTATTCGGGGACGATCCGCTGGAGAGATTCACGGATCACGTCCGGGGGTTCGCCGGGGAGCGCGTGGAGCCGATCGAATTGGTCTTCAATCTCCTCCAGGACCGCCTTCGGCCCGACGACACAGCATACCTTGGGATGCCATGTCTGCACCCTCTGCTCCTCCGCGGAGATCAGCTCCTCGGCGAGCTTCTCCCCCGGCTGGAGTCCGGTGAACTCGATTCCGATCTCATCCTCGTCGCAGCCGGAGAGGGAGATCATGTCGCGCGCGAGGTCGACGATCTTCACCGCGGGCCCCATGTCGAGGAGAAAGATCTCCCCCCCCTTCCCGATTGCGGTGGCCTGGATCACGAGTTGCGCGGCCTCGGGGATCGTCATGAAAAACCGCTCGACGTCGGGATCGGTGACGGTGACCGGGCCGCCCCGGAGGATCTGCTCCTGGAACTTCGGCACCACGCTGCCGTTGCTCCCGAGGACGTTGCCGAAACGGACGACGACGAACGTCGTCCGCGCCGTGGCCGCGAACGCCTGGACATACCGCTCGGCGAGGAGTTTCGAGCATCCCATCACGCTCGACGGCTTCACCGCTTTGTCGGTGGAGATGGCAACGAAACGCCCGACGGCGTACTCCTCCGCCAGACGCACGAGCAACTGGGTGCCGAAACAGTTGTTCGTGATCGCTTCCCCGGGGTTCTGCTCGAGCATCGCGACATGCTTGTGGGCCGCCGCGTGGAACACCACTTCGGGCCGCTCGGTGTCAAAGACATTCCTGATCCGCGATGCGTCAAGGATGTCGGCAAGAACGAACGCCATCGGCACCCCCGTCCGCAGCGACACCAGGCCGTTCTCAACGTCGAACAGGGCGTTTTCGGCACGCTCGACGACGACGAGCCGGCGCGGACGGTAACGGAGCATCTGTCGGCAGATCTCCGACCCTATCGACCCCCCCCCTCCGGTGACGAGGACCACGCGGTCGCGGACGATTCCCTCGATCGCCGAGTCGTCGAGAACGACCGGTTCCCGGCGGAGGAGATCGCGGATCTCGACCGGCCGGAGCACGTTCGGGGAGGCGACGGCCCCTCCCGAGGCGAGCAGTTCGCCCATCGATGGGATCACCTTCACGTTCGCGCCGAACTCGGCGGCATCGCTCAGGAGCCGGCGGAACACCGACCTCGGGAGCTCCCCGGCCGTGACGAGGATCTCGTCGACCGGGCGCTGCTGCAGCACCTTCCTCGCGTCATCGACGCGGCCGAGCACGCGGAGCCCGGCGATCCTCGAACCGCCGAGAAGGACGTTGTCGTCGAGGAAGCCGACGACGATGTACGACGGCGCGTGGTGGGCCGCGAGATTTCTCGCGAGGAGTTCGCCGGTCTCCGTGGCGCCGACGATCAGAGCCGAACGGACGTCGCCGCTGGTGATCCATGGTCTGAACACCTCGCGGATCGTCCGCGGCAGCGCACGGAGGCCGCCGATGAGGAGCATGGTCGCCGCCCAATCGATCACCATCACGCTCCGGGAGAGCCTCTGCCCGAGTCCGGGGAGCACTCCGACGGCCTCCCGGACGACGTCGACCGCGACCAGCGTCAGGGTGGCCAGGGTCGTGGTGAAGGCGAGCCGGCCGAGATCGGCGAACGACAGCCTGCCGAACCGCCAGCGGAACTGATCATGGAGGAGGAACACGATCGTCTTCACGACGACGACCCAGACAACCGTGGCACGAAACATCGCCACCATCGGGGCATCGGGCTGGAAGTCCCAACGGGTCAGAAAGGAGGCGAACCAGACAGCGAGAAACAGCCCGATATGCACCAGCAGCATCGACACCGTTCCCGCGCGGAGACCGAGAATGCCCGATCGCAGCCCCCCGCCGCGGGGACGAAGGGGGGCAGGGGGGCGGGGATGGGCGGAGGGGGACGTCATGGGAAGCCAGGGAGGCTGCGGCATCCGGCGGGGCGATCCCTGCCGCGACTCCAAAAGGTAAGGGGAGTTCGGCCGGGAAACAATGAAAGGGATGGTCCGGAGCGGAAGGGGAGGCCTGCGGCCGTCTTTTCGGCAGAGACACCGGCCCCGCCACGCCCGGCATCAGGCGGCAAAACCGGCAAAATCGGCAAAGTCTGCCATGCCATGGTGCCGATGATTCCGATGACGCCGAATTTGACCGGCCGGCAAGGAGTGAGGCATGCCCCGAAATCGCCAACAAACAGTCCCCATCGCCGCGGGATGCCTGCAGCCCACCCTCTCCGACCTAACGGGTGTGGTGCGCCTTCTCGTGGCGGCCCTGCTGCTCCTGACGAGCGTTGGCTGCAACATCTACGGCCGCCCCCAGCGGACGGCGTCCCACGAGGCCACCCTCGCTGCCAATTGTGATGGCGATCCTGCCAAGATGCCCGCAAAGGAACTGGCGAAGGTGTCGCTCCCCCCCTACGTCATCGAGCCACCGGACATCCTCCTCATCGACGCGCTGCGGATCGTGCCGAAGCCGCCGTTCCGGATCCAGTCGTTCGATTCGCTCCAGGTGATCGTCGAGGGAACCCTCCTCGAACAACCGATCAACGGGATCTACGTCGTCGAACCGGGCGGCCTCCTCGACCTCGGCCCCTCCTACGGGAAAGTTGCCGTCGGCGGCAAATCGCTCGACGAGGCCCAAGATGCCGTTTTCCGTCACCTCAAGCGCGTGCTGCGGGAACCGCAGGTCTCGCTCACACTCGCCCAGGCCGCGGGGCAGCAGCAGGTGACCGGAGAGCATCTTGTCGGCCCGGACGGCACGGTCAATCTCGGCACCTACGGGAGCGTCTACGTCACCGGGTTGACGCTCGCGGAGGCGAAGGAGGTGATCGAGGCCCAACTCGACAAGTTCCTCGACGCGCCGCTCGTGAGCGTTGACGTCTATAGCTACAATTCGAAGGTCTATTATGTGATCACGGAGGGAGCGGGGCAGGGGGACAATGTCGCCAAGTTCCCCGTCACCGGCAACGAGACCGTGCTCGACGCCATCGCCCAGGTCAACGGGCTCTCGAAACTCTCGAGCAAGGAGATCTGGATCGCCCGGCCGGCCCCGTCAGGGATCGGCTGTGATCAGGTTCTGCCGGTCGACATCGACGCGATCATGAGGGGAGGCGCCACGGCGACCAACTACCAACTCCTCCCTGGCGACCGCCTGTTCATCGCCCAGGATCCGTGGATCGCCTTCAACAACATCATCGAGAAGGTCACCGCGCCGTTCGAACAGATCTTGGGGTCAACGCTCCTCGGTGCCCAGACGGTATACACGTTCCAGCGTGGTGCCAGCTTCGGTATCGGTGGTGTCTGCTGGGTCGCCCGCGAAGTGTATGGCGAGGAAAACCCGAACTGGCTGCTCTTCCGGGCCTGGTTGCTGACCGAAGCCCCCATCTGGCTGCGTGACACCTACGCCACCCACGGTGAGGCCTTCGCCGCCTGGATCCACGACAAGCCGCTGGCGAAACTGGCCGTGCGGACGGTCATGGACACCATCCTCGCCTTCCGCGGAGCCGAACTTGCTGAACGCTGGGGGATCGACACAGCGGTGGCTGTCCCCCACGCCGAGTTCCCTCGCTGAAACGCCCCGTTCCGCCGAGCCTGGCTCCCGAGACCGTGCAATCGTCGGTGTCAGGCGTAGAATAGAGACGACCGCCCGCATCCCCACCTGCCCGGAGATTGCTTCCATGCCCCACTGCAAGACGTTCTCGATGGCCTGGCGGATCGCGTTGCCCGTGACGGCGCTGCTTCTGGTCGGCACGTTCGCTTCGACCGCCGCGGCCCAACAGGGTCGGATGCCGTTCTCCGATTACTCCGGTAGGAGGGGCTTGAGCCCCTACACCGCGCTCGGTTTCCAGGGGGACAATCCCAACACCGGCGGCACGCTCGGGGCGCTGCAAAATCTCGTCCGGCCGCAGCAACTCCAAGCCTCCCAGGTCCAGCAGCAGGTGAGCCTCGGAAGGCAACTCAACGGTGTGCAGGGGCAGGTCCGCTCGATGCAACGCGGTGGTGGCAACAGCGGTCAGATGTACAACACGATCCGGTCCACCGGCCACAGTTCGACGTTCCAAAACACCTCCCATTTCTATCCCGGCAAGTGAAATGCTCCTGCGCCCCCTGGCGGTTCGCGATTGCCATGCTCGGCATGACCGTGTGGCTGCCCTCCCCAGATGCCTCCAATCGGCCCGGCGCCCGGGCCGACCCGCCTTCGATTGAAGACGGGGGGAGCGAGCCGCGCCCGGAGCGGCCGCGGATGCAGACGCTGGCCCCGTCGCAAGCAAGTGGGGCGGTCCCGTCGCAGCGAGCGCTTGTCGATGCCCGGTCGGAGTTCCGACAGCGCTACGGGAATCCGGCCGCGCGGGTGCGGACCTCCTCCGCCACGCTTCTGCTGGCCGAGGCGCTGATGGCGGAGGCAGCCGGTGAATCTGACCTGGCGGTGAAGTGGGTGATCCTCGAGGAGGCCAGGAAACTGGCCATCTCCGCGGGCAGCCCGCTCGTCGTCGGGCGGTCGGTGCGGGTCGCGTCGGCTGAGTTTGACTTCGACGCCTTGGCCGTCGAATACCGCTCGCTCCTCGAGATCCCGCTGCGGGCCATCGATCCGGGGCGGGCGGCAGACCTCGCCAATGCCGCCGCGGGCGTGGCGACGCGCGCCGAGGTCGACCAGCGCTACGATGTGGCGATCCTGGCCCAGGGCCTGACGATCCGCGCCTGGCAGCGGGCCGGCAACATCCATGCCGCTCGGGCGGCCTCCCTACGGCTGGAGTCGCTCGAACGACTGGCGAAGTCGTCCCCCCGCCGGTCGCCCGGCGGAACGGAGCCGGGGCGTTGAAAAACCGGGGTCAGTCGTCGTCGAAGGGGCGACGCGCGCCGGGCTTCGGGCTGGGGTCCGTCGGCTCCGGTTTCGCCGGCTGATCCTTCTCCGGACCGCGACTTCCCCCCTCCCCTCGCCCTTTCCCTTCTTCCATCGACTGCCGCTCGCGCCACGGATTCCCCGCCTCGTAGCTTGCCAATTCGCTCTTCAGCTGGTCACGGACCTCGGACGACTCGTCACTCCCGTCGACGGCCTGCCGGCTGTATTTCTTCGCCTCGTCGAAATCCCCCGATTCAGCGTGGGCCGCCGCCAGCGTGCTGATCACGTGCGGCTGCTTCCATTCGGTCAATTCGCAGGCTTTCACGGCAATCCCGATGGCCCGCTTGCCGTCCCGGACTGCATCGTCCGGACTCGTGGCCAGCACCCAAGCGAGATTGTTCAGGACCGTGTCGTTGTCCGGCTGCAGTTCCATGGCCTTTTCGAGGTCGGCGAGCGCCGCGGCATGATCGCCGATGGAGATCTCGGCATCCCCGCGTCCGCGCCGGGCGAGAAACTGCTCCGGATCGATCTCCAAGGCGCGATTGAAGCGGCGGATCGCCTCCCTTGGTTCCTTGGCTGCGAGGTAGAGGAAGCCGAGTTGCCCGACGATAACGGCGTCGTTGGGGCTCTGGCGGACGAGTCGACGGAAGTCGGCGATCGCCGACGGATAATCCCCCTGGTCAGCTGCGAGCAGGGCGCGAAGCTCGAGGGCCGACCGGTGGTCGGGGTCGCGGGCGAGGACGTGCGCGATGTCGGTGAGGGCGTCGTCGGTGCTGCCGGCCTGCTGGTGCAACCGGGCCCGGAGGACGCGGGGCTCGGCCGCATCAGGGACCGCGGCGATCGCCCGATCGAGATCGGCCATCGCCCGCTCGAGGTTTCCCTGCGACGCGAACACTCGCCCGCGTTGGAAGAGGATGTCGGCGGAGTCGGGGGCAAGTTCGAGGGCGTCGTCGAAGTTCTTGAGGGCGTCGTCGGTCCGCTGCGCCATGAGCAACGACAGGCCGCGCATCTCACGGATCCGGACATCGTCCGGATCCTCCTCGATCGCCACGTCGAAGTCCGCCAGGGCCCCGTCCTGATCCCCCTCCATCATCAGGAATAGCCCGCGCGTCCGTCGGACATCGGCATCGCGGGGGGCGAGCTCGACCGCTTTGTCGTAGTCGGCACGGCGAGCCGGCGGATCATCCTCCGCGAGATTCCCCAGCACGACGTGAGCCTGGGCCGTCTGCAGCGGGTCGTCTCCGCCGAGCTCGACGGCGCGGCGGGCAGAGCTCACGGCCCGCTGCCGATCCCCCCCGGGGAGCGCCTCGAGGCGGGCGATCATCACGTGCGCCGCAGCGAGCGTTTCGTCGCGCTGCACCACCTCCCCTAGATCGCGCAGCGCGTAGGCCCGCATCCGCTCCCATTGCTGCTGGGCCCCCGGGGCGCCGTCGAACAGTGCCTCGGTGAGCATCGACGCCCGATCGACCAGCGTGCCGGTGTAGAGGTCGTTGGCAAACCCCCGAGAAGACTCCTCGAGTCCTTTCCGGAGGGCGGCTCGGACCAGCCCGAGGACCCGCTCGAAATCATCGAGAGACCGGGCCGCCAGCTTGGCATCAACAGCCGCATCGAGATCGTCCTGCCCCGCCGCCGCGGCCGGGGCACTCTCCACGGCCGGTTCATCGGCGTCGAGCGAGAAGCACGCCGCCGGGCCCAGCAGGATCGATGCCGCAGCCAGGAACCACCGGCCGCGACGGCGGCGATCCGAACGCTGCGACGACGGCGGTAGGAGACGGCTGGCACGCGGGAGAACGTTCATCGAGTCATATCCTCGAGGGGGCCATGGGGGCCGGACAGATCGGCATCCCCTATGCCCTCAGTATGCGACGGGCCCCACCCTCGGGGCCAGACGGATCGGCGGACGGGGAAAACGGACCGGCGGTCCTGCGGGCGCCGCCGGCGCCTTACAGGGGGGCGGGGAGGTCGCGACGGCAGAAGATCACGCCGCCGATAACGTACGCCACGCCCCCGACGCCGAGGAGGATGCCGTCATAGACGAGGAGATTCGTCCAGCTCACCGCGGCGTCCCCGACCAGCCGTTGCGGTTCGTAGGCATTCAGAAAGGAGAGGTAGCCGACCCAGCCGAACGCCCCGCTCATTCGGCCGACGAGCTTTGCCAGGAGGGAGAAGACGTAAAAACCGGACATCACGCCGATCGTCCGCCAGCGGTAACTGTCGGCCGCCGACAAGCAGGCGGAGATCCCGGCCAGGCAGACCATCAGGCCGAAGACATTGGCGACCGGGAGGAGGAATCGACCCGGCTCGACCTTGCCGGCCCACGGACCGTAGGCCACCGCCGCAGCCACCGAGAGGGCCAGCACGCCGCACAGGCAGGCCGCCGCCGCGGTCGTCGCCAGCGCCTGTGTCACCCACAGGGCGCGGCGCCGCACCGGCTGCGCGAGGAGCAACTCCATCGTGCCCCGTTCGAGCTGCCCCGACACGGCATCGCTCCCCCGGGTGATCCCCCAGACCGTCGCCGCGAGCACGACGACCGGATCGACGAAGGCCAGTGCCACCCGGCCGGCGTGGGTCGCAACGTCGGAGAATGGCACCCCGGAGAGCCGCTGCCAGTCCTTCGGGATCGCCTGAAGGAGCACGTCCTGGAATGCCAGCATCGGAATCTGCGCCGACAGCCAAAGGAACAGCCATGGGAACACGCCCCACAGCGCGGCAAACGCCAGCACGAGCCCGCGCTGGTCACCCCAGGTTTTGCGCCAGATGGCGGTATTCCACACTTGGTCACCCATGGCGATGAAAACGGTTATAGACGGCATCGAGCCCGACAGGGTCGACCCGGATCTCACCGAGCGGGAGCGTCGAGAGCCAGCCGAGGAGCGGCCGCAACGAATCGGCTGTCTCGAGAACGATCCTGCCGTCGCGGTCGCGGGTGACGGTGACATGCTCGCGGAGCTCCGCCGGCACCTCCCCAACAGCCCCCTCGAGCCGGGCGGTGATGCGATGATGGCGACGGAGCTGCGCGACCGACTGCTCGTGGACGACCCGCCCAGCGCGGAGGATCACGACGCGGTCACAGGTTGCCTCGACCTCGGAAAGGACGTGCGAGGAGAACATCACCGTCCGACCGGCCGCCTGCGCCTCGCGGACGAGATCGAGGACGACCGCCCGGGCCGTCGGATCGAGGTTCGCCGTCGGCTCGTCGAGGATCACGAGGGTCGCCTCGGTGGCGAGAACGACGGCTAGGGCGAGTTTCTGCCGCATGCCCGTGCTCATCCGCGCGACCTGGCGCGAACAGTCAAGATCGAGGCGCCGGGCGATGCGAGTGGCCTCGTCACGGCGACATTCGCGGCGCAATTTTGAGAAGAAATCGAGGACCAGATGGCCCGTCATCCGGCGAAAGAGGCGGGCCTCCCCGGGGAGATAGGTGGTCGCAGCCCTGACGGCGAGCGACTCGAGAATGCAGTCGTGCCCTGCCACCCGGGCCGTGCCGGAGGTGGGATGAATGAAGCCGAGAAGAAGGCGGAGGAAGGTCGTCTTCCCGGCGCCATTGGGACCGAGGAGGCCGAACACCTCCCCCTGGCGGACGGCCAACGAGCAGCCCTCGAGCGCCGTGAACGGGCCATACCGCTTCGTGAGTTGATCCGCTTCGACGAGCATCGACAGCCTGGCAAGACCTGGGACATCAGCCGCGGAGGAAATAATAGCCTGCCAGGCCGAAACCGATGAGGGCCACGATCCGGCGCACCACCGGCGCTGGCATCCGCCGCATCAATCGCACGCCAACCACCGCGCCGGAGATCGACGCCAGCGCCATCACCATGGCCAGCGGCCAGGAGACGATGCCGGCCCCCCCCCCGACGCCGGTCGGGAGGATCGACGCGAACGCGAACACGACTGCCGTGGTGCCGTTGACCGCCGTCGCAAGGAGATTCTTGACGGCGTTGAGCCGGTGGATGTCCCCCACCCCGAGGCACCCCAGGACGGCGAGCATGAGGATGCCGATCCCAGCGCCGAAATACCCGCCGTAGACGGCCACCAAGAATTGGAGTCCCCAGGCGAGGAAGAACATCCCGCGGGTTGGCTCGCCGTTGGGGGTGGCCCCCTGGTCGCCAGCGGCGAGCCGGGCGGCAAGACGGGGCTGGAGCGTGAACAACACCGCCGCGCTCAGGATGAGCCAGGGGACGAGCCGGCCGAACCAGGCCGGGGGCAGTGCGAGCAGAAGCGCGGCCCCGACGATCGCCCCGCCGACACTCGCCGGCAGGAGCCAGCGGGTCCAGCGGGTCAAGTGCGGCTGGCCATCCCGCTCGGCACGCCCCGCCCAGGCGGCGGCGATCGCGCCGGGCCAGAGGCCGAGGGTGCTGGTGGCGTTGGCGGCGACGAGTCCGGCCGGGCCATCAGCGAGGATCGCCGCCACAACCGGGAAGGTGAGGATCGTGCCCCCCCCCGCCACGGCGTTGACGGCTGCGGCGATGAAGGTGGTGGCGGCGAGGAGCAGCAGTTGCTCGGGAGGGAAAGCATTCGACGCCCCTCCGACCGAGGCGATATCGGCGGCCAGCGGAAGGGGCATCACTTCGCCCCCCGGCCGCGGTCCCCCCGAACGGCCGCCGGATCGCGCTTGCCCGCCGCCGGCAACGCGGCCGGACGGCCACCGATGCCCTTCGCCGCGGCCGCTTCAACCGGGGCGCTGATCCCGCCGTCGACGAGCATGTAGCCGGCCCAGAACAACGGGTGACGCATGTCGGTCAGCACCGTCTGGCCAACCCCCCGGATCCGCCCCTCGAACGCCAGATCGGGCTCCTCGGCGGAGACCAGATCGACCGCCCTCCGCCAACTTGCCGCCGGGATCGCCGTCGGATCGTCGCTGTCGCGGACGAGCTCGGCGACGAGATCGGTGGTCGACTTCCCCCCCATCCGCCAGCGACTGACCAGCGCCGTGCGGGCGCCGGCGGCCAGCACGTCGGTGGCGGCGATGAACAACTCCTCCCCCGGCCGGGACTGCGGCTTGGTGAGCCCCGAGGCCATCGCCGACTGGACCCCCGGCAGAATGACCAGTGGGGGACGTTTGTGCGGCGAAGCGAGCCAATCGTTGAACGTCATCCCCGACTTCGCTCCCCGGTCGGGCGGACGACCGAACAGGCCGCGCAAGCCGACCGCCCCCTCACCGGCGACATTGATCTCGTCGAGGACCACGAGCGTCTCGCACAACGAAGCCGGGAGCAACGGCGAGACGACGACACCATGCTGCTGGAGTGGCTGGGCCGGGAGGACGACGGCGCGTTCGAGGGCCTGCGTGAGGCGGTCGACCGCCTCCCCGATCGCCTCCGGCCGTTCCCCGCGAACGGCCCGGCCGGCATGGATGCCGACGGGCCCACGCCCGGCCGGTGGCTCCAGCGGCGCCGGTGGCCTGCCAGCGACGGCGAGACTGCGCGTGGGGGCGTAGCGGATACGGCAGACGTCTCGCAGGAGCGGCGGTGGTTCGACGGTCGCCGCATCGCCGTCGGCGGGCTCGCCGGCGGAACCGGTGGGGAGGAGTTCGAACGGCAGATACCACAGCGCCCCGTCGGGCACGATCACGAGCTCCTCGATCCCCTCCGAGAGCGTGACCTTCGACTGCTCGAAGAGGAGGCGTTCGACGGTGACCATCGCGGCCCGCCAGTCGGAGGCGATGATCCGATCGGTCCCCACCGGCACGTGGGGGTCGAACAGACACAGGGCCTTCGCCAGGTGGGTCAGCTCCCGCGCCAGGGCCGCCGGTTGCCGGACCTGCCACAGGGCGACGCGGTCACGAGACTCCAGCGCCCCCCACAGCCCCGAAGCGCCCCAATGAAAGGAGAGGAGCAGTTCGCCCGGCGCCAGCCTTCCACGGATGTCGGCCGGGGGGAGGAGGGGGGGAAACTCGAGCCCGAGTGGCTCCCGGCCGGCGGCGAGCTGATCAATCAAGACCCCGCGCCGGGCCGAGCCCTGCGCGAACGATTCCCAATCCCTCAGCTCTCCCGGCGGACCGGCCCGACGCGGCGGACCGGCGTCGCCGCCACCATTCCCGCCGGCGGAGGCAAGGAGCGCGGCAGTCAGCGCCGTCCGCAGGCGGGCATCCTCGTCGACGAGTCGGGCCAGTTCCGGATGGCGTCTGAAGAGTCCCGTCCGGCCGGCGACGGCGTCAGGCCCCAGCCCGGATGGATCGGGACCGAGCAGACGCTCGAGCCCCAGCCGTCGCCCCCCGACTGGCTGCGTGTCGAGCCACCGGGCCCGGGCCGAGGCCTCCGCGGCGGCCAGGGCCGCATCGCTGCCGCGGCGCGCTGCGACCAACATCCATGCTTCGTGAGCCTCGGGGCGGGGCGTCGTCATCGCCGCGAGCGTGGCCAGCGGATCGATGACAAGCTCCCGCGGCGGCGGGTCGCCGAGGAGCCGCGCAAAGAGCACGTCTGCCTGCCGGTCGGAGATCGTCGTCGCCCCGGCCATCACCATCTCTACGAGCCGGCCGGTCTGGAAGAGGCGCGGGGAACGGGGGCGGGCAATGGTCAGGGCACGCTCCATCTCGGCATCCCCTGTGGCCGGATCGCCGGCGCCGTACGCCGTCAGGGCCGCGGCATGCGCGACGACGGCGCCCGGCGTCCCCTGGCCGGCATCCGTGCGGAGAAACCGCGCGTCGACCTCTCCGAGCCGGGCCCGCGCCCCCTGGAGATTGCCGGCGGCAGCCAACGCCTCTGCTTCGTGCGCAAGGAGGGTGGTCCGGAGCACGGGCAATCCACCGCGGGCCCACTCGCAGCCCCCGTGGACCGTTGCCGGCACCCCCGGCGTGCCGGCAGCCTGGTGGGCGGCGAACGCCATCCGGAATCCCTCCTCGAGCGCTCGGGCATCGCCGAACTCGGCCGCCGCGTAGGTCGCCTCCTCGAACCACCGCGCCGCGCCGATGGAATCGTCGCGGGCCAGCGCGATCCGTCCGAGCACGAGCAGCCCCCAGGCCGTCAAAGGGTGATCGAGTTTGCCGCCCAAGGCCACGCCGCGCTCGAGCAGCGGCACCGCCTGATCGAGCCGGCCCTGCGACCATGCCGCGGTTCCCAGCGCCACGTCGATCCACGACTGCGACCAGTGGTTCGGGGGTGCCGGGCGCTTCGCAAGGGCGTTGTTCAACCCATCGATCGCATTCCCCTCGCCGGCGAGCGGCCCGAGGATCACGGCCCGACGGTAGATCGCGATCACGAGGGCCCGCATGATCTCATGAGGACGGATCGGAACATTGACCGGGGCCGCGAGTACTCCCCCCTGCTGGAGCACCTTCTGGGGATCGGCCGGCGTTTGCCGGATCGTCATCGTGTCGGGAAATGTCGCCGGCTTGGTGCCCCGCGCGCTCCGCCCCCAGGTGGCCACGCGCGGGCGCGGCGAAGGCTGCGGTCCCTGGGTCGGAAACTGGACCGCCAGCAACCACTCGGCATGCGCGGTGCCGAGACCGATCGCCTCCTCGTAAGCGGCAATGGAATCCCGCCAGCTGCCGAGCTCGTACTGCGATTCACCGATCGCGGTGGCGGAGGCGATCGAGTCGATCCAGCGCTGGTTCCCGGCACGGACCCCCGCCCCGTAATCCCGACCGGCCGTTTCCAGGGCCACGCCATAGTCGCCGTTGGCCAGCGCCGCGAGCGCGGCATCAAAGGCGATCGTCGGCACGGTCTGGGCCCCGCGGGGCACGATCTGGGCCCGGGCCACCCCCAGGCTCAACAGGGCCATCACCGCGAGGATCGCGGCCGATCGGCGGAACAGCGACTGCCAGGGAACAACACGCCACATACCGCCAGTTGTACACCCTCCCCCCGCGCCCGCCGACCCGAGTCGGGTCCGTGACGAGGAATACCAGCCCGCCGTCAGACCGTCGACCGACCGGTAGTCTGGGAAACGTCGGGCAGCCGGGGGGCTCCGCCGGCGCCGTTTCGAACGATCGCAACGGTTTGTCAAAGTTTGGCGGTTCTGCCGGCCGATACCACTGCGGTCGGCGGCGGATCGACCCTGCCGGGCCTGGCCCGACAGCGAACCGTGACGCGGAACAAAGCACCGATGCAGGGGCGAGAACTATGAGATCATCGACTGCGGACCGGCGGACCCATATCGAGACCCGCCTCGGCGTCCGCGCGGCCCTGCTGGCGGGCGTGGCCCTGGCCAGCGTCGGGCTGACGGGCTGTCAGGTCGACATCGGTGGGCAGACGCTCCCCAGCGCCTACTACCTCCAGGACGACATCCAATACTTCCCGGCCGGACCGGAGTTCAAACTCTCCAAGGAAGCAGCCGCCCTCAAGGCTGCCACCCCGGTCCCGGCCGACGACTGCTGCAACTGACCGCAGGTTGCCACGTCCAAGTCCGGAACCTCGGCACCGTCGACTTTCCCCGACACCCCGTCTCTTCGGACGGGGTGTCGCTGTTTTCCAAGCGCGTTCTACGCCGCCGTCACGGCCGCGTGAATCCGCGGCCGCCGAGCCAATCGACCAGACGCGCCGGCCAGTCGGCGGTGCCCGGGGACTGCTCACGGCGCCGCAGGCCGTAGCCATGACCTCCGCGCTCGTAGACGTGCAGTTCGGCCGGCACCTTCGCGTCGAGCAGCGTGGCAAACAGCGCCACCGCCCCCTGCGCCGGCGAAGCGGTGTCGTCCGCGGTCTGGGCGATGAACATCGGGGAGGTGGCGGCGTCGATCTCGACCCCCGGCCACAGCCCCTTTCCTTCATTGCCAAGCACGCGCCACGGGTAGACGAGGATCGTGGCATCGGGCCGGGCTGACGGGGCGGCGTCGGCCCCCGGGAACGACGCCTTCGTGGTGGCAGCCACCAGCGCCGTGTGGCCCCCCGCGGAAAAACCCATCAGCCCGATGCGGTCCGGATCGATCCCCAGCTCGAGGGCCCGCCCGCGGACCACCGAAACGCTCTTCTGGGCATCCATCACCGGCCCGGCGTCGGGATTCGCGAAGGCACCGGTGGGGACCCTGTAGAGGAGAGTGAGGGCGACGATGCCATGCCCATTCAGGAACCGGCCGATCTCCCCCCCCTCATGGTCATCGGCAAGGATGTTGTAACCCCCTCCGGGGAGGATGATCACCGCCGGACGGGGCCCACCGTCACGCGGCGGCAGGGGATGGAGGATGAGGCGAGGATCGGAGACGAACGACCGGCGCTGGATGTCGTCCTTCCCCCGCTCCACCTTCTCGGCCGGTTCCTCCGGCACCCGATCCCCCGGCACCCCTTCCGGCCAGAGGCGGATGTCACGATCCGCGTCGGCGGCGGACGCGCCGTTGGACCCGATGGTGAACATCGCGGCCAGGAGAAAGGGGATGACGACGGGGAATCGCGCGCGCATGGTTTTCGTCTCGGGGGAAGGAAGGGTGGACGGCCGATCCGCCTGAGTCAGGAGAACGGGTCAGGAGAACGGGTTGCCGCGGGGGATAATCGGCCAGACGATG
>CALQRA010000079.1 GCA_943332855.1 Candidatus Kuenenia stuttgartensis
CGCCACCCCGACCGGCCGAAGACGAGCGACTACGTCTCGCTGGTCTTCGATGAGTTCGTCGAGCTCCACGGCGACCGGGCCTTCGGTGACGACCCGGCGATGCTGACCGGGTTTGCGAAGCTCGACCGGCACAAGGTGCTCGTCGTCGGCCACCAGAAAGGGAAAACGCTCGCCGAGCGTCAGGCGTGCCACTTCGGGTGCGCCCATCCCGAGGGCTACCGCAAGGCGATGGGCAAGATGCGGCTGGCGGCGAAGTACGGCCTGCCGGTGATCTGCCTCATCGACACCCCCGGCGCCTATCCCGGCGTCGGCGCCGAGGAACGGGGCCAGGCCCAGGTGATCGCCGAGAGCATGTTCCTCATGGCCACCCTCCCGGTCCCGGTTGTCTGCGTGGTCATCGGCGAGGGGGGCTCTGGAGGGGCGCTGGGGATTGGCGTCGGCGACCGGGTGGCCGTCCTCGAGCATGCCTACTACAGCGTCATCAGCCCGGAGGGCTGCGCCGGGATCCTCTGGAAAGGCGCCGAGCACAAGGCCGAGGCGGCCCGGGCGCTGAAGATGCGGTCGCATGATCTGCGGTCGCTCGGAGTCATCGACGCGGTCATCGAGGAGCCGCCCGGCGGTGCCCACCGCGATCCGCGCCAGATGGCCAGTCGGGTGAAAAACTTTCTCGTCCGGACGCTCAAGGAACTGCTCACGCAGCCGACCCCGGTGCTCGTCGATTCCCGCTACGGGAAGTTCAGGGCGATGGGGAGGTTCCTCGAGGAGGACCCGGTTTCCGCCTGAAACGCGGGCCGTTTCACCCCTCTCCCCAACGTCCGATAATGTCTCTTATGTCCGGTTCAGGGTCGTTTTTTCCCGGGGAAAACGCCCTTTTCCCTGCCGCGGCCAAGTGCCGCCATGCTGCCCCCTGCTCCTCTTGAGGGCCGCGGGACAACCGTGCAGATCGCTGGCGCTCAAGGATCCCTTGCCACGGTTGGCGATCCACGCGCCGTTCCCCGCGCTCGACTGATCAGCGGAGCGGCAGCGGTGACTGGGCGCCGACAGGATAGCCAGTGGGAGCGGGGTTCCCATAGCGGCTTCCGGTCGGTCGGGGAGCCTCTTGAATGGGGGCCGGGGCGATCGGTTGGAACCCTCCCGGGAGCGCGGCGACCGGGGCCGCCATCTGGCCTGCCGGAGGGGCGAACCAAGCGCTCCCTGGTGGCAGGGCGCCCCCGGCCTGATGCACCGCTCCACTCCCCTGCTCCGCTCCGGCCCAGGCCGAGGCCGAGCTGACCCCGTCCATGAGCGTCTTCAGCGACAGGCCGCCGCCGGCGAGCTGCCCGGCCGGCACTCCGAACCCCGGGGGCGAGCCGGCGTCCGGTTCGCCGTTTTGCCCCACGCCAGGCTGGGCGAACTGACGCTCGAACTGGTCGACGAACGGCGCGACGGTGTCGTGGATCTCCTTGGGGAGATAGCTGTCGGCACGGACGATGAGCTCGGCCACGAAGCGGCCGCTCCGGCTGGCGACGATCTGGTGGCGGTAGTCGGGGGCGAGTGTGACCGCGAAGAAGGTCACGACGATGCACAGCAACGCTCCCTTCGCCAGGCCGAGGAGCAGTCCGAGCTGGTGGTCGAAGGCGGAGAGATGGATGGCGTTGATGAATCCCGACACGAGCCGGAAGAGGATCCACACCGCCAGCGACGTGCCGACGTAGAGCGCGAGCATGGCGAGGAACCGGTTCCACGGTTCCTGTTGTCCGAAGAGGTGGGCGAACTGCGGGGCGAACCGCAGGGCCACGAACGAGCTGGCGACGATCCCGGCGATCCATGCCAGTTGCCAGACCATCCCCTTGAAGTAGCCGAGCAGGGCGGTGACGGCGAGGAGGCCGATCATCACCAGGTCGTATCCCTCGACGGCCACGTCCGGTCTCCTCGTCAGCGGTGGGGGCGATCACTCGGCCGGGCGTGTTTCGGGCCAGCTCGGCGGGGGTGGGAGTGTAGGGATGACGGGGCTGGTGACGAAGGGCATTTGCCGCGGGAATCGCTCGTTTCGTCGGCCGCGACGGGGGCAGGGGGGGCTGCCGGTTTTTCCACGGGGAGCTGGGGCACTGTCTGGCGAAAGTGGAGGGGACGGCGTGGCTGCATTGCTTGGGTTGAATGCGGCTCGTGGGGGTTTTGGGTGGATTGAGTGTTTTGTGCCTTCGGCTTGCTCCCGTTGCCTGCGGAGATCCCGAGAAGTCCAGGCTTGTTTCCATGGTTTTCCCCGTTTACTTCGCTTTCCCGGCTTCGCCGGTTGTGCGGAAAGGGCCTCGTCTACCGAACCTGCCGTTGCCGACCGACCTTGCCGCTCTGGCAGCGCACGCCGCGCCGCGGCGTGGCGTTGACGCTGCGGCGACGGCTCTGCCGACAACTGACAAGGATCTGTGACCCGGAGGCAAGGAAGCCCGAGGTACGCGGATGTCGCTGCGCCCACGAAGCGCGGGCGGAGTTCTTGGCTGGTTGAATCGCCAGGGAGGGATGCGGTGCCCGGACTGCGCGTGCACATCACTGGATCGGCCGTGGCCGGGGCGGCATATGCCGTCGCGGCGTGGCAGATCGGTGGCATGCCCCCCTCGACGTGCCTGCTCGCCGGCGTGCTTTGCGTGCTCGCCGGAGTGCTGCCAGACCTCGACAGCGGCGACGAAGAGTCGGTGCAGGAGAGCGCCGGCTTCGCCGCCGCGGTCCTGCCGCTCCTCATGATCCATCGCTTCCAGCAGGCGGGATTGTCGTCTGAGGCAACCGTCCTCGCCGGTGCCTCGCTGTATCTCGCCGTGCGCTATGGCGCGGCCTGGCTGGTGTCGAGGTACGCCGCCCAGCGTGGCATGCTCCACAGCCTTCCCGCCGCGGCCGTGGCCGGCCAGGTGGCCTTCCTCTCCTTCGGTGCCGAGGAACCGCTCCATCGCTACTACATCGCCAGCGCCGTCGTGCTCGGCTTCCTCATCCATCTCGTGATCGACGAGATCTGGAGCGTCAAGGAAGGGCACTTCGGCCCGAAGTTCAAGACGTCGTTCGGGACGGCGATGAAGTTCTACGGCCCCGAGGCTTGGTCAAACCTGTTGAGCTACGTCCTCGTCGTGGCCCTCGGTGTTCTTTCGGCGACTGACGCGCACTGGAGCGAGAAGACGCTGCCGACGCGGCAGTACGTCCGTCAGCAGATGGAGCAGGCCGCCCGGTCGATGCCGACGACGCCGGCGCCGTGGAATTACCGCCGCTGACGCCACGGGGTGGAGCCGATCCCCCGCGGTCGTCTGGCACCTTGCCGAACCGCCGCGGCGAGGTGATAGTGATTTCCTGCCCCGTCCCCCACGCTCCGGTCTGCCCATGGTCGCCCCGTCGGTCGCGCTGCTTCCGATCGCCGGCGTCGACGCCCGGGCGCTGGTGGTCGGCCTCCTGCTGACGACCGCGGCCGCCTACGCCGGCGGGGCGTCGGTGGCGTTTCTGCGGCTCGGTCATCGGCGGATGCAGGTGCTCCTGTCGTTCACCGGAGGGATCCTCCTCGGGGTGGCGTTCCTCCACCTTCTCCCCCACGCCACCCGGGCCTGCGGCGGGCGGGTCGATGACGCCGCTCCATGGGTTCTCGCCGGCTTCTTTCTGATGTTCCTCCTCGAGCGGGCCTTCCACGGCCACGCCCATCATGCCGCCGATCCGGAACACGGGCCGGCCGGGGGATGTGATCACGGCGCGTCCGACGGCCACAGCCACGCCCCGCGCCACGATCATGCTCCCGCGACCTCGGCAGCGGGCCGGGGGGGGGCCGGTTGGTACGGTGCCTTCGCCGGGCTCGCGGTCCACAGCCTGGCCGACGGCGCCGCCCTCGCCGCCGCGATGGATCTCCCCGCGGGGCGCGGCGGGGTGTTGACCGGCCTGGCTCCGTTGCTCGCGATCCTGCTCCACAAGCCGGTCGATGCCGGATTGATCGCGGCGCTGATGCTCAAGGCGAACGCGTCCCCGCGCCTCCAGCGGATGGTGAACCTCGCCCACGCCCTCCTCGTGCCGCTCGGCGCGGTGCTGTTCCTCGTCTTCCTCCCCGGCGCCGGCAGCGGCCGGGGGGAGTTCCTCGGGGCCTCGCTCGGCTTGGCAGCGGGGGCGTTCATCTGCATCGCCGCCGCCGACCTCCTCCCGGAGGTGGAGTTTCACAGCCATGACCGGCTCCTCCTCTCAGCGTCGCTGGCGCTGGGGATCACGGTCGCCGCTGGGATCACCGTCGCCGAACGCGGCATCCTCGCGCCGTCACGCGGCGTCGCGGCCGCACTCCCCGGCTCCGAGGCGCGTTGAGCGCGTTCCCCTTCGAGGTGGTCTCGCCGGGGCTCACCCGTCGTCAGCCCTCGACATCGAGGCCGCGGGCGCGGCGGATCTCTCGGACCTCCACCAGCACCTCCTCGATGAGCGCCTGCTGGCGGCGGATCCGCGGCAGCTGCGACTGGAAGCACCAGGCGATGAGCGCCGCCAGTGCCATGGCGCCGACGAGGTGGGGCGTCACCCAGAGTTGCGTTCCGGGGCGGCCGGTGGCCGGATCGGCTGCTCCCCCGAGGGCCACGATCCCCACTACGGCGAGCATCCCGATCACCGACCCGGGGAACGCTGCCCGCTTGATCACCTTCGACCGGTCGGTGAGCGCCGCCGACAGTCCGTAGGTTTCCACCACCTCCCGGCACCACCGTCCGGTGCCAATGAAGTAGGTCACACCCATGCTGTTGACGAGCACCACCATGAGGGCCGCAAACACCCCCGAGAGGCGGTGGACGGTTCCCCAGCGGAGCACGCTCCGATCGGTCTGGCCATGGAGGTCACCGATCCACAGGCCGAGCAGCGCCGTCGCCAGCATCAGGGCCACCGCGAACATCGCCGCGCGGGAATAGACACGTTCCATCGGCCAGGATGCTCCTCGGAGAAGGCGTGGGGTGCGGACAGCGACACGAGACTATAGGCTGATGGGACGGTCTTCACACCGGTTGTCCTCTCTGGCCGCGGTGTTTCGCGTCCCGTTTTTGGCCTCCCTCCTCCCAGCCGATAGCCGCCCCTTGCCTGCCACCGGCCCCTCCCCTCTCACCGGCGCCTCCCCTGCCCCGCCCCCCCCCTGCCCCGTCGTCTGCCTGACGTGTGGCGATCCGGCCGGCATCGGTCCGGAGGTCGTTCTAGCGGCCTGGAGCAGGAGCGCGGCCCACGCCCGGGCCCGGCTCCGCGTCGTCGCCCGGCCCGAGCTCCTCGACGAAGTGCTCCGCTGCGTGCCGGCGCTACCGCGGCTGGCGGTCGAGCGGGTGGCGGCGGATGATCCGCGCCCCTCAACCGCCGGAACCGTCCTGGCCATCGACCCGGGGGGCAGCGGGGAGGAGGTGCCGCGCGGGCTGATCTCGGCGGCCGGCGGTCGGGCGGCCGTGGGGGCGCTGGAGTTGGCGTTCCGGATCGTGCGGGATGCCGGTTGCCATGCCGCCCTCGTCACCGGCCCGCTCCACAAAGCAGCGCTCCATGCGGCCGGGCACGACATCCCTGGCCACACCGAATGGCTGGCGCGGGCCTGCGGTCTCCCCGCCGCCGCCGCGTCGATGATGCTCTGGCTCCCTCCGCTGCCGGGAGCGCCGGCGGCCGGGGCGATGCCGGGGGGGCGGGGGCTGGGCGTCGTCCATGTGACGCTCCACGAGGCGCTCGCCACCGCCCTCGACCGACTCTCGACGGCGGGGATCGTCGCCGCCGGGGAGCGACTGGCCCCACTCCTGGCAGCGCTTCTCGGGAGGCGTCCGAGGATCGGTGTGGCGGCCCTCAATCCCCACGGCGGCGAGGGGGGGCTGTTCGGCGACGAGGAGGGGCGGATCATCGTCCCGGCCGTCGCCGCGCTGCGGGCTGCCGGGATCGATACCGACGGGCCCTTCCCCGCCGACACGCTCTTTCTCCGGGCCGCCCACGGGGCCTTCGACGGGATCGTGGCACAGTACCACGATCAGGGGCACATCGCGGTCAAGCTCCTGGGGATGCACCGGGCGGTGAACATCACGCTCGGATTACCGATCGTGCGCACCAGCGTCGCACATGGCACCGCGTTTGACATCGTCGGTCGCGGCGCCGCCGATCCGACGAGCATGGAGGCGGCGATCGACGCCGCCGTCCGGCTCGTCGAGGCGGGCTGGATCGGCGGAGGGTGACCGGCCGTCACTGCCGCAGCGGCTGGACTTGCGGCAGGTAGCCGTCGGTGATGTCGCTCAGCCCCTCCGTGGCCGGCTTGTAGACGAACGCCGATACGTCGACCGGCTCGCCGATGCGGACGTCGTACAGCTCCATCATCGCGATCACCTGAAGCGGAGCCGGCGGGGTCGGCCGCCGGCCCGGCACGGCCAGCCATTCCATGCGCACGGGGAACAGCTCCCGTTTGCTGATCGAGAGCCGGACGCTAAAGGGCATGCCGTCGGGGAGCTCGTTCGGCGCGACGCCCGCCTCGCTCTTGATGGCCTCCGCCTTCTCCTTGACGATCCAGGCGAGCGTGTCGCGGTCCCACGTCCCCTCGATCCGCCACACCGGGAGATCGTCGATCGCCGTCGGGGTGATCGACGTGAAGTGGAAGTACTGGCGGAGCAGCCCGAGGTGGCGCTGGATGCCGCCGAGGTAGGCCGATTGGTCCTGACGGTGGGAGATGCCGAGCGTGTCGAGGCGCTCGCGGATCCGGCGGACGTCGATCCGCTCCACTTGGGGGGGGTTCTGGCCGATGCGGCGGAAGTTCCAGGCGAAGATCCCGTCGCAGACGTCAAGAATCTCAAACTCCTCATCGGTGGCGGAGAGCCGGTACTCGTACCGGTAGCGCTGCTCCTCCCCCACTCCCGACTGGACGTAACGCCCGCTCCCCTTCAGGACCATGTCGTTGAAGCGCACAAGGTGCCGGACGCGGGCCGAGAGGGAGGGCGCCCGGGAGAGCCCGGCGAGGGCGGCGGCCACGACCCGTTCCGCCCGTCCCGCCTGTTCGGCGGCGGATTCTGGCACCGCCGGCTGGGGCGCTGGGGGGGATGAGGTGGGGGCGGTGTGGGAGGTGGGGGAGGTGGGGGGGCTGGCTGGGGGATCGTCAGCGGGCGCCGGGGCCGTCTCGGCCGGTGCCGGTGCCGGTGCCGAGCGCTGGTAGACGCTCCCCGCCGGGGGCTGGCCGGTCACGGGAAACCCCAACACCACCCAGATTCCCAGGCATGCCGGGACCGTCATCCACAGCGGGGGAGGCTGGCGAAAGCCTGGGGGTTTGCGGCGGGTGTCGGTCGTTGCGGTCGTCACGACTTTGAGGGTTTTGCCAAAGAATCGGTCCCCCGGAGGACGAATCATCTGGGGCGGGTGGTGACGTCGGCCAGCGGTCCGGTGACGGATACCGCTGAGCGCGAGTGTACGGAAGCCCCCCGGCCTTGCCCACGGCGATTCCCGCCTTGGGTGGGGCACCAGACACGACCAACAGCGATCCGCACAGGGGCTTCCCCGACCGACCGGGACATGCGGCCAAATAGTCCGCAGGCTAGAGGAGGTGATCCGATGGTGAAACGACATCTGCAGGGTTTCGTCGGCTTGTCGCTGGCAGCCACGCTGACCGGCTGCCACATCCCGGCGAACTCTCCGTTCACGGGACTGGCGCAGATCCGCCCGGTTGCCACGCCGCACACAAACGTCCTTCCGCCGGCGGCGATGCTTCAGCATCCCGGTCCGGGTGTGGAGGGGCCGGGCCCGGGGGTGATCGCCCCGGTCGGCTACGAGGAAATGCTCGCCGCCAACGGCATGGCCGACGGCGGGATGGGGGGGCCAGGCTACGGGATGAACGTCCCGGCCTCACAGATCGGCTTCATCGGCCCCGATGGGATGCAGGTCCACTGGGATGTCAGCCAGTTCGGGGGCTTCGACTCCGAACCGCTGGTGACGCCCGGGCGCTACGACTTCAGCCAGGGAGCGATCTACCGGCTCAAGCTCACCGACATCCCCGGCCAGGAAGGACTCGAGCTCTATCCGACGCTCGAAGTCGCTCCCGTCACCCCGCGGACCGACGCCTTCCTCGCCCACAACGCGATCCCGTTCCAACTCACCGACGAGGATCTCGATCAGGTCACCAGTGGCAACTTCGTGACGAAGGTCGTCTATCTTCCCGACCCGGAGTACCAGGAGCTGGCGGTTGCCGGTGTGGAAACGCTCGTCAGCACGCGTCTGGATCCCGGGTGTGACCCGGTCGTCGAGGCCGATCGCCGCGGGTCGATCCTGGCGATCATCCGCATCGGCAACAAGGATCTGCAGTCGCCCGGCAAGGGGGCTGGGGCCCTGGCCGGTGATGGTGGAGCCGGCATGCCGGGAGCCTCGGCGGCCAATCCGATGCCGCTGGGAATGCCCTGTGGCGGTGATCCGTCGCAGTTGCCGCCGGCGTTCCTCGCCGGGATGACGGCGCCAACGTACGGCTATCCGATCACCGGCACGCCGATCGGCCTCCCCGGCCCGGCCCACATCCCGCTGGGGGTCCCGGCTGGTCTGCGGAAGCACTCGATCACCAACCACACCAAGCACCACATCCCGGGGCCGACGAACGAAATCAAGATCCATGTCCAGCAGAATCCTGGCTTGAGCTATCCCAAGCCGGCCCACCGGGCCTACATCGCGGAGCGTTCGGATGTGCCGAACATCCGCCTCCGGCAGCCCGACGAGGATCGTCTCCGGTTTGTCGGCAACGGCGGCCCCGATCCCGACACCGCCGCCGGCGAGTGCCCGCCGGCCCCGGAAGACTTCATCCCCTGACATCACGCCGACCCACCCCTGGACCGGTCGCCTGACCGGTCCAGGGAAGGTCGTCGGGGGACCGATCGGGGAATCGTCGGCCGCCTTTTCGGGCTGCTGACGGAGGACGGGGATGCCCGCTCCGGCCCGAAGTGTCGAAGAGTCTGACGTTTCCTTCCTCTTCCGATTCAAATCTCCATGAACACCCACCGCTTCACCGGATGCACGGCCGGCATGACGACGCGGTGGAACCCCGTCGGGACGACGTCCCGGGGGGCTGTCCGGTCAGGGACCGTGCTGCGGGTTGTCCGAGGGATGCTGGCGACCGCCTGCTTGACCGGATTCGCGTTGCCGCTGCAGGGCGGCGATGCGGAGACGGGGGAGCGGATGGAAACACTCGCCAGCCAACTCTTGCCGGGAGCGATTGGCGCCCAAGGACACCCGCAGGCCGGTCCCTTTCCGGAAGCCTTGCTGGCTGCAGCCCTGCAGCCAGTCTCGATCCAGGGGCCGAAGGGGATGACGGTCTCCGTCGAGACCTTCGCCGGCTGGTCGCCCCCCGCCGAGGCCCCGTTCCGCACGGCGCTCCTCGTGGGGAGTACCTACCGGCTGCGGCTCGGTGGAATCCGCGGCTACGAGGGGCTCGAGGTCTATCCCACCGTCCGCATCCTCGCCCGCCTCGCCACCCCTCCGGGCATGGACCGTCGCTTCCCGGTCGAACTGGTGCTCGATGAGAACGACCTCGTCATGGCCCTCGAGGGGGCCCATGTCGAGCGGATCGTTTACATGGACTGCGACCCAGACACCGCCGACATCTCCGCCGCGAACTGGTTCGATGTCCGCCCGTGCGACGATCCGCGTGACGTCGCCGCCACGCTCGGGGCCCCGGTCGCCGAGATCATCCTGGGCAATCGCCTGCCCGCCCCGGGAGTGGTGCCATGAGGTCGTCCCCGCCGCCTGCCCGCCGTGCCGGCCAGACCGTCCGTTGGCTGGCGGTCGCCGCCGGCGCCGTCCTGCTGGCGTCGTGCCGGTCGATCTCGCTGACCGCACCGGTCTCCGCCCTCGCTCCCCTTCCGGCCGTCGCCGTCACGTCCGCTGACTCGGTCGATGCGGTCGACCCCGTCCCCCTGCTGCCGGTGGAAAGCCCCACGGCCGCCGCCGAACCCTCCGAGCGTTCCTTCGCCCTGCCGACGATCCGCGATGGCGACGTGCAGCGCACCGGGCTCGATCTCCCCTCCCCTCCCCTTCCCCGTCTCGGCCCGGCCGGCCCGGCCGCGGCCGCGGCCTTCCCTGTCGCCGCGGTCGCCGGCGGCCGGTGTCAGGGGCCCGACTGCCAGCCGCACGCCGGGCTTGACGGCCCGAGGGGCGGGTGCGGTTCGCCACGCTGCCGGCTCCACGCCTGTCGGATTCTCACCCCCCACGCCGCCGCCGGCTGCCAGGGGGGGGAATGCCAGGCAGGTTGCGGCACCCCGATCGTGCCCACGATCGCCATTCCGGTGATCGGGCCGTGTCTGGTCTGTGACGGCGGTGACCACGGCAAGCCAGCCGTGCCCCGGGGCCGGACGCGCCTGGGCAACATCACCTCCGGCGACACCGTGGCCCGCTACCGGGCCGATGGGCCGGGCCCTGCGCCGGAGGACGAAGCCTGCCTGGAAGCGGAGAGCTGCGTCGTCGCCTCCAACTGCACCTGTGTCTACGCGCCGCGCTTCTCGTCGGTCCGCCGGCTCATCCGCCCCTTCGAGGATGCGGTCCCGACAGGGCCGAAGGGGCTCGCGCTCGACACCATCGCCGCGGCCGGGTCGGTCGGCCAGTCGGTGCACGACAAGACCCAGCAGATCCAGATCGTCGCCGCCCGACTTGCCCAGCAGGGCATTGCCGTTGAGGACCGGATCCCCGTTTTGGCCGTCGACAAGGTGGTGCCACCGGTGCTCAAGGAAGGGGTTGACGGTCCGGTTGCCGTCGCCCTCGACCTCCCCGTCGAGAAGGTCGACAACGTCCAGGCTCCGCGCTTGGCGCGGAAGATCGACGTGCCGCTGGCCTGGATGTGCGTGTCGGGGGCCCAGGTGACCGTCAATGGCGAGGCCGCCGACGTGCTCGCCGTCGATCATGGCGTGGCCACGCTCCGCCTCGAGTCTCCGGGCCGCTGCGAGCTGACGCTCTGCAAGCGGGCCGGCAGCGACACCGCCCGCCCCGGCGAAGAGCTCGACTTCACGATCTTCCTTCTCAACTCCGGCGACCGTCCGCTCACCGACATCACGCTCGTCGATGCCGTTCCCGGGCGCTTGGCCGTGATCGAAGGGAGCCCGGTGTCGAATCTCCCGGCAGCGATCTCCACCTCCAAGGGGGACGACGGCGCCACGCTCCTCTCCTGGACCTTCAAGGGGACGCTTGCTCCGGGCCAAGGGTGCTTCGTGCGGTTCCGCACGATCGTCCACTGATCGAGCCGGCGGCGCCGCGGGGATTCCAGCGGCGGGCCCGGCGGTGGCTGGGATCCTCGGAATCCTCGAGCGGGCCTGCTTACGCGGCGGGATTCCCCGGGGAAAAAGGGGGCTGTCGGTCGTCTTCCCGACCGGCGCCACACAACTCAGAGGCGCCGTCTCCAAGGGGCAGGCGGGGACGGATTGCCCCGTCCGGCCTGACGCCGTTACGATCGACCGAATAGTTTTTTGGTCGACCCCCTCCTGCTCCCCACGGGAGCGAATCCCAGCGAGGTTTTCATGTTCTTTCCGATGGCCCGTTCCCGTCGCGTCGGCTCGACGCTCCTCTGCGCCGCGGCCATCGGTCTTTTGACCTGCGGGAGCCTGCCGGCCCAGGTGGTTGTTGACGACATCGCCGATCCCTCCGCCGCCAAAAAGAGGGCCGACGACGGCCTCCCCGAGATCGGCGAGATTCCGGATGGTTCGACCGACGAACTGCTTGCCTTCATCGACAAGCTCCACAAGACGAACTTCAAGCCGACGTCGCGGCAGCAGGCCGAGGCGTTCCTCCGCAAGGTCGCCATGACGTCGGTGACCGTGGCCGACAAGATCCTCGCTCAAGCGAAGCCGGAGGATGAGGCCCGCCTCCGGGCCTCGCGGATGAAGCTCCAGAGCCTGATGCTCCTCACACAGCTGGGTGACCGCGAGGCCGAGGCCGCGGTGGCGGAGTTCGCCAAGGAGCTCGCCGCCGGCGGGGATGCCGAGCTCGCCGCCGAGGGGGAACGGATGCTGCTGGTGGGCGACGCCAAAAAGGCCCTCCAGACCCAGGACCTGGAAGCGGCCGAAGCCCTCGTCCCCCGGATCGGGGCGGTCCTCGAGAGCGCCCCGGATGACCCGCAGTCTGCCCAGCTGGCGATGCAGTTCGCCGGCGCCCTCGAGCACATGCCGGGGGGCACCGCGGTGGCCGGGAAGGCCTACGCCACCTTCGGCGCGGCGTTCGCAAAGAGCAGCAACCCGGAGATCAAGGCGATGGGGGAGGGATTCGCCGGCATGCTCCGCCGCCTCTCGCTGATCGGCAACCAGATGGAGATCAGCGGCACGAATCTCGATGGCCAGCCGTTCGACCAGAAGTCGCTTGCCGGTAAGGTCGTGCTCGTCGACTTCTGGGCCACCTGGTGCGGCCCGTGCATCGCCGAGATGCCGAACGTCCTGGCGGCCTATGAGAAGTATCACGACAAGGGCTTCGAGGTTGTCGGGATCAGTCTCGACAGGGACCGTGATGCCCTCGAAGCCTTCCTCAAGGAGAAGGAGATCCCGTGGACGATCCTCTTCGAGCAGCCGGAGGGTCAGGAGTGGCAGCACCCGCTCGCTTCCTATTACGGCATCACTGGCATCCCCACCGTGATCCTCGTCGGACGCAACGGCAAGGTGGTGTCGATGGATGTCCGCGGCGAGAAGCTCGGTGAGGAGCTCGCCAAGCTCTTCAAGGACGCCAAGTGAGCACCCCGGCCTCCGTGCGGCGGGCGATGATCTCGCGGCGGGCCAGCGCCTTCGATTCCTCCGGGATCCGCAAGGCGTTCGACCTCGCCGCGAAGCTCGACGACCCAATCAACCTGGCGATCGGCCAGCCCGATTTTGCCATGCCGGCGGCGGCCTGCGAGGCGGCCAAGGCCGCCATCGACGCCGGGAAGAGCGGCTACACGCAGACGCAAGGGATCCCGCAACTCCGCGAACGGCTCGAGGGGGCCGTTCGCGGCGAGTTGGGAGACCCCGAACGGAAGCTGTGTGTCACGAGCGGATCGAGCGGCGCCCTCGTCCTCGTCCTCATGGCGCTGATCGATCCCGGTGACGAGGTGATCCTCTTCGAGCCGGCGTTCGTGATGTATCGGCCGCTCGTCGAATTCCTCGGCGGCACGTGCGTGATCGTCGACACCTCGCCGTCGTTCTCCATCGACGTCGAGCAGGTGGCGGCCGCAATCACGCCGCGGACCAAGGCGATCCTGCTGAACACGCCGTCAAATCCGACGGGCTTCGTCGCCCCGCTCGACACGGTGCGCGATCTTGCCCGGCTCGCTGAGCGGGCCGAGGTGACGCTCATCAGCGACGAGCTCTACCGATCGTACAGCTACGACGAGCCGTTCCATTCCCCCGCCGCCCACAGCGACCGCGTCGTCGTCATCGACGGCTTTTCGAAATCGCATGCGATGACCGGCTGGCGGGTGGGGTGGGTCCACGGGCCCGCCGAGATCATCGATGCCTGCACGATGCTCCAGCAGTACACCTTCGTCTGTGCGCCGCAGGCCGGGCAGTGGGGGGCGATTGCCGCCCTCGACGCCCCGATGGACATCCCCCTCGCCGAATGCAAGCGGAAGCGCGACAAGCTCATGGCGGGGATCGCCGGCCACTACCGCTTCGTGAAGCCCGGCGGCGCCTTCTATCTCTACCCCGAGGCGCCCGGTGGATCGGGGAAGCGATTTGCCGAGGCGGCAGCGGTGCAGGAGAAGCTGATCGTGGTGCCGGGGAGCGTGTTCGGCGCCGCCGACACCCACTTCCGGATTGCTTACACCGTCACCGACCGGACGCTCGACCGCGGCATCGCGGCGCTCATCCGGCTTGCCGGGGCTGCGCCTGACCGGGCCTGAGTCTTGGCCCAAACGTGGCTTCGGGGTCGCCCGTGCCCCGTCGCCGGACGTTCGCGGAGGGCATCCATGCCCTCCGCTCTCTCCGCGCCGCTATCGCTTTCGCCCTCCGGGCGGCGCTGCCCGGCGAGGCCGGCTCACGGAGCACGGGCGACCCCTCGCTGAAGAGCTCTGAGCTGGTGCAATGGGACCCCAGCGCTGAGGCGAGGCGGGGATCGGCGAACGCTTGAGGAGAGAGGAGGTGCCTCCGACGAACGACGAAACTTTTGCCGGCCCCGCCGACGGACCACCCACAGGCAAGCCACGGGTAGGTCGAGCGAGGCTGGCGTGCTGCCCGCCGCGGTCACGCCGACTTGTGTCGGGCCGTTTCGCGAGCCGGCACGACCGGTTCCTTGTCGTCGACGTTCCGCTCCGTGATCACGTACGAGCTGCCGGAGTGATCCGGGAGATCGAACATCACATCGAGCATCACGTCCTCGATGATCGACCGCAGGCCGCGGGCGCCCGTTTCCTTCCGCATCGCCCGCCGGGCGATCGAGGAGAGGGCGTTTTCGGTGAACTCGAGCTGGCAGTTCTCCATCCCGAACAGCTTCTGATACTGCTTCACCAGGGCGTTCTTCGGATCTTTCAGCACCTTCACCAGTGCCCCTTCGTCGAGTGGCTTGAGCGACGAGATCACCGGGAGGCGGCCGACGAGCTCGGGAATCAGGCCGAACTCGAGGATGTCGTCGGAATCGACCTGCGGGAGGAGCTCGGCGAGGGTCGCCTCCCCCTTGTGCCCGCTCGGTTGCCCGAAGCCGATCGTCCGCTTCCCGAGCCGCTTGCCGATGATCTTGTCGATCCCCACGAACGTCCCGCCACAGATGAAGAGGATGTTCGAGGTGTCGATCTGGATGTACTGCTGCTCGGGGTGCTTGCGGCCCCCCTGCGGCGGAACGTTGGCGACGGTCCCCTCGAGCATCTTGAGGAGCGCCTGCTGCACCCCCTCGCCAGAGACGTCGCGGGTGATCGAGACGTTTTGGCTCGTTTTGCCGATCTTGTCGATCTCGTCGATGTAGAGCACGCCGCGCTGGGCGGCCTCGATGTCGAAGTCGGCGGCATTGAGGAGCTTGAGGAGGAGATTCTCGACGTCCTCGCCGACGTAGCCGGCCTCGGTGAGCGTCGTCGCGTCACCGATCGCAAACGGCACGTTCAGGACCCGGGCGAGCGTCTTGGCGAGGAGCGTCTTGCCGCAGCCGGTGGGGCCGAGGAGGAGGATGTTCGACTTTTCGACCTCGACGTCGGAGCCGTCGCTGCCGAGCGTCAGCCGCTTGTAGTGGCTGTGGACCGCGACAGCGAGCACCCGCTTGGCGTGCTCCTGCCCGATGACGTATTCGTCGAGGTGGGCGACGAGCTCACGCGGCGTCGGGATCGAGGTGAAGAGCTGCTTGCTCGTGCCGCGGCGCTTCTTCTCTTGGTCGAGGATCGACTGGCACAGCTCGATGCACTCGCCGCAGATGTAGACGTCCCCTGGGCCCTCCACCAATGGACCGACGTCCCGGTAGCTCTTGCGGCAGAATGAACAGAACGCGTTCTTCTTCGTCGTTCCACCCGCCCCGCGGCGACCGAGGTTGTTGACGTCCTTCCCTGATGGCATGTCGGTGATTCCCTTTTGGACTGCAGTTGGGAGTGAATGGGTCGCGGAGGGCTAGGGCGTCAGCCGCCGTTCCCCTTCCCGGGGAGCGGCCTGGCTGGCGGCAAGCCGCCACCGGCGTCGCTGATCTGCACGTGCGGTTCGACGAGCGTTCTTATTTTTCGGTATTCCTCCTCGCTTAAAACACCCTGATCCCGCAGATTTTTGTAGCCGGCCAGAGTGTTTTCCCAATCGCCACGACCGGACTCCGGCTGATCCTCCTGGGCCCGGCGGACCCAGGCTTGGAGCGCCCGGAGGGCAACGATGAGGACGAGAAGGCCGCCGACGAGGATTACTGCCAGGCCGGCGAGGTCGCGGAGCGAAGTTTCGGGGGAAAACACGGGGGTAGAGGGGATCGGGGGATTCGGCCCGGGGCGGATCCCGCCACGCCGGCGTTGGCCCAGCGCGGATTATGGCAGTCTGACGATTGCCGGGTCCAGCAGGAAAAGCGCCCCACCCCCTAGGCTCGCCGGCTTGCCGAGTCTGCCCCACCTCCGGTCCGTGGCGGAGAACCTGGGGGGACTTTTCCCGTCGTTCCCGAAAATCGGGACGTTCCGTTGCGGTGTGGACGATGGCTCCGGCATGGGGTCAACGAGCAGACACTTTCGTGAGTTCACCGCCGGAACGGCGCCAGGAGCCATCGGCTGCCGCAGGCTGGCAGCGACGGTGATCGTCTTCCTGTCTGGGATCACGGGGCTTGTTCGGGGCGAGGATCTCCCCCCGGCTCCCCGCCTCCCCGATCTGGTCCGCACGTCGAACACGGCGTTCGCGATCCCCTTCAAGGTGGCGCCGTCGCAGCAGGCCGATCATGCCGCCGCGCGGGTTCTCCTCCAGGCGTCGAGGGATCTCGGGGCGACCTGGGAGCAGGCCGGCGAGGCGGGGCCGGAGGCGGGGTCGATCGTCTACAGGGCCGCGGCCGACGGGGAGTATTGGTTTCGACTCCGGGCGGTGGATGCCAAGGGGAGGCAGCGCGGGGGCGAGGGGCCTGACATGCGCGTCCTCGTTGATGTGGCCGCCCCACGCGTCTCGGCCCGGGTGTGGCGCGGTGCCGACGGCGAGGTCGTTTGCCGCTACGCCGCCGCCGACGACACGCTCGACCTCCCGAAGATGGTGGTGGAATACCAGACAAAGGCGGAGCCAACCTGGAAGAAGATTGCCGCCGAGGCGGTCCTCTCCCGCGAATCGCCGGCTCATCTGATCGGCGAGGAGATCTGGTGGGCCGGTGAGAAGGTTGAGGCGCTCACGGTGCGGATCTCGGTCAGCGATGCGGCCGGGCACCGGACCGTGAAGCAGTTCACGATGGAGGGGGCCGACCCCGGTGTCGAACAGGGGGCGCTCGCGGCGGAGATTGGTGTCCCGGCGTTGCCGGGGCAGTCGTCCTCCGCGGTGGTTTCATCGCCCCCCCCTTCCCTACCCCCCCCTTCCCCACCCACCGACAACCAGCCCGCAGCCTCGACCGAGGTGGCCACCACGCCCCCCGGGGGATGGGCGGCCGACCCGTCGGGGCGCTGGGCCGGCGACGGTCCAGTGACGGCGCTCCCCCCGTCCCCGGAAGCCGGCCAGAGCCGCAGCGTGCTCGCCCGTCCGGTCGGCACGGGAGGCCGCGGCGCCGCTCTGAATGCCGGCGGCCGGCCGGAGGGGGGCCCGGCACCCGCCACGCTCGCGCCGGCCAAGCCGGCAATCGAATCGGCCGCACCGGGGCCGGCGGCGCGTGCCCTCCCCACCGAATACCGTGGCCGCCCGCTGCAGATCGTTCGTTCCCGGAGATTCACCTGGGACTACGAGATGCAGTCGGACCGTCCCGACACCGTCCCGGTGCGCGTGGAACTGTGGAGCACCAGCGACGGCGGCGTCACCTGGCAGCGCAGCGCCGTCGACGACGACGGCCAGAGTCCGATCGACGTCACCCTCCCCGCCGCCGGCCTGTATGGATTCCGTCTCGAGATCGTCCCCGACCTGCCTGACGCCGGCGGGGGCCCGCGCTCGGGCGAGATGCCGGAAGGGTGGATCGGGATTGACGACGAGCCCCCGCAGGTCGAGATCGTCGAGGCGACGCGCTTGAAAGATACCGAGCCGGGGGGCGTGCTGATCCGCTGGGCCGCCCGCGATCAGATCCTCGTGCCGAAGAGCGTCCGCTTGATCCAGTCTCCCAATGCCGATGGGCCGTGGGGCACGATCGCGGAGGGATTGGAGGCCCAGGGGGAATACCGCTGGCAGCCCGAGCGGGGCACGCCGGCCCGGGTCTTCATCCGGGTCGAGGCGAGTGACGCGGCGGGAAACATCGGCCGCGGCACGACGCCGGAGCCGGTCATCGTGGCGATGCCGCGCGTTGTCGGCAAGCTCGGTGGGGTCAAGATCCTGCCGTAGGCGGGCTCCCCCTGACGTCGCCACGGAACATGGCAGGGAAGACTTTTTCCACGGATCGTTAGACTGCATGGCTGCCGAATCTGGGGCCGTGTCGCGGCCCCCGGTCCGGCGTCCTCCGAGGCGCTCCTTTGTGGCCGAATCTCGCTCCGCCCTGGAAATCCTCCGCGCCCCCGACGACTGGTCGCCACCGCCGGCGGCCGTCATCGCGCTGGTCGGCGATGAGCCGTTCCTCGCCGGTGAGCTCCTCGGGCTGATTCGACGGCACATGGTGCCCGACGAGGCGGATCGATCCTGGGCCTGGCGCGAGTTCGATGGGGAGGCGATCGAGGATCCGCGCGACATCTTCGATGAGGCGGCAACGGTGCCGATGTTTGCCGGAGCGACGCGCGTGGCGGTCGTGCGCTCGGCCGATCCGTTCGTGACCAAGTGCCGGGCGATGCTCGAGACCATCGTCGCCACCCCCCGCGGCCATCGCGGGCTGGTGATCCTCGACGTCAAGACCTTTCCTGCCACGACCCGGCTGGCGAAGACGCTCGCTGCCCAGGGCGCGGTCATCGACCTGGCCGTGCCGGCGAAGGTCGATCTCGCCGCCTGGGTGCGCCACTGGGCCAAATCCCGTCACGGCTGCGCCCTCGAGGCCGCCACCGCGCAGCGCCTTCTCCAGCGCCTCAATAACGAGCTCGGTCAGATCGATCAGGCGGTGCAGCGGCTCGCCGGAGCCCAGGGCAAGGGGGGGAAGCCGATTCCCCCCGAGGCCGTCGATGACCTCGTGGGGAGCCCCCAGGAGCGATCGGCGTGGGGGATGGTCGATGCCGCCGCGGCCGGCAATGCCCCGGAGGCCCTGGCGGCGCTGGCCGATCTTCTCGCCAGCGGCGAAAACCCGATCGCGCTGTTTGCGCAAGCCGCGACGAGCCTGCGGCGACTCGCCTCCGCCGCCCGGCTCCTTGGCCTGCCCCCCGGCGCGGGGCGCCCTGGCAGCTTCGACGAGGCGCTGAAGTCGGCCGGCGTGGCGGCGTGGCCCAAGGCGCTTGCCCAGGCCCGCGAGGCGCTCCAGCAACTCGGCGGCCGTCGCGCCCGCCAGCTTCCGCAGCGGCTGGCCGATCTCGACCGATCGCTCAAGGGGGA
>CALQRA010000080.1 GCA_943332855.1 Candidatus Kuenenia stuttgartensis
ATCCGCGAGAAGATCGGCGTGATGTTCGGCAGCCCCGAGACAACTCCTGGTGGCCGGGCCCTCAAGTTCTATTCCTCGTGCCGGGTCGACGTCCGCCGGATCGGCACCCTCAAAGACGGCGAGGATGTCGTCGGCCAGCGGGTGCGGGTGAAGATTGTGAAGAACAAGGTGGCGCCGCCGTTCCGGATCGCCGAGTTCGACATGATGCATGCCAACGGCATCAGCGTGGAGGGGGACATCCTCGACCTCGCCGTCGCCGCCAAGCTCATCGACAAGACCGGCACCTGGCTCCGCTTTGGCGAGGTCCACCTCGGCCAAGGACGGGAGAAGGCCCGGCAGTTCCTCAAAGACAATCCCGAAGTGGCTGCCGAGATCCGCCAACGGGTCCTCGACAGCAAGGATGACTTGATTGGCGGCGAGGGGGGGGAATCGACCTCTTCAGACGACGACGATGGTGACGGCGGCAGCGACGAGTGATCCCTCCGCGGCGACCGGTCTGCGGACCAGGGCTTTGATGCCCCTCCGCTGACTCCACACTCCGCGTCCGCCCAGCCGCCTACCGGGGCGGCGGGCCGATGCGATCCGATCCACCCACGAGTTGTCGACCCAAGCGACGACTCGTGGGTGGTGTCGTTTCTGCTCGGTCCTTTTTTGCCGCTCCGGCGCGGGCCAACCAGCACGGGCAAACCGGCGTGGGCCAGGGAGCGGAGGCGTGTAGGGGAAGCGGAGGCGTGTATCATGTGCCCTTTCCATGGGACGGCCGAGCGGACTGCCGAACGACTCTGCCGTCGCCCCCGGAAGCCGATCCCCCTGCTTTACCCTGAATCTCTTCCGTGCCCTTGGAGCCGATGCCGACATGAAGGCCGATGAACTGCGGGAAGCCTATCTGGCGTTCTTCGAATCGAAGGGCTGCGTCCGCCGCCCCAGCGACGTCCTCGTGCCCCGCTGGGATCCCTCGGTGTTGTTCACGCCGGCCGGCATGAACCAGTTCAAGGATCACTTCCTCGGCAAGTGCAAGCTCGACTTCACGAAGGCGACCACCTGCCAGAAGTGCCTCCGGACCGGCGACATCGACAACGTGGGGCGGACCGCCCGCCACCACACGTTCTTCGAGATGCTGGGGAACTTCAGCTTCGGCGACTATTTCAAGCGTGAGGCGATCCACTGGGCGTGGGAATTTCTCACGGCGAAGGGCTGGCTCAACATCCCCCCCGAGAAGCTCTCGATCACTGTCTATGCAGACGACGACGAGGCCTTCCGGATCTGGGCCGACGAGATCGGCGTGCCCCACGGCAGGATCAGCCGCCTGGGTGAGGACGACAACTTCTGGCCGGCCAGCGCCCCCAGCCAGGGCCCCGACGGCGTCTGCGGCCCGTGCAGCGAGATCTTCTACCGGATGCCCGATGGCAGCGATGTCGAGATCTGGAACCTCGTCTTCACGCAGCTCAACCGCAAGGGCTCCCCCCCCGACAACCTCTCCCCGCTCCCCAGCCGCAACATCGATACCGGCATGGGCCTCGAGCGGACCTGCGCCATGCTCCAAGGGGTCGACAGCAACTTCCACATCGACATCCTCCGGCCGCTGGTCGAGGCGGTGGGGGAGGTTTGCTCGAAGGACTATGTGGCGGCCGACGACGACGGCCGGCGGATGCGCCGGATCGCTGACCATGTCCGTGCCTGCACGTTCGCGATCCACGAGAACGTTCTCCCCGGGAACAACGAGGAGAAATACGTCGTCAAGCGGCTGCTGCGGCGGGCCGTCCTCGACGGCCGGCAGATGGGGATGAAGGAGCCCTTTCTCCACAAGCTCCCAGGAATGGTGGCGAGCCTCATGGCCCGCCCGTACCCAGAGCTCGCCGAGAGCGTCGAACGCGTCGCCACGGTGATCAAGCGCGAGGAAGAGTCGTTTATGGCGACGATCGACGACGGCCTCGAAAGGATCGAGAAGCTCTTCACGGGGCTGAAGTCGTCGGGGCAGGGGACCGTCGGCGGCGCCGATGCCGCCGACCTCTACACCACCTACGGCTTCCCCCCGGAGCTTCTCGAGACCCTCGCCGCCGAGCGCAACTGCCGCTTCGACTGGGACGGCTTCCGCGCCGCGATGGACGAGCATGGCAAGGTGTCGGGCGCCGGCAACCGGGTGGAGGTGTTCACCTCCGGCCCGCTCGACGCGCTCAAGAAAACGAGGCACGGCTCCGAGTTCCTCGGCTACGACACGCTTTCGGCCGAAGGAAAGGTGCTCGGGATCATCGCCCGTGGCCAGCTCTGCGACGCCCTCTCCGCCGACGATTCCCCGGCGCCGGTGACCGTCGTCCTCGACCGGACGCCGTTCTACGGTGAATCGGGGGGGCAGGTCGGCGACATCGGCTGGCTCCAGTGGCAGGGGATCGGCGCGGGGCGCTTCGAGGTCCTCGACACGCAGCGTGAGGGGGGCTTCATGCTCCATGTCGGCCACCTCCGCAGCGGCACGCTCGATCTGGGGGCCACCGTCAGCGCGAGCGTCGACGAAGACCGACGCGCGGCGATCCGCCGGGCCCATTCGGCGACCCACCTGATCCACGCCGCCCTCCAGCACCACCTCGGCCGCCACGCCGTTCAGCAGGGCTCGAAGGTCGATGCCGACATGCTCCGCTTCGACTTCTCCCACTCCAGCGCCGTCGGCCGCGAAACGCTCGACTTGATTGAGACGATGGTCAACCGCAACGTTCTCGCCGCCGTCCCGGTCGGCGCACGGCTCCTGCCGCTGGCCGATGCCCGCCACGAGGGGGCGATGATGCTCTTCGGCGAGAAATATCCCGACGTCGTCCGGATGGTGTCTCTTGGTGAGGTGAGCCGGGAGCTCTGCGGCGGCACGCATGTCAGCAACAGCGGCCAGATCGGCCAGGTGCGGATCACCGGCGAGGAGAGCGTCTCGGCCGGCACCCGCCGCGTCAGCGCGATCACGGGGCTCAAGGCGCTCGAGCGCTTCCGCCACGCCGAAGGGACGCTCGCCGAGGCGGCCGGCACGCTCCGCGTCCCGGTGGGAGAGCTCCCGACGCGGCTGGCGGCCCTCGCCAAGGAGATCAAGGAGCTCAAGAAGGCAAAGCCTGTCGCCGCCGCGACCACGCTCGCGGTCGACGAGCTCATCGCCGCGGCCACGACCGTCGGCGACACCCGGATCGTCGTCGTCAACGCCGGCGGCGCTGACGTCGCGGCGATGCGGCAGTGCATCGACCAGCTCCGCCGCAAGGCGAGCCCGGTGGCCGTCTTCCTCGGCTCGGCCGACGGGGAGAAAGTGACCCTCGTCGCCGGCATCAGCCGCGAGCTCGAGGAGCGGGGCTTGTCGGCCGGAACGTGGATCCGTGAGCCGGCGGGGATCGTCGGCGGCAAGGGGGGAGGCAAGCCTGACCTCGCTCAAGCCGGTGGCAAGCTCGTCGATAAACTCGCCGACGCGCTCGCCGCGGCGAAGACCGCGATCGAGGGGCTGCTGGCGAAGTGATGCCGGGCCGGTCGCTCCCACTAAAAAAAAACGGCCGGCCGAATCGTTCGGCCGGCCGTTCTCATTGCTTCAAAACTGGACTCGGTCAGACGAGCTTTTCCAGCGCTGCCATGGCGGCGTCGTAGTTCGGCTCGCTGGCGACTTCCTTGACGAGTTCGCCGTAGACGACGTGCCCCTTGGCATCGAGGACGTACACGGCGCGGGCGAGGATCTTGAGCTCGTCGATGAGGAGGCCGTAGGCCTTGCCGAACTCGCGGTCCTTGTAGTCGCTCCCGACCTTCATCGCCGTGATCGACTCGGCGCCGCAGAAGCGCTTCATCGCGAAGGGGAGATCGAGGCTGACGGTGAGAGCGTGGATCTTTTCACCGAGCTTGGCGAGGCTCTCGTTGAACTTCTTTGTCTGCACCTGGCAAACGGGGGTGTCGAGCGAGGGGACGACGCTGATGATCGTCGGCTTGCCGAGGAGATCGGCCTTGCGGATGTCCTGCATCGCGTCACCGGTAAGGGTGAAGTCGGGGGCCGCTGCCCCCACCTTGACCTCCTCGCCCACAAGCGTGAGCGGATTGCCCTTGAACGTCACCGCGCCGTGCCGACCCATGCGTGTCCTCCAGGAAAAGGGAAAGGAAAAGAAAAAAAACGGAAAAAACCTGTCGGAAGTATGGCCAGCGGCGGGGTTTCGGCAAGGTGCGGGGGTGTGGACCGCGATCCGGGCAAGAAGCCCTTGCCTGCCCCCGTATCCTTCCCCGTTCGGACTATGGGACAATCCCGAGCGGGGTTTCGGGGGGGATCGCGGCAGCCGCACCACGGAGGGCTCTTTCCATGAACCATCAGATCGATCGTTACGACGTCGGCCTCGAACGGGGCCCGGATTGGCTGTTCGTGAAGCTCTTTCCCCCCGAGACAGATGCCCCGCGACGGGGCGGGGACCTCGGCCACTGCCTGTGGAACGTCGCCCGGGAGCATGGCACGAACCGGATGGTGGTGGAGCTCGACGGAGTCGAGCGGGTCGACGACCGGCTCCTCGAAGGGCTTGAGGTTCTCCTCCGGCTCGTGGTGCGGGACGGCGGCCTGCTCCGCATCTGCGGACTCGAGGGAGCCGACCTCGACCGCTACGAGGCTTGTCGCTTGGCCGAGCACCTGCCACATTTCTCCAGCCGCTGCGAGGCGGTCGGGGCAGGCTCGTGGGAGTTCGCCCGGCCGATCCAGCCGCGGTGAGCCCTACGGTGGTGGCCAGCACCGTTGTCGGTGGTTGCCCTCCGGTGCCCTTCTGCGGTCGATCCCTGCCATGGCTGAGCTCATACGCACGTGCGGCCGTCTCGGGCAGTTCGCCGGGCTTTCGATCCCGGCCCTGGCCATCGTTCTCGAGCTCCAGCACGCCATCTCCCTCGGGCAGATGCTCGTCATGCTCCTGGCGAGCGTCTGCTGTTTTTGGATCGGGCGACTCCTCGAGGCCTACGCCGCTTCCTGATCGTGCCCTGGCATCGCCCTCCAGCCCCGAAATCAGGAGTCGATCCTGCCATGTTGCCCCCGTTGCTCTTCGCCCCGATCTATCGCCGCTATCTGTGGGGCGGGCGCCGCTTCGCGACGCTTCTCGGTCGTGACCTCCCCGCGGGGGACGATTTCGCCGAGTCGTGGGAGGTGGTCGACCGGCGCGACGACCAGAGTGTCGTGGCCACCGGGCCGCTTGCCGGCCGGACCCTCGGCGATCTCGTGACGAAGGAGGGGCGGGCGCTCCTCGGCCGGCATGCAGGGCTGACGTCGTTTCCGCTCCTCTTCAAGTTTCTCGACGCCTGTCGCGATCTCTCGGTCCAGGTCCACCCCGACGACGACCGGGCCGCGCGGCTCGACCCTCCCGACAAGGGAAAGACCGAGGCCTGGTATGTGATCGACGCGGCGCCGGGGAGCCGGCTGTGGGCGGGGCTGAAGGCCGGGTTCGATCGTGAATCGCTCGCCGCCGCGCTCCGTGAAGGGCGCTGCGAGGAGGTCCTCCATGTCGTCGAGCCGAAAGCTGGCGACTGCATCTTCATCCCGGCCGGGACGGTTCATGCCATTGGGGCAGGGCTTGTCGTCGCCGAGATCCAGCAGTCAAGTGACATCACCTACCGGCTCCACGACTGGAATCGCACCGGCCCCGACGGCAGGCCGCGGCCGCTCCACCTCGAGGCGGGCCTCGAGGCTGTCTCCCGCTTCGGGCCGGTCGATCCATCCCCCCGCGCCCTGACCTCCTCCCCCGGCGTGCGCCGGCTCGCGACCTGCGACTTTTTTTCCTTCGAGGAGGTCACCCCCGGGGCCGATTGGACGGTGGGAGGCGACGACGTCTGCCATCTCCTCGCCGTCGTGGGGGGTCGGGTGGCGCTCGACGAGGCCTGGGGGCTGCCGGCCTTGGGGCCAGGACGAACCCTCCTCCTCCCGGCGGAGACCGGCTCCCAGACGCTCCGGAACCTCGGCGGCGCCGGAGCGACGAAGCTCCTGCATGTCACCCTCGGATGACCGCCGAGATTCGCTTCGGCGGCTGTTTTCCGGCTGTTTACGCCGGAAAGTGCCCCTCGAAAGCGCCCTAGGGCGCCGTCCGGGGTGGGCCCTATGATCTCCCCCCCGACCGCCAGGAAGTCGATTCACCGAGGGTGCCCATCATGAGACGCCTTTCGACCGCTGCCGCGCTCTTGGCCCTGGCCGGCGTCATGCCGTTGGCCGTCGGCTGCGCGTCGCTGGCAAAGCCGACCCTGCAGACCACCTCCAATGCCCGGACGCAGCAGCGCCGGGCCGTCCGCTTCGACCCCTACCCGCAGCCCGACATCGGCTCCACCCTCTTCCGTGAGGCCCTCATGGATGGGAGTCGGCCGCGCGACTACAACGAGCCCGTTACCGAAGTCCGTCGCTCCCGCTGGTGGTCGCCGATGCGGTAAGGAAAGGCTCCGACAGTCGGGGCTCGCCCAGGGAGCACCGGGCGGGCGAATCCCGCAGCCCCCCCGACGTCCGGTGTATGATCCGCGGATGGGTCCGCCGTGCGAGTGGCCCCTTTCCCCCCGCGCGTCGGAGTCTCCCTTGCCCGCCGATCCCTCCCCCTCCCAGCCCCACCAACCGCGTCGATCGGGGGAGCCCAATCGCGGCCGTGGTTCGCGGATCACGTCGCGCCGCTCCCCGCCATCCGGTGGCCAGGCCGGACACGAACCGGCGCGCAAGACGGCCCCCCGCGGCCGGTTCCGCCAGGCCCCCGTCCCCGCCGATGACGGCCTTGAACGGCTTCAAAAGGTGCTCGCGGCGGCCGGGCTCGGCAGCCGGCGGAACTGCGAAGAACTGATCACGGCAGGCCGGGTCGAGGTCGACCGCCAGGTGGTCACGGAACTCGGCACCCGCGTCGATCCCCTCCGCCAGGAGGTCCGGATCGATGGCGAGCGGCTCCCCGACCCGAAGCGCGTTGTCTACATGCTCTCCAAGCCGGTCGGCGTGGTGACCACGAACTTCGACCCCGACGGCCGGCCGCGCGTCGTCGATCTCGTCCCTGGCGAGCAGCGGCTGTTCGCCATCGGCCGGCTCGACCGAATGAGCGAAGGGCTGATCCTCGTCACCAACGACGGTGAGTTGGCCAATCTCCTCGCCCATCCCCGGTATGGCGTCGAGAAGAAATACCTCGTTCAGGTGGCGGGGGTCCCCACTCCGGACACCATCGACAAGCTCCGCCGCGGCATCGGCTTGGCGGAGGGGATGGCCAGGGCCCAGCATGTCCATATGAAATCGCAGCACAAGCAGAGCGCCGTCCTCGAGATGGTCCTTGACGAAGGGAAGAACCGCGAGATCCGCCGCATGCTCGCGCACCTCGGGCACAAGGTCCATCAGCTCAAGCGTGTCGCGGTCGGAAAGCTCTCCCTCGGCGACCTCCTGCCGGGGCAATGGCGGCAACTGGCCTGGTCGGAGGTCGAAGCCCTCCGCAAGGATGCCCTCGCCCAGACCGCCGGCTTGGCTGACGGCCCCCCCCGCGGCGCGCATGGCCCCCGTCCGCGCGGCACGAGGCGCCCCTTTGGCCAGCGCGACGACGACCGTCGCGGCGGCCGCCCCGCCGGCGCCGGTGGCCGGCCCCCGCGACCCGCCGGCAGCGCCCCGGGGCGCAGTTCCGCGGGCCCGGGGGGGAGGGGTCGTACGGCGGCTCCCGTTCCCGCCGGCAGGCCCCCAGCCCGCCCCCGATTCCTCGACCGTGCCGAGGGGGCAGGGGCCCCGCCGGCCGGTGCACGCCGCCCCCCTGCAGGTCGGCCGCCCGCTGCAGGCCGCCCGCCACGGCCTCCTCGCGAGGACGAAGGCTCCGCCCGGCCCCCCCGCGGAGACCGACCAGCCCGCCCCCGATTCCTCGACCGTGCCGAAGGGGCAGGGCCTCCGCCGGCCGGGGCACGCCGCCCCCCTGCAGGCCGGCCGCCACGGCCTCCTCGCGATGACGAAGGCTCTGCCCGCCCGCCACGGCCTCCTCGCGATGACGAAGGCTCTGCCCGGCCCCCCCGCGGAGACCGACCAGCCCGCCCAAGATTCCTCGACCGTGCCGAAGGGGCAGGGGCCCCGCCGGCCGGTGCACGCCGCCCCCCTGCTGCAGGCCGGCCGCCCGCTGCAGGCCGCCCGCCACGGCCGCCCCGCGATGACGAAGGCTCCGCCCGGCCACCCCGGCCGCCACGCGCGGAAGGCTCCGCCCGGCCGCCACGGCCGCCACGCGCGGAAGGCTCCGCCCGGCCCCCCCGGCCGCCACGCGGAGATGGATCGGCCCGGCCGCCCCGGCCCGCCGGTCAGGATGACAGCCGGCCCCCGCTCCCCGGCGGACGCCGCCGCCGCCCCGGCAAGGCTTCGACCTGGCGGAAGAAACGGGATTCGTGAGTTGCTCCGGAGCCTTGAGCCCGATGAAGACCTCCCCGCCAGAGCCGTGCCCGTCGTCACCGTCACGCCGTGTCGAAGACGCGGTGATCGTGTCGCACCGCCAGACCGCCGCCAACACCTTTCGCCTCCGGGTGGAATGCCCCGGGATCGCCGCCTCGGCCACCGCAGGGCAGTTTGTCATGCTGCGGATCGCCGATCGGGTCGACCCGCTCCTCGGCCGTCCGCTGGCCATCTACGACACCTACCGCTCGGTTGACGATGACATTCCCCACGGAGAACGCTCCGAACGGCGCTTCGCCGACTTCGTTTATGTCGTTCACGGCCGATTCACCACCGCGCTTCAATCTCTCGGCCCCGGCGAGCGGATGACGCTCTGGGGCCCCCTCGGCAACGGCTACGGCAACGTTCCGACCACCGGCCACCTTCTCCTCGTGGCCGGGGGCATCGGCCAAACCGCCCTCCTCACGCTCGGCCGCGACCGGGCCGTGGCCGGCGAAAAGGTGACCTTCTGCTGGGGCGCCTCCAGTGGCAGCGCCTTCGGTGACATCGAGGACTTCCGGCGGGCCGGCCTCGATGTCCACCTGGCAACCCTCGACGGATCGGTGGGGGCCCGAGGGACGGTCATCGATCTGCTCGATGGCCTTTTTCCCCTGCAATCCGCGCCCGGGGATCCGTCCGTGGCAGCCCCACGCCATGTCACGTGCTGCGGGCCAGACGGGATGATGGCCGCCGTCAGCCGTTGGTCGGAGGGGAGGGGACTGGGGTGCCACGTCTCCCTCGAGGCGCCGATGGCCTGTGGGATCGGGATCTGCTTCACCTGTGTCGCCCGAGTCAAAGACCCCGGCGGCGGCTGGGACTACAAGCGGACCTGCATCGAAGGCCCGGTGTTCGCCGGCGCGAGCATCGAGTGGGCATGATCAGGCCGGGCTGACTGAAGCCGAACCTGCCCTTCCGGCCGCCGTGTCGACCAGCGAAAACCCCGCCGCGGAGACCCCCGGAAAGCCAGCCAAGCGGCTGGCCGAGGAAGCGCACCGGACACGCCGGCAAGACCCGCTAAGGGGACTCAGAGGGGACTCAGGCAGACGCCTTCGAGACCGCGAGGATCCGCGCCGACAGCCGCGACTTGATCCGGGCGGCCCGGTTGGGATGGACGACGCGGGCCGAAGCGGCCTGATCGACCTTCTTGGCGACCGTCCGGAGCTGCTCGTTGGCAGCCTTCACATCCCCACCGCTGATCGCCTCGAGAACCTTGCGGATCTCCGTCTTGATCTCCGACTTCGCGGCCCGGTTCCGCTCACGATCGCGGAGGTTTTGGCGGAGACGCTTCTTGGCATTGGCTGAATGGGGCATGGTTCCGTCGACGGGGCTTTTGGGGGGCGGGGGAGCACTTGGGAAGGGCGCAAGACAGGGCTCGGGGCCCTCATCAACTCCCTTTATCCTTGACGGAGCCGAGTTTGTCCAGACGTTGGGCCACGTCGCGGTAGCCAAAATCGAGGCTGGCAAGCATCGAGAGGTATTTTTTGGCCCCGTCGAGGTCCTCCAGGCCGCTGGCGAGCACGCCGGCCCGGTAGAGGGCCCGCTTGCGGAGATCGATTTCCCGGTCGGTGAGAGATTCGACCGCGGTGACGTAATTCTGCATGGCGAGCTGATACTGCTTGATCTTCTGAAAGCACTCGCCGAGCTCGAGGGCCACCACCCCCTTGCGGCGGGAGTCGCCGAGCACCTCCTGAAACTGCTTGATCGCCTCGGTGAAGCTTCCGGCGAGCTTCAGCCGCATCGCCAGTTCGTATTTCCAGGTCGGATTCTCCGGGTAGCGGGCGGCCCGGGCGGCGTAGATCTCCACCTCCTGCTTGAGGAGGGCGGCCCGGAGCCGCTCGACCGCGGCGCGCTGCTCCGGGGTGTCATCGGTCTCCAGCCGCCGCTCGGCGGCGAGCACCTTCTGCTTCCCCCAGCGCAGCTGACGGTCCTCGATGTGCTCGCGGATCTTCAGATCCCCCCCCGAGGCCGACAGCGCCGTCTTGAGGACGGCGTGCGCCTCCTCGACGGTCGCCTCCTTCTCGAGGAGATCGGCCAGTTCGAGGTAGGGCTCGATGCCGGCGGGGTTGTCGCGGATCGTGGCCTTGAGCTCGGCGACCCGCCCCTTCTCGCCCCCTGTCGCGGTCGGAGCGGCCGCCTTGGCCCCCCCCGCCTTCGCGGCGCCTGAGGGCGCGGGGCGGCCCGACATCCCCTGGCCGGCGGCGATCGTCTTCTCCACCTGGAGGCGGGCGATCTCCTTCTCAGCCTCCTCCGCCAACGACTTGACGTTGCCGATCCGCACCCAGCAGGCGATCGCCTGATCGTATTCGCCGATCTCGGCGGCAAACTTGGCGCAGTGCCGGTTCACCTCGGGATCTGCCGGAGCGGCATCGAGGGCGCTCTTGAGATAGACCTGCCGCGTGGCGGAGTAGGAGAGCTGCGCGCAGGCCTCGGCCATCGCCAGCAGCACGCCGGAGTCGTAGGGGCTGGCCTTGAGGATGTCGACCCCCTGCTTGAAGACCTCGCGATGTTGGCCGGCATTGACCTTCTTCCACAGCCCGCCCCCCTTCGATCCCCCGAACAGCGACGCCAGGCCGCCGGACTTCTTCGGGGGATGCTTTTTCCGGAGGATGCCGAGGAACGCTTGGAGGTAGACGGCATTGCCAGGGTCACCGACGACGCACGCGGTGTACATCTCGATGGCGTAGTCGGCGTTGGCCGTGAGGTTCTTCGTGCCGGCCTGGAAGGTCTGGGCGAGCCTCGATCGCTCCGCTGGCGAGAGCAGGGCCGAGGAGGGGGAGGCCGCTGGATCGCCAGCCTGCCCGGAAGCGGGGTCATTCGCCATGATGGATCGCGTCGGACTGTTGAAGGGTGGAAAGGGGAACGATCTTGGCTGGCTGTCGAGAGCATGCCCCGACAGGCTGAATGCGGCGGCAGACACCCCCGGAAAACCTTGCCGATTCCTGCGGGCGACATCGTGGAAAAAGATCAGGGATGACTTTCCACGGACCGCGAGCAGGCTGTGAAAAAAGGGCCCTGCCGCTGGATGCGGCGGCAGGCTCCCCCGATAAACCTCGGCTTTTTCGGGGGTGTCCCACGTGGACAAAGGCCATGGATGGGTTGGTCCACCGACCGCTAGAGTGTAGCCCTCCCCACGGCGCCCCTCAAAGGGCCCGAGCGTGCCGTGCCGATCGCGGCCCCACGGTCGCCCCCCCCACGGCAAGTCATGGCCATCACTTCCCGGACGCCAACCGCCGTCGACGCGATCCCCGACGACAGCCGCGTGTGGTTTGTCGGGGCGGGGCCGGGCCACCCCGACCTCCTCACCCTCCGCGGCCTGGAGCTCCTCCGCGCCGCCGACACGATCGTCCACGATGCCCTCGTTCCCACGCTGATCCTCGATCTGGCCGGCCCCCGGGCCATCCGGATCCCCGTTCCCCGTCATGCCACCGACGGCGACCCCGGTGAGACAACCGGGAGACTCCTCGTCGAGCTCGCCTCGACCGGGGGGCGCATCGTGCGGCTCAAGGGGGGGGATCCCAGTATCTTCGGCCGACTCGCCGAGGAGACCGCCCCGCTCCGCGCCGCCGGCATCGGCTTCGGGATCGTTCCGGGGGTCACCGCCGTGCTGGCGGCGGCGGCGGCGGCCGACGTGCCGCTGACGAGTCGCGCTGCCGCGTCGCTGCTCACGATCGTCACCGGGCATGAGGCCGAGGAGAAGACGAGCCCGGTCGATCTGGAAGCCCTGGCGGCGCTCTCGGGGACGCTCGCCGTCTACATGGGGGTGGCACGGGCCGCTCGCTGGGCCGCCGCGCTGGTCGCGGCGGGGCGATCGAGCGCCACCCCGGTGACGATCGTGAGCCGCTGCTCCTGGCCCGATCAACGGATCGCCACCGCCACGCTCGGCACGCTCGCGCAGGCGTTCACGGAGCAACAGTGGCCCGCGCCGGCGGTGATCATCGTCGGGGACGTCGCCACCCCCGTTGCCCCGGCCTCCACTCGGCCGCTCGCCGGCCGCCGCATCCTCCTCACCCGCCCGAGCGGGCAGGCCGACGAGTTGGCCGCCGCGATCTCCAGCCTCGGCGGCGCGCCGCTCCATCTCCCCGTCGTGCGAATCGCCCCACCCGACTCCTGGACGGCGCTCGATAGCGCGATTGCCGAGGGGGGGATGTTCGACTGGATTGTGTTTGCGAGTGTCAACGGGGTGCGCGCCTTTGTGGCCAGGCTGCGGGCCGCACGACGGGACGCCCGGATCCTCGGAACGGCCCGATTGGCGGCGATCGGCAGCGCCACTGCCGCAGCGCTCGGAGAGGCCGGACTGGCGTGCGATCTCGTCCCGGCAGCGGCCAATTCGGAGGGGATGGTCGCCGCGCTCCTCCCCACCCTCCACGCCGGACGGGTCCTTCTCGTCCGGGCCGCCCGCGGCCGTGACGTGATGCGCCGCGACCTCGAGGCGGCCGGCCACGAGGTGGTCGAGGTGGCGGCCTATGCCACCCGCCCGGTGGAGACGCTCGGGGAAGGCGACGTCGCGAGCCTCGATGCCGCCCCCATCGACTGGGTGACGATCACCAGCGGCGCCATCGCCGAAGCGGCGGTTCGGCTGTTCGGGGAGCGGATGCGCCGCTGGCGCATCGGCTCGATCAGCCCCGTCACGTCGCGCGTCCTCGAAACGCTCGGCTTTCCCCCCGACTGCGAGGCGCGGGAGGCGAGTGCGGCAGGCCTCGTCGAGGCGATCTGCCGCTGGCACGACGCCCACGCATCACAGCTTCCCTGATCGGCAGCCCCCCCCACCACGCTTGGTGACGGTGGCGCCGGGTCGACCGCTGCGCTTGGAGGGCGGGGGAACACCCCGTCGATAGCGATCAATAGCGGGGAGAGGAGTCGATCGCACGCCCTCCCGCAGGAGGTTCACGTGCCGAACGACAGCACAGCGGCGACGGTGGTCATCCTCGCCCGACTCGATGCCGCCACCACTGAAGAGGGCTTCGGCATACTCGCTGAAGCCGTGCGCCGGACCGGCGCCGCGGTGACCTGGGTCGCCGACGGCGCGACGCTCGACCGACTCGCCGACGGCGGTGGGGAGTGGGGATGGGCGCTGGCGCTTGACCGCGGGGAGGGGGACTCCCGGCAAGGTCTCCGCCAGCATCTCAAGTCGCTCCGTCACACGGCCGTCGATGCCGTGGTCGCCGACGGGGGCGGAATCGTCCACCGTGATCTCCTCGTCGAAGCAGGGATCCACACCGCCGTCGTCGACCGGTTCGACGACCTACCCCGCGGCAACCGGCGTCCGGCACCTGAAGGCTGGGCCTGCCGGAGCGTCGTGTGGGGACTCTGGGAAGTGGCATCGACGCCGCCGCGGCCGGGAAGCCTGCTTGGCCGGTTGCTCCCCTGGGCCGGTGGTCCGGCCGCCGGTTCGCTGACCATCGTCACGCCGCCGTGCGCGGGTGCCGGAGTCCACGCCGCTGCGGATCGAGTGACACGGGTGATCGGGGCCTACCGGGCGGGGCGGTTGCCGGCGCGGTTGGTGCGCCTCGGCGACCTGCCAGCGCTGCTCGGCTCGGGATGTCAGCCCACCGGCGGTTCGGTGCTCCGAGCCGCCTGACGCCCGGGGGCCAGCGTGGCCAGCCGCGTGCGGCCCCCAGCGGGCTCGAGCCGGGAGTTTTCGAACGCGTTCAGGTCTTGGCGGTATCGAGGACCGACCAACTCAAGTAACCGACGATGAGACTGGCCACGAGGAAGCCGACATCGAGGGCAATGTCCTTCCGTTGGAAGGGCTGCGCGACCGCGAGGTCGGCGACAAACAGGATTCCGATCAGGCCGGATACGATCATCCCCGTCATTGGCAAGAACTTCGTCACCGGACTGGAACTCCCTCTGACGCAACCTGGACGCCCCGAATCGATTTCGCCAGTGGCCGCCCGCCGATCATAATCGTCGGCGGGAAGCAGGCCCCCGGGTCGACGATTATGGCTCAGATCCTCCAATCGTGCCATCGGGTCGAATGTTCCCCGGCGACGGGTGGCGTCGGGGGGATGGCTTGATGCCCCCTTTTGGTCCCTCTGCCCGCCCCCCCCAGCCAATCGCGAGGCCAGACCGCCATGCCCCCTCACCCGCCGACCGCGGCCTCCCTGCCGAGCCCGGAGAGGGCCAGCCGGACCGAAGCCGGGGCCACTGCCGTCTACACCGGGAGTTTCGATCCGATCACCCTCGGCCACCTCGACGTTATCGAACGGGCCAGCCGGATCTTCGGGCGAATTGTCGTCGGCGTCGGCATCAATCCAGACAAGCATCCGATGTTCACGCTCGAGGAGCGGGTGGCGCTGGTGAAGGCGTCGGTCGCCCACCTCGTCAATGTCCAGGTGGCCCTCTACAGCGGCCTGTCGGTGGCCTTCGTCCGCGAGCAGGGGGCCCGCGTCCTCCTCCGGGGCGTCCGCTCGCTCACCGACATCGATGCCGAGTTCACGATGACGCTTGCCAACCGGAAGCTCGATCCAGGGGTCGAGACGGTGTTTCTCATGTCCGACTCCCAGTACACCCACATCTCGTCGTCGCTTCTGAAGCAGATCACGCCACTGGCGGGGGACGAAGCCCTCCATCAATTCGTGCCGTCGCCGGTCGTGCCGGCGCTGCGGGCCAAGTTGGGGGCCAAGCTGGGGGCCGAGGCTGTCGCCGATTGAGACAGCCAAGCCCGTCGCCGACCGGGCCGACGGTGGGGCGGACGACCGACGGGCTTCAGTTCGGGCTGGTGCGCGACGAATCGCCCCCCTCGAAGTGGTTCCGCAGGTAGCGGGCCCGCTCGATGTCGTCAGTCGTATCCTCGTCGCCGCCCCGCAGTTTGTGGAGGTGCGCCGGTTGCGTGCGGATCAGGAGGGAGTTGATGTCGGAGATCTTGACGTCGCCGATGAGGCCCAGGAGCACCCCCATCCGCACCCTGGAGAGGAGTTGCATCGTCTCCTCGTTGCTGATCGTCTGGGCCGTCCGCAGGATGCCGTAGGCCCGGCTGACCTGGTCGTGGACGTTCTGCTGGGTCTCGCGAACGAGGAAGTCGCGGGCCCGTCGCTCGTAGTCGATGAGCACCGGCACGACATCGGCGACCTGCTGGACGAGCTCGTCCTCTGTCCGCCCGAGCGTGGTCTGGTTGGAGATCTGGTAGAAGTCCCCCATCGCCTGCGACCCTTCGCCATAGAGCCCGCGGACGGCCAGCGAGATCTTGTGGAGGCTGCGGAAGACCTTGTCGATCTGGCGGGTAATGACGAGCGCCGGGAGGTGGAGCATCACGCTCACGCGGATCCCGGTGCCGACGTTCGTCGGGCAGGCGGTGAGGTATCCCCAGCGCGGATGGAAGGCGTAGGAGACGACTCGCTCGATCTGGTCGTCGACGACCTTGATCTGCTCCCACGCGCCGTGGAGGTCGAGGCCGCTGTGCATGCACTGGATGCGGAGGTGATCCTCCTCGTTGATCATCAGGCTCACCTGCTCGAGCCGGTCGATCGCCACCCCGCGGGCCCCCTGCGCGTCGGCATGCTCGCGGCTGATGAGTTGACGCTCGACGAGAAAGCGGCGGTCGATCTCCTCGAGGTGGCCGACATCGATGTAGTCGAGCTCCTGCCCCACCGGCACCGCCACGATCCGTTCGCGGAGCAGGCGTTCGGTCTCGGCCCGGTCCTGCTCGGTCGCCCGGCTCACGAAGGGAAATTGGGCGAGGTTGCGGGCCAGGCGAACCCGGCTGCTCATCACGATGTCGGAATCGGGCCCGGTCCCCCGCAGCCATTCCCCGATCGAGTTGGTGAGCGTGTCAAGCCTCATGCGTTCTCCTCCCCGGCCTTGGCGGCCGGCGGCATCCATGCGTCCTCGATCCCCCGGATGGCGTCCCGGGCCTCCTTCGCCGATTCGTAGTCCTCCCGCGAGATCGCCTCCTTCATCCCATGCCGCAGGCCGATGATGGCCGTCAGGCCGTCGGTGCCGCTGGCGGCATCGACACCGGCGGGAACGGCGCGCGACGGCCGCCGCCCGGTGTGCTCGGTCGCCCCGTGGATGTTGGCGATGAGGGGATCGAGCTCCTTCTCGAACTGGAGGTAGTCATGGGGGCAGCCGAGCCGCCCCTGATTGCGGAACTCGAAGAACGTGATCCCGCACATGTCACAGCAGCGCTTGTCGAGAACGGCGAGGTCCTCGGCGGTCTGCCCGACGCCGAGCGGGCCTGACAGGGCGCCCCCCTTCTGCCCATTCCCCTCGCCTGTCCCCGGGTCGCCGGGGTCGCCGCCTTCCCCTCCCTCGGACTGATTGAGGTAGACGCGGGCATGCTCCTCACACAAATGGACTTCGCGGACGTTGCCCGTCTCGAGCTCCGTGATGTGGAAAACCGCCTGATTGTCGCACTGCTGGCACTTCATGGCATCCCCACACAGTCGGACCGCTCCGCCCCCCGGAACACACCGTGCCGGAGGAAGGAGCTTTGAATCATATCCGTTCCCTTCCCGCAACGTCGCCCTTCGGTTCGCCGGGCGACGCCGGTTGCTCCTCCGCGGGGCGTTGGCCCCGTTCCGCCGGTTCGCCCGGCGGGGTGGAGGTGGGGAGCCTATCGGGGTAGTCTGTTGCCATCCGCCCGCAGCGCCACCGCCCGACACGCCGCTCCATGTCGTCTGCACCGTCCCCCCAGGACTCCTGCCTCCCCGACGCCGCTCGGTTCCGGGCTCTTGCGGCGACCCACCGCCTCGTGCCGGTGTGGCGCCGACTGTTCGCCGACGGGCTGACACCGCTGTCGGCCTTCGCCCGACTCGACGCCGGCACCTGTGGCTGCCTGTTCGAGAGCGTCGTCGGCGGAGAGAAGGTGGGGCGCTACAGCTTTCTCGGCGCCGATCCGTTTCTCCTCCTCGAGGCCCGTGGGCGGCAGGTCACCGTCAGCGGCAACGGCCTCCCCGGCGGCACGGAGAAGCTTGAATCGGACGATCCGTTCGCCGAGCTCCAGCGCCGCATGGCCCCCTTCCGCCCGGCCCACGTCGACGAGCTCCCCCCTTTCACCAGCGGCGTCATCGGGTATGCGGCCTACGACGCGGTCCGGTACGTCGAGGATCTCCCCGACGCCCCCCCTGACGACCGTGCGCTCCCCGATTTGAGCTTCGCCTTCTACGACCGGCTCGTGGTCTTCGACAACGTCACGAAGTCGCTCGATGTCGTCGTCCTGGCCGACGTCGGCGATGGCTCCCCCGAGGCGCTGGAACATGGCCGGGCCGAGGCGCGGCGGCGGATCGACGCCACTCTTTCGCGGCTCTTCGCGCCGGCTGATTGGCCCGCAGCGGCCGACATCGGCCCCCGCCACGAGCCCCGCTGCCTCAGCGACGGGTCGGCAACCTCCACCTTCAGCCGCGAGGGATTCCTCGCCGCCGTCGACAAGGCGATTGAGTACATCCGCGCCGGGGACGTCTTCCAGGTGGTGCTCAGCCGCCGCCTCGACATCCCCTTCGACCACCCGCCGATCGAGCTCTACCGGACGCTGCGGGTGGTGAACCCGAGCCCGTTCATGTTCTTTCTCCGCACCCCCTCCGCGACGCTTGTCGGCAGCTCACCGGAGATCATGGTGCGCCTGATCGACGGCACGGTGACGGTGCGCCCGCTGGCCGGAACGCGTCCGCGCGGCGCCACTCCGGAGGAGGACCGGGCCCTCGCCGAGGGTTTGCTCGCCGACCCGAAGGAGCGGGCCGAGCATGTCATGCTCATCGACCTCGGTCGCAACGACGTCGGCCGCGTCGCCGAGATCGGTTCGGTGAAGCTCTCCGACGTGATGTCGATCGAGCGCTACAGCCATGTCATGCACATCACGAGCAACGTCACCGGGAAGCTCCTCGCCGACAAGACGGCCTTCGACGCGCTCCGCGCCTGCCTTCCGGCCGGCACTGTCTCAGGGGCCCCGAAGATCCGCGCCATGGAGATCATCGACGAGCTCGAGCCGACCCGCCGCGGTCCCTATGCCGGCGCCGTCGGCTACATCGATTTCGGCGGGGCGATGGACACCTGCATCGCGCTGCGGACGGTCGTCCTTGCCCACGGCATCGCCTCGGTGCAGTCGGGGGCGGGGATCGTTGCCGACAGCGTCCCCGAGAGCGAGTATCAGGAGACGCTCAACAAGGCAAAGGGACTGCTCGTCTCGCTCGAGATGACCACCGAGAGGCTCGGCCGCTCGCCCCACCTCTGATCCTCGCTCCACCCCTGATCCGCCCCTGCTCCTTCGGGCGCGTGCCCCCCACCTTGCCATGCTCCACATCGAACGCGCCGTGATCCGCGCGGGGGATGTGGCGGCGATCGCCGATTGCTCCCTCGACGCGGCGCCCGGCGAGGGGTGGGCGCTGATCGGCGCCGGGGGATGCGGGAAAGGGCTCCTCGTGGCGGCGATCGCCGGGGCCGTGCCGCTCGCCGGTGGGGAGATCGTCGTCAACGGCCGCTCGCACCGCCGTGAGCCCGCCATGGCCCGGCGGATGTGCGGCTACGTCCCCGCCGCGCTCGAGAGCTGGCCGGCGATCCGGGCCGACGAGTTTCTCGATCTCTTCGCCGCCGCCGCCGGCCTTTCGG
>CALQRA010000081.1 GCA_943332855.1 Candidatus Kuenenia stuttgartensis
GCCTCCGGCCTGACATTTTTTGAAGCCGGTCAAAACGTCTACCAGACCTTCGGCGACAACCGGGCCGGCACCGAGATCGGCGACAACGGCGGCATCGGCTTCGCGTCGCGCATCACCCACCTCCTCGACTACGACGACCTCACCGACGGCCGCTCCCTCACGCACGTCGGCACCGGCTTCCTCTACGGCCAGACCGGTGGCTCCGGGAGCACGGGCGTCGGCGCCAAGACGTATCGTTCGTTCGTGTTCCCAGAGTTCTTCGTCGGCGATCCGGCCGGCCTCGGGCTGACCGCCGCCGGCACGCCGCGCGTCATCGATTCGGGGCGCATCCTTGCCGACAACTTCTGGATGACCCACATCGAGTTCGCCCGGAATGCTGGCCCGGCCCACTTCCAGACCGAGGTGATGCTCGAGGGCTTCAATCAGTTTGGTGGGCCGACGACGTTCATCCCCGCCGCCTACTTCCAATGCGGCTACTTCCTCACCGGCGAGAGTGCCCTCTATCTCAAGCAGGCCGGCGTCCTCGATTACAACGTCGTCCCTCACACCACCTTCTTCGGCACCGGTCGCCGCGGGCGCCTCGCCGGGTGGGGTGCGTGGGAGGCGGCCTTCCGCTGGACGTACGTCGATCTCTCCTGCACGAACATCAACCCGGCCAACCAGCTCTCCAATTCCGCCGGCCCTCCGCCGGCGCCTGGCTACGGCGTCTACAACGCGCCGACGGTGGCGCTGAATTGGTGGTGGAACCGGTTCACGCGCGTCCAATTCAACTGGATTCACGCGATACCCGACGTCCGTGGCCAGGGCCCGCTCCCCTTCGACATCTACGGCACACGCTTCCAGATCGAGTTCTGAAGAGAGCGCGGATGCAGCCATCCATGGCCTGCGTCCGCTTGGCCGACCGCAAAAACGCCAGACTGCGAAAATACCATGCCCCATCTCCCAGCTTTCACGGCCCGCAGTTGGGCGGCGATCCGAATCGCCTCCGCCCTCGTGCTCGTCTCCACCGCGGTCGCGGCCGACCCCGACTCCCTGCCACGGCCGCGGGCCAAGCCGGAGCCGCAGAAGCTCGTTCTGCCAGACGAAGCCCAGGCGGCGAAGCCACAAACAGCGACGAAGCCCGCACCGGACAGCCAAGCCGAGGTGCCCAAGCCGGAGGGACGCCCTGGCAGAGCCCCCGATCCGCTGGGGAGCGGGAAGGGCGACGACGCCAAACCGAAAGATCCCAAGGCGGACGCCAAGAAGAAGGAAGCTCCGCCCCCCGACGGCCGCTGCGACCAGTGCGGGAGCTGCGAGGGCGTGCGGAAGGTATGCGCCGCGAAGATGATCGAGAAGGAAATCAAAAAGGTCTGTTGGGACTCCAAATGCGAGGACTTCTGCATCCCGGGGCCGAGCCTGTGGTGTGGCAAGGCCTGCAAAAAGGACGATTGCGGTTGCTGGACGCACGATCTCTGGAAGCCGACCTGCGGGGAGGTGAAGACGCGCGTCGTGCCGGTGCGCAAGGAGACGAAGCGGAAGGTGCCGGCGGTGGAGTGGAAGGTCGAAGAACGCTGTGCCTGTTGCCGGCGAAAACCCTCTGAAACGGCGGCAAAACCGGCTTCCATAGACAGTCCCGGGGCCACCGGAAAGCAGCCACCAGCCAGCCTCAAATGAGGGTTTCCGGGGCCCAGCGGCATTGTGTCCCCAGTCAAACAGCCTGGGAGCCGATGGCCACCGCCTCACAGCCTCCCTGGAAGAGGGGATCCGAAACCCCCCCGGGAGCTTAAAAGCAGGAAAGCCTTCGGCTTTAAAGGGACTGTAGGTTCCGAAAGAGAGCGGTTTTGACCGTTGCCCAGAAGGGAAAAGTTTTTTTCGCGGCCGTGTAAGGTTTCGCGCCGTCTCCGGAGCGTTGCACATCGATTCAAACATCGTAGTTTGGGCCCCACGCGTCACGGCGATCGAATCGCCGTCGATCGATCTCCCAAACTCCGGTGTCGACGATGCTCAACTCTCCCACCAAACTCACCGCCGGTCGCCGTCGAGATGCGATACGTCCCGGGCAAATGCCCACCACCCCTCTGGTTCACCGCGGCATCCCGACGATTGATCTGTTTCTCCTCACCCTCTCGCTGACCCTCCTGGTCGCAGTCTTCACCCTCGGGATTCGGATCTGAAATCCCCCCGGAACGCCGGCCCCACAGCCGGCCGTTCCCCTCTCGCCACGGGTCCTGCCCACCGGTTCGATCCGGTGCTTCTGCCACCCGAAAAACCCTCCTAACAGGGGTTCCTTCTCGGCCCTATCTGCCCCCGATCGGTTCGCCGGCCGCGAGGATGCGCTCACGATCGGCCGGCTCGCCGCCGTCCGCCTCCGCGAGATCCTCGGCGCGTCGTAGCGACCCGTGGAAAAAGTCATCCATGACCTTTTTCCCCTTGGTAACCCGCAGAAAACGCTACGGGTTTCCTGGGTCGACGGCCGCCGCATCCGGCGGCCGATCACGACTCAAACTCAGTCCTGTCGATGCCGGACTGCCGGATGATCGACCGCAACGTGCCGCGCTTCAGTTCGTCGTGCATCGGCACCGGCACGGTGACGGTGCCCGCATCATCGGTCTTCTGCATGGCGACATGACTCCCACGCTGACGCACCATCACAAACCCGTGCCGTTCAAGGATGCCACGGACCTCCGCGCCGGAGAGGACCCGCATTTTACCCAATGCCCACCTCAAGCTGGGTGACGTAAACCTCGCTCGAGAGTCGCCGCGACACTTCCTCCACGGGAGCGGTCTCGAGGAACAGTTCGAGGGCCTCGCGGAGATTCTCGCGGGCCTCCTCCACGGTGGCTCCCTGGCTACAAACGTCGAGTTCGGGGCAGAGAGCGACGAATCCGTCACCCTCCGCCTGGATGATGGCTGTCATGCGATGGGTCATCGGTCATCTGCTCCCGTGGATCTCGTGAGCAACGATTCTACGCCAGGAATGACGGTCCGGGCGAATCCCGTCCCCCGCTTCAGATCGCGCCGCGGTCCCCGAGCAGCTTGAGCAGCGCATCGACGCACTTGGCCACCGGCCACTGGTCGGTCGGGAGGACGAGATCGGGATTCCCAGGCGCCTCGTACGGCGCACTCACGCCGGGGAAGTGCTTCATGTCTCCGGCATCGGCCAGGGAATAGTGCCCTTCGGTGTCGCGCTGCCGGCAGACCTCGAGCGGGCAGGCGAGATGGACGACCAGCGCCCGGTCGCGGCCGATCCGCTCCACCGCCTTCTGCCGCACCGATTCCTCCGGGGCCAAGAAGGCCGCGATGCACAGCAGCCCGGCGTCGTTGAACAGCCGAGCAATCTCCGCGCCGCGCCGCAGATTCTCACTCCGCTCGCCCGCCGAGAAGCCGAGATCACGGCTGATCCCCAGCCGCAGCGACTGCCCGTCGAGGACGGTCACCGCCCGCCCCGCCTCGAACAGCCGGCGCTCGAGCGCCGCCGCGAGCGTGCTCTTGCCGGAGCCGGTCAGCCCCGTGAGGAGGAGCGTGACGGGCTTCTGGCCGAAGCGCGCCTCGCGTTCGTCTGCCGTCACGGCGCTGGCCGCCCCGTGGAGATGCTCCGCGGCCGCGGCGTCCCAGTGGGCGGTGCTCCGCCCCTCTTCGGGCTCGCGGTCGAGAATCATCCCGGCGCCGACGGTGGCGTTGGTGAGTCGGTCGATGATGATGAAGGCGCCGGTGCCGCGGTTGCGCCGGTAGGCATCGTGGCAGATCGGCTCGGTGAGCGTGATCGCGCAGCGTCCGATCTCGTTGAGGGAAAGAGCTGGCGCGTCCTGGCGGTGGAGCGTGTTGACGTCGACGCGGTAGCGGAGCGTGCTCACGGCGCCGCTGGTGACCTTCGACGTCTGCTTGAAGAGATACTGTTTCCCGGGGAGGAGCTTCTCCTCGGCCATCCACACGATCATCGCCTCAAAGCGGTTGTCGACCTTCGGCTGATTGCCGGGGCGAACGAGCATGTCGCCGCGGCTGGAATCGATCTCGTCCTCGAGGGTGAGCGTCACGCTCTGCGGCGCAAAGGCCTCTTCCCGTTCGCCGTCGAAGGTGACGATCTGCTTCACGCGGCTCTTCTTCCGGGAGGGGAGGCTCATCACCTCGTCCCCCTTGCGGATGATGCCGGAGGCGATCGTGCCGCAGAAGCCGCGGAAATCGAGATTCGGCCGGAGGACGAGTTGGACCGGGAAGCGGAAGTCCTCGAGATTGCGGTCGGAGCCGATGTAGACCGTCTCCAGGAGCGTCATCAGCGGGGAGCCGGTGAACCAGGGCATGTTCGGGCTGTTGGTGACGACGTTGTCCCCTTTGAGCGCCGAGATCGGCAGGAAGTGGAGGTCGGGGAGCTCCAGCCGCGCGGCAAAGGCGGCGTAGTCAGCGCGGATCTCCTCGAAGACAGCCTGGTCGTAACCGACGATGTCCATCTTGTTGACGGCGACGATGACATGCCGGATCCCCAGGAGCGAGACGATGAAGCTGTGGCGGCGCGTCTGCGTAAGGACGCCGTGACGGGCGTCGACGAGGATGATGGCCAGATCGGCCGTCGAGGCCCCCGTCGCCATGTTGCGCGTGTACTGCTCGTGCCCAGGGGTGTCGGCGATGATGAACTTGCGCTTGTCGGTGGAGAAGTAGCGGTAGGCGACGTCGATCGTGATTCCTTGCTGCCGCTCATCCTCGAGGCCGTCGGTGAACAGCGCCAGATCGACCTCGCCGCCGGTCGTGCCGTAGCGCGAGGAATCCCTGGTGATCGCTGCCAGTTGGTCCTCATAGATCATTTTCGATTCGTAGAACAGCCGGCCGATAAGCGTGCTCTTGCCGTCGTCGACGCTCCCGCAGGTGATGAACCGCAGCAGCTCCTTGCGCTCGTGCTGGGCGAGGTATTCGTCGATGTCTTGGGCGATGAGCGCGGATTGATGGGACATGCGTGAACCTGCGGAAGTGTTGCCGATGCGACGCCCGCATCGCCGGTTGCGATGCATGTCGGCCCAGAGAACCCTCGGCGTTCCCTGCGGCCGACCCGAGCGGGGACGGGCCAGGGATGGCCGTTCCCGCGGGAAACTAGAAGTAACCTTCTCTTTTCTTCTTCTCCATCGAACCGGCCTCGTCGGAATCGATGAGCCGCCCCTGCCGCTCCGAGAACGTCGTCAGGAGCATCTCCTGAATAATTTCGGGGAGGGTCGTGGCATTGGAGTCGACGGCACCGGAGAGGGGATAGCAGCCGAGGGTGCGGAAGCGGACACGGCGCAGCTCGGGGGTCTCGCCCGGCTTGAGCGGGAGCCGGTCGTCGTCAACCATGATCATCACCCCGTCGCGCCACACGATCGGCCGCTCGGCGGCGAAGTAGAGGGGCACGATCGGGATTTTCTCGAGGTGGATGTACTGCCAGACGTCGAGCTCGGTCCAATTGGAGATCGGGAAGACGCGGATGCTCTCCCCATTCTTGACCTTCGTGTTGTAGAGGTTCCAAAGCTCGGGCCGCTGGTTCTTCGGATCCCAGCGGTGGTGCTCGTCCCGGAAGGAAAACACCCGCTCCTTGGCCCGCGATTTCTCCTCGTCGCGGCGGGCTCCTCCGAAGGCGGCGTCGAAGCGGTATTTGTCGAGGGCCTGCCGCAGGCCCTGCGTCTTCATCACGTCGGTGTGGACCTTGCTGCCGTGCGTGATGGGGTTGATCCCCTGGGCCCTTCCCTCCTCGTTGACATGGACGATGAGCTTGAAGCCGAGCTCCTTGGCGACGTACTCGTCGCGGAGCTTGTACATGTCGCGGAACTTCCACGTCGTGTCGACGTGCATGAGCGGGAAGGGGGGCTTGGCCGGGAAGAAGGCCTTCTCCGCGAGGCGCACCATGACGGCCGAGTCCTTGCCGATCGAGTAGAGCATGACCGGGTTTTCAAACTCGGCGGCCACCTCGCGGATGATGTGGAGGCTCTCGGCCTCGAGCTGACGGAGGTGGGTGAGGTTGTAGGAAGTCATGGGCTTCAATCGCGGGGAGCGGAGAGGTCTCGGCAGGCTGGTCGGCCATGGTGACGCAAGACGTAGAACGTAGAAGCTCAACCGGAGGACGGACAGGGGGATTCAGCGCCGACCGGCGCCGGCCCAGAGGGATCCCGCGACCACCACCAGCCACCGTGTCGGGGCAGCTGTCGACAGTCCACAGCCCGGGCCGTGGCAGCGTCCTAAGGAGACCGAATCGGCCGCAATACCCCCCTTTCGAACGATCGGCAACCGACCTGGCTGCCCCCCCAGAAAAGAACGTAACCTCCCATCGAAAAACACGTTACAGCCAATCCTACAGACCTTTCTTGGCCTCATCTTTGCGGCTGGTGACGGTTTGGGGGATAATATTGAGGATCTTGTGAGGGGATTTGTCGCCGTGGAGAGAACCATGGATATGCCCGTGCTGCCGATCGTCCGCCGGAAATGCCTCCGGAGTGCCCGCCGATTGGGCCCTGGTGGTGCCCTGCTGACGCGGGCGTTCGCCACGGTTCTCGCGGCCGCCCTGCCGGCCGGCACGCTCCACGCCGCCGAGTCTACGGCCGGCCCATCCGCCGGAACCCGGATCGAGATTTCCACCGGCGAACCGGCGGGTGGCCCGCTGCACGTCATCGGCACCGAAGGGCGCCGGCAACTGGTCGTCAGCGCCGTCCCGGCGGGCGCCGACGCCGATCATGAGCGTGACATCACCCGTCAGGCGAGCTACCGGGTCGAACCCGACACCCTCGCCACGGTCACCCCCGAGGGGGTCGTGATCCCGTCGGCCGATGGCCAGGGGGAGATCGTCATCAGTGTCTCCGCCGTCCCGGGCCTCGCCGATCTCCCCGAGACCCGCGTGCCGCTGGTCGTCGAACGTTTTGGCAACGATCCGCCGGTCGAGTTCTTCGGCCGGGTGGTCCCGGTGTTCACGAAATTCGGCTGCAATAGCGGCGGGTGCCACGGAAAGAGTGGCGGCCAAAACGGCTTCCGGCTCTCGCTGCTGGGATTTGAGCCGGCGGAGGACCACGAACATCTCGTCAAGGAGGCCCGTGGCCGGCGGATCTCCACCACCGCCCCCGACGAGAGCCTCCTGCTCCTCAAGGCTGCGGCGGTCGTCCCCCATGGCGGCGGCAGACTGATTGAGACCGGCTCCCCCTCCTACCGGCTGATCTCGCGCTGGATTTCCGAAGGAGCCCAACCGGGCGACCCGCAGGCCCCGGCCGTCGTCGGGATCGAGGTCTTCCCGACGGTGCGCGTCATGCACCCGGGGCAGTCGCAGCAGGTTCGCGTCATGGCGATCCTTTCTGACGGTTCGCGCGAGGATGTGACGCCGATGGCTCAGTATGAGGTCAACGCCCCTGAACTGGCCAGCGTCGACAAGACCGGCCTCGTCTCGGCAGCCGAGCGCGGCAATGGCCCGCCGCGGAGCGGTGTCGCTGCCCTCATGGTCCGCTACCAGAGCCAGGTGGCGGTGTTCCGGGCGACGGTGCCGCTGGAGTCGCCGATCGACCTGATGCCGGCCCGCAATGCCTTCGCGCGGAACTTCATCGACGGCCACGTGCTCGACAACCTCGTCTCGCTGTCGCTTCCCCCGTCGGGCCGGTGCGACGACGCCACCTTCTTGCGACGCGTGACGATCGACATCGCCGGCCGCGTCCCCGCGCTCGACGAGACACGGGCCTTCCTCGCCGACTCCGATCCCAACAAGCGTGACAAACTCGTCGACCGGCTCCTCGACAGCCCCGATTACGCCGACACCTTCGCCAACAAATGGTCGGCGATCCTGCGGAACAAGCGGACCGACGACACCCTCCACCGCCACGGCAGCTACTCGTTCCACGAGTGGATCCGCTCGAGCCTGGCCGAAAACAAGCCCTACGACCAATTCGTCCGCGACATCGTCAGCGCCTCGGGCGAGGCCAGCGGCAACCCGGCCACGATCTGGTATCGGCAGGTGGTCGACACGAACCAACAGGTCGAAGATCTCTCGCAGCTCTTTCTCGGGCTGCGGCTCCAGTGTGCCCGCTGCCACCACCATCCGTTCGAGAAGTGGAGCACCGCAGACTACTACCAGCTGTCTGCGTTCTTCTCGCGGATCGGCCGGAAGAAGGGGGCCCAACCGGGCGAGGACCAGATCTTCCACAACCGCGGCCCGGCGCAGGCGGCCGGCCCCAAGGCCACCCACCAGGCAGCGGTCCTCGGTGGCAAGCCGGCCGAGCTCGCCGCCGACGTCGATCCGCGGACGGCGCTGGTCGACTGGATGACCACCCGCGACAACCCGTTCTTCGCCCGCTCGCTCGTCAACCGTTACTGGAAGCACTTCTTCTCGCGCGGGCTGGTTGAGCCGGAGGACGACATGCGGCTGACGAATCCGCCGACGAATCCCCCCCTCCTCGACGCCCTCGCCGCCGACTTTGTCCACCACGGCTACGACCTCAAGCATCTGGTGCGGACGATCTGCCGGTCGAACACCTACCAGCTCTCGGCTGAGCCAAATGAGTTCAACGCCGAGGATCGGCAGAGCTTCTCGCGCTTCTACCCGCGCCGGCTCCCCGCCGAGGTGGCCCTCGACGCCATCGACACGCTGACGGCCAAACAGACCGCCTTCGGCGGCACGCTCGCCGGCACCCGGTCAATCCAGCTGCCCGACCCCAACTTCGGCAATTACTTCCTCACCGTCTTCGGCCGTCCCAACGGCGACAGCGCCTGCGAGTGCGAGCGCGTGTCGGAGGCGAATCTCGCGCAGAGCATCCACCTCATCAACTCGGCCGACATCCTCGGCAAGCTCGGGGGGGATGGCCGGGCGGCAAAGCTCGTCGCCGATCAAGGTCGGGACGACGCCGCGAAGGTCGCGGAACTGTACCTGGTGTCATTCTCCCGGCCGCCATCGACCGAGGAGAACGGGCTCGTCCAGAAATATCTCGAGGGGCACGGCGACAACCGTCAGGCCGCCTACGAGGACGTGATCTGGTCGCTGCTGAATACCAAGGAATTCCTCTTCAACCACTGATTCCATTCACGAAGGGACCGTTCGCCCCCGGGGGGCCGATCGGGGGCAGACAGCTCCCGATCCAAATTGCGGACCAGCAGCGAAGCCACGGATGGCCAGCGGTGCCCCGCGTCCGTCCTCCCCGTGGACCGTACCACCATGAGAATCTTCCGCTCTCCTGCCGCCACGATCTCCGCCGCCATCCTGGCGATTGCCGGTATGCTCGCCGCGCTGCCGGCGCTGGCCGACTTTCCCCGTGCGACGCTTGCCGCCCTCCAGCCGACCGGCGGCAAGCAGGGTTCACAGGTCACTGTCACGCTCCTCGGCGCCGACCTCGACGACCTCGAGAAGCTCATCTTCTCCCACCCCGGCATCACGGCCACACCGGAGATGGCCGCACCGACGGAGTTCGACCCGCAGCCGCGTGCCATCCCGCGGAGAATGGTCGTCACGATCGCCCCCGACGTGCCGGCCGGCCTGTATGACGTCGTCGCCGTCGGCCGCTACGGCGTGAGCGGCCCGCGCACGTTCCTCGTCGGAACGACCCCCGAGATCGCGAAGGCCGGCGAGCCCGACAGTCTTTCCAAGGCGCAGGATGTGGCCGCCGACGCGACGATCACCGCGCGGCCCACGGCTGGCAAGTCGGACCATTACGCCGTACCCCTCGAGGCTGGTCAGCGGATCCGCGCCGAGGTCTGGGCCCGGCGGATCGACTCGCGGATGACCCCGGTCCTCGACGTTCTCGATGCCAGCGGCCGCGTCCTGGCCACCGCCCGCCGCCACCATACCGACGATCCGTTCCTCGACTTCACCGCCCCCGCCAAGGGGCGCTACGTGGTGCGGATCCACGATCTCTACGCCGCCGGCGGCGACGACAACCACTACCGGCTCGGCGTGTCGACGGCGCCGCAGATCGACTTCGTCTTTCCGCCGGTCGCCCGGCTGGCTGAGTCGTTGAAGGTCGACGTCTACGGCGTGGGGCTCCCCGGCGGCACTCCGGCGGCCCTCCCGGCCCTTTCCGCCCAGGAGGGGACGGCAGCGCTCGAGAAGATCTCGATCGACGTCCGTGCCGGCGATCCCGCCCGCGGCGCGACGGTGCGCAACGCCTGGCGGTTGCTCGCCCCCCGCGATGCCACGGCCGATCTGGTCGATCTCTTCGGTGACGTTCCCGGTGCTGCGCAGCCACTCGCCCCGGCGCTCCTGGCGCCCTCGGCTCCGGTGATCGAAGCCGAGCCGAACGACCGACCAGCGACAGCCCAGACCGTCTCCTTCCCCGCCACGCTCGCGGGCCGGTTCCATCCGCGTGGCGACCGCGACTGGTTTACGTTCGAAGCCAAAGCCGGCGACACGTTCGTCTTCGATCTCGTCTCCAACCGACTCGGCCTCCAGACCGACCCCTGCCTGACGATCGAGAGCGTCACGACTGGCCCCGACGGAAATCCGGTCGGGAAGGAGATTGCCTTCGTGGACGACGGCCCGGCCGAGTTCGTCGGCGGCGCCATCGACCGCCCCTCGGCCGATCCGACCATTGAGTTCAAGGCGCCGGCCGATGGCACCTACCGGATCCTGGTGCGCGATCTCAAGGCCGATTCGCGGACCTCCCCCGAGAACGCCTGGGTGCTCGTGGCGCGCAAGCCCGCCCCCGACTTCCGCGTCCTCGCGTTGCTGGCGGAGCAGAACCGGGCCGACGCCAACAAGGCCAACGTCGTCCCGCCGGTGGTCGACATCGGCGGCGCGACGACGATCGACGTCATGGTCTTCCGCACCGACGGTTTTTCCGGCGACGTAACGGTTGAAGCCGAGGGGCTCCCCGCCGGCGTCAGCGCGGCTCCCGCGATCGCGCCGGCCCGCACCAACCGGGCGACGCTCGTCCTTTCGGCCGCCGAGGGGATGAAGCCCTGGTCGGGAACGATCCGCGTCGTCGGTAGGGCAAAGATCGGTGAGGCCGAGGTCGTTCACCCGGCGCGCGTGGCAACGCTCCGCTTCAACGCCGACAGCCAGAATGTGCCACGGATCGTCCACGAGCTCCACGACGTTGCGCTCGCGGTGACTGGCGACGCCGCGCCGCTCACCGTCGCCCCGACCGAAACGAAGGTCTGGGAAACGGCGCGGGGGGGGAAGGTCTCGATCCCGCTGTCGCTGGTCCGTCGTCCCGGTGGCAAAGGGGATGTGTCCCTCACGGCGCCGGGCCTGCCGGCCGAGCTCAAAGTGCCCGAGATCAAGCTCGCCGAGGCGGCCACGGCAGCCACGGCCGAGATCGATCTCGACCCGAAGCTCCCTGCCGGCGTCTACCAGATTCTCCTCCGCGGCGCGACGAAGATGGCTTACGCCCGTAACCCCCAGGCCGCGGAACTGGCCAAGGCCGATCATGAGCGGATCGCGGCCCTGGTGAAGGACCGTGTCGCCCAGGTCGAGGGGGCGAAGACGGGCCTCGCCGCCGCCGACAAGGTGCTCACCGACCTCCAGGCCGCCGGCCAGCAACCGACGGCCGAACAGACCGAGGCGAAGGCCAAGGCCGATGCGCAGCTCAAAGAGGCGGAGGCGAAGGCCAAAGCCGCCGAGGAGGAGCGCGTGCGCCGTGAGAAGGCAGCCGCCGAGACGGCTGCTGCCGCGGCCCCGAAGGACATCGACGTGCCGGTGATCGTCCCCTCGATCATGCTCCGGGTGGCCGAGCTGCCGCTGGAGTTCGGCGCGCTTCCGGAGCCGGTCTCGCTCAAGCAGGGCGCGAGCGTCGATCTTGCCGTCCCCTGCGAGCGCCGCTACGGCCTCGGCGGCGACATCATCCTCGAGGCGGTGCCGGCGAATCCCGTGCCCGGGCTGTCGATTACGGCGGTCACCGTGCCGGGGGATCAAGCCCAGGGCATCGTCAAGATCGTCACCACCGGCGAAACCCCCCCTGGCCGCTACGAGTTGGTCTTGAAGGGTAAGGTCAAGTTTTACGATCGGGATGTCGTTACCGAACGCAAGGTCTCGGTGGTCGTTGAGGCGCCGTGAGCCGTGAGCGCTGAGGCCTGCGACGGAGAGGGGCGGGGTGCGAGTCGCGCCCAGACGCCAGGGTGCGGATCCTCTTTCGGGTCCGCGCAAGAGTCGAACGAGGAGAGAGGTTTCCGATGAGCATCAACCGTTTCCGCACCGTCGTCACGCGCTTGTTGGCGGTTCCCGTCGCGGCCCTGCTCGGCCCCGTGGCCGGTCTTGCCGACGGCCTGCCGATCACGGCCCCTGAACGGACCGACGCCGTCCGTTTCCAGGACGAGATCCTCCCGTTCCTTGCCGCCAACTGCACCGCCTGCCACAACCCCAAGATCCATGAGGGGGGGCTGATCCTCGACTCCCTCAAGGGGATCCTGACGGGGGGCGATTCCGGCCCGGGCGTGATCGCCGGCAAGGCGGCGGAGAGCCCCGTCTTCCTCCGCTCGTCCCACCTTCAGGAGGACTTCATGCCTCCGCCGGAAAACAAGGTCGGGGCGAAGGCGATGAGCCCGGTACAACTCGGGCTCCTCGAACGCTGGATCAACGAGGGGGCTGCCGCCGGCCCGGCGATCGCGAAGAAACCGATCAACTGGCGGCCGATCCCCGCCGGCAGCGGTGGAGTCCTCGCCGTCGCGATGAGCAACGATGGCCGCGTCACCGCCGCCGCCCGCGGCGGGCGCTTGAGCATCTACGACAGCAGCACCGGCGCCCTCCTGGGGGCGCTGGTCGACCCGGCCACGGCCGACACCCCTGCCGCCGCCGACAGTGCCCATCGCGACACGATCCTGTCGCTGGCCATCTCCCCCGACAATGACCTGCTCGCCTCCGGCTCGTTCCGCACCGTCAAGCTGTGGGAGCGGTCCCGCGCCTCGCGCCTCGCCGAGGTGGCGGAGACGGCCGGGATCACCGCCATGGCCTCCGCCGCGGGAAGTGCCGCCTGCGGCCGCCCCGACGGCACCGTCATCCTCATCGATGCCTCGAGCGGTGCTGTGCGTCGGGCGTTCAAGGCCCACACTGCCGCCGTCGCCGCGCTGACCCTCACGGCCGACGGGGCCACGGTTTACTCGGCCGGCGCCGACGGCAGCATCGTGGCAACGAATGCCGCCGATGGGAACGTGACGGGGCGGTTCATGCGGCCGGCCGGCATCCGTGCCCTCGCCGTGACCGCCGTCGGGGCACAACTGGCCGTGGCGGAAGCCGACGGCATCGTCCGCACCTTTGCCCTTCCTCTCCCCGCGCCGCCGGTCGATCCGGTCGCCGCGGCCCCGCAGCCGATCAAGGAATTGAACGCCGGCGCCGGTCCCGTCGCGGCACTCGCCGACACCCCGACCCTCTCCGGTCACCTCCTCGCCGGGGGCGCCGACGGGACGGTGCGCCTTTGGAATGTCGAGGGGGGAGCGGTCGTCCGCCAATTCGCCCATGGGGGGCCGCTTGGTGGCATGGGGCTCAAGCCCGACGGCACGCGGTTGGCGACGGTCGGCACGGTGCCGGGCGTCAAGCTCTGGAACGTCGCCGACGGGGCGATGGCAGCCGAGTGGAAGGGAGACGTGCGGATCGCCGAGAAGCTCCGCTTGGCCGAGATCGATTCGGCCGTCCGCAAGCAGGATGTCGAATATGGCAAGGCCCAGGTGACCGCCGCCGAGAAGGCGATCGAAGCGGCCAACACCGAGACGACGCAGTCGAACGAGAAGTTCGCTGCCGCCGAGAAGACGCTCGGTGAAAAGGCCGAGGTGGCAAAGACGGCGCTGGTGGCCGCCGACGAAGCCGCAGGGGTAGCCCAGGCCGCCGGGACGGCGCTCGCTCAATCGACCACGGCCCACGAGGCGGCGACGAAGGCCGCCACCGCCGTCGTGGCGGCGCTGGAGGGGACGATCGCCGGGAAGGACGCCTTCGCGCTGGTCGCGGCGTCGAGCGCCGGCGACGCTGCTGCCGCCGAGGCTCTCAAGAGCTTCGAGGCCGCCGCCGCCGCCGCTGCCGCCGCCCGGGCCGCCACCGATCAGGCTGTCGTTCAGGCCGCCCAGCAGATCGAGCGCGCCAAGGCAAAGGCCGACGAGGCGACGAAGAAGATGGAGGAGATGAAGAAGGCCTCCACCGCCGCCGAGGATGCCCGCAAGGGGGCCGAGACGGCCGCCACGAGCGCCAAGCGGGCCGTCGAGTTCGCCCAGGCCCAGGTCGCGCGCTCGAACGAAGACCTTCCCAAGCGGAAGGAAGAGGCGACGAAGTCCGAGGCCGACGCGGCGGCATCCGAGGCAGCCCGTTTGGCACTGGCCGACCAAAAAACCGCTTCGGAGAAGCCGGCCGCGGCGGTTGCTTTCTCCCCCGATGGCCACTGGATTCTCTGTGCGGGGGCCGATGGCATCGTCTCGCTCCATGGCAGCCAAGACGCGATCCCGCGCGATACGTGGGACGGCGGCGCTGGCGAATCGAAGGCGCTGGTGGCATTCCTCGACAATGGCCGGGCCCTCATCGGCGGCGGTGCGGCCGCCGCCGCGATCTGGCAGGTGGCCCCGCGCTGGACGCTCGCCCGCACGATCGGCGGGGAACTGACGCCGCCGGCGAGCGACGACGAGGCGGGCGTGCCGCCGATCGACGGCGTCACAGCGCTCGCCTTCTCCCCCGATGGAAAGACCCTGGCCACAGGCAGCGGCCGCGCCAGCCGCTCGGGCGAGATCAAGCTCTGGAATGGAGCCGATGGGGCGCTCGTCCGCGAGTTTGCCGCGCCGCACTCCGACGCGGTCACAGCGCTCGAGTTCTCACGCGACGGAGCGTTCCTCGCCTCGGGGGCGACCGACCGCTTCGTGAAGGTTCACAGTGTCGCCGACGGCAAGCACATCAAGAGCTTCGAGGGGCACACCGGTCATGTCCTCGGGGTCGCCTGGCAGGCCAACGGCCGCCGCCTCTCGAGCGCCGGGGCCGACAACGCGATCAAGGTCTGGGACGTCGTCACCGGCGAGCAGCAGCGGACGATCGCTGGGCTCAAGAAGGAAGTCACGGCGGTGAAGTTCATCGCCCCGGGCGAAGAAGTGATCGCCTGCTCCGGCGACCCGACGGTGCGGATCTACAATGCCGCGAGCGGCGGCACGGTCCGCGAGTTCCCCGGGGCCGCCGACTTCGTCCAGGCCGTGGCGGCCGGGCCGACCTGGCTCGCCGCTGGGTGCCAGGACGGCAAGCTGCGAATCTGGACGGTGGCCGACGGCAAACTCGCCCACACCCTCGAGCCCTCCCCCGCCCCGGCCAAGCCCTGAGCGGCGACGGATGACTTCATCCACAGCCTGCTCGGCTCGCGACGGCCGGGCGCCGGGGGCGGCGCTTCACAGCGCGGTCACCGGTTCCCGGACGGCGGATCAGGAAACAACCCCGGCAGCCAGCGGTGCGCTGCCTTCACAGGAAAGCCCAGCCGCAGCGGAGCCCGGGGCGAGTCGGCCACCAGTGCACCGGCCTCGAGCAGGGACGACGTCGTCCGCCTCGCGGTCCGTTCGCTGACCGACAGCAGTCGTTCGACGTCGCCACGTTCGAACTCTCCCCGCAGAAGCAACGCTTCGAGGAGCCGATCCGATCGCGGCGCGAGTCGCCCCGCGGCCATTTCCTCTTCGGCCCATCGGATGACGCGCCCAGTGAGCGCGGCAGGCTGCACCAAACGCTCCATGAACGTCACTTGATCCAAGCAGACGTCGAGGAAGAACTCCACGAAGTCGGCGAGGGCTCCCTCGCCAAGCGCCCCACGGCCGTCGAAGCCGCTCCGACGGGGCTGGTCGCAGTCCTCCAGCCGATCCTTGTAATCGACCTCGCGGCGGGCGAGCCCCCTGGCGATCGACCAGATGCCACTGGCGCCGATGGAGTCACGGAGCATCGCGTACGACACGAGCCGTGCGACTCGCCCATTGCCGTCAGCAAACGGATGGATCCAGAGGAGCCGGTGGTGGGCCGCCGCCACGGCAAGGATGGTCTCCATTTTCCCGAGGTGCGCGTAGACGGCCTCGAAGCGCTCCATGAACCGCTCCACGGCACCCGGGCTGACGGCACGATGACGACCGACGGCCACGTCCGTCACCCGCCAACTCCCCGGCACCACACGAATCCCACCGCCGGTCGCGATATCTCCGACGGTCAGCAGCGACTCGGGAAGTTCGCCACAGAACCGCGTGTGGATTTCGCGGATGGCCACAGCGGTCGACGCCCGACCTGCCAACCCGCCCGCGTCGATCCAAGCCTGTACGCCGATGTGCGAGCGGGCTTCGAGTTGGAGATCCCGCTTCCGCGGCTCGGCGCTGTAGTCGGCCCGCAGGGCACGCTCGATATCCACCGGGTGGGTGTCGTGCCCCTCGATGAGATTGCTGTAATAGCAGTTCATCGAGCGGACGAAGCCGGCGAGGCACCCGGCAACTCCCCGCGGCAGCGTCCCGTCGAGGCGGGTCGAGGCAGTGACGAGTTCGAGCGCCTTGTCGGCCAGCGCCACCCGCCGGGGCGAGGATTCGCCCAGGAGCATAGGCTCCATCAGGCTTGTGCTCTCTCCGCGATCGACTGGCTGGCTCATACAGCCATTATGGCCGCTTTTTTGGCCGGTTCACTGACGCCATTAGAAACAGCGCAACCTCTTTCTGGAAAGCCACTTCGCACGCCGCCATCCAGCGGCTCAAGCCCCTATTTGGCCGCTTCTTTGGCCGGTTCGCGGCCGGCAGATCCGCGCCTGATCAGAGCAATTCGGCGATCGCCGGCTTGTCGACGAGGTACTGCGGCCGGCCGGTGGCATCGACGACCGTGAAGGTCTGCGTGTCGATGCCGAGGTTGTGATAGAGGGTGGCCAGTACTTCCTGGACATGAACGGGGCGATCGGTGGCATGCTCGCCGAGCCGGTTGGTGGCCCCGATCACCTGCCCAGTGCGCATCCCGCCGCCGGCCAGGAGCGCCGTGCTCACCTGCGGCCAGTGGTCGCGGCCGGCATCCTTGTTGATCTTCGGCGTCCGGCCAAACTCGCCCCACACCACGATCGAGACGTCACCGAGCATCCCCCGGCTCTCGAGATCATCGATCAGCGCCGAGAGCGCCTGATCGAGCTTCGGACCATGGTCGCGCACCATGGCGAAATTACCGCCGTGGCTGTCCCAGCGCCCGAAGGAGAGGCTGACGACCCGCACCCCCGCCTCGACGAGCCGGCGGGCGACGAGGAGATGGTCGTTGCAGGTCGGGGCGCCGTCGTACTGGAATTGATACGGCTTGCCGTCGCCGTAGGCGGCGCGGACGGCCGGGTCTTCCTTGGAAATATCGAGGGCGTCGAGGAGCTTTGAACCGGTGAGGACGTCAAACGCCCGCTGTTCGAAGGCATCCATCCCGTTGAGCGTGCCACTGGCGTCGACATCGCGGCGGAGCTTGTCGACGCTCGAAAGCAGGCTGCGCCGGTCGGAGAGTCGCTCCAGGGAGACATCCTTGAGCTGCATGTTGGCCATGTCGGGGCCATCGGGCCGGAAGGGGCCGAAGGCGGGGCCGAGGAAGCCGGCCGTCCCCGAGTCGGACCAGGGGCCATGCTGCGTCTTGGCGGCGAGCCCCACAAACGGCGGCACGGCCTTGTCGACCGGCCCCTGGATCTTGGCAATAGCGGCGCCGAGGGAGGGGCGGCCGCCGAGCGTCCGCAGGCTCGCCTCAGTCCAGCCGGTGTTGGTCTGGAAGGCGGCGTGGGCCCCGTCGCAGCCGACGATCGAGCGGATGATGGCGCACTTGTCGGTCCGCTGCGCGAGGCGGGGAAAGACCTCGCAGATCTGGATCCCAGGGACATTCGTCGCGATCGGCTTGAACTCCCCCCGGACCTCGCTCGGGGCATCGGGCTTGAGATCCCAGAGGTCCTGATGGGGAGGCCCACCGCCGAGAAAGATGTTGATGACCGACTTGTGGGCCAGCTTCGAGCCCGTGCCGGCCGCAGCCTGGGCCGCTTCGAGGCGGTGGAGCCCGCCGAGCGACAGCCCCCCCATACCGAACGACAGGCCGCCGATGGCGAGGAAATCGCGCCGGCTGACCCCGTCGCAGAAACGCTTCTGACTGCCGCGGATCGTGAGCATGGTTGGCCCCCCTTGAATGTCCTCGGATTCTACCCCGGGAAACCCCGCTTGAATCCCTTTCTCCCCCTGGCCCCGGCCCAATTTCTCCTCGTTCGACCTAAACCCATGGGCACACATGGATTAGCTTGACCGGAAGCGGTCAGGGAGCTGCCAGATACCGCGCGGAGAGAAGAGTGCGGGTGCCGTTCGTGCCGACAAGGTTGGTGCGGTAAAGTTGGGTGCGGTGGACGGACTGGGGCTTAGGCCAAAAAAGGGGCAGGTCGGCAGGAGCCGGGCTGCCCTGTCGAGGCGGGGCTGGAGGAACACGCGATGCTCTCGATCGTTGACCAGAAGAGTGGCCGGGGCGTTCGGTTCTGCGACGGCCTCTCCCGGCGCGACATGCTCCGCATCGGCACGCTCTCCGTCGGCGGCCTCTCGCTGCCACGGATCCTCGCCGCCGAGCAGGCCTCCGGCCGCCGGACGCACAAGTCGGTGATCATGATCTACATGTGCGGGGCCCCCGGCCACCAAGACATGTACGACCTGAAGATGAACGCCCCGGCGGAGATCCGTGGGGAGTTCAAGCCGATCTCGACGAACGTCCCTGGCATCGAGATCTGCGAGCACATGCCGAGGCTCGCCAAGATCATGGACAAGTGCGTCCCGCTGCGAAGCGTCCACGGCTCCCCCGACGGTAACCACGACTCCTTCATCTGCTACACCGGTCGCACCGTCCGCAACCAGCCCCCCGGCGGCTGGCCGAGTATGGGGGCGGTGACGAGCAAACTCCTCGGCAGCGTCGAGCAGGCGGTGCCGGCCTTCGTCGGCCTCTCCCCCGACGCCGGTCACCCACCGTACGGCTCGCCGGGGCTCCCCGGCTTCCTCGGCGTGTCGCACGCCGCCTTCCGCCCCAACGGCGCTTCGAGCACCGACATCGTGCTCA
>CALQRA010000082.1 GCA_943332855.1 Candidatus Kuenenia stuttgartensis
CCCGCATGTCCCAATCCACGCAGCCCCAGCCCGGCCCGGTTTCCGACCGCTGGCTCGGGGTTCATTTCGCCTTTGCGATCACGCTCAGCGCGTTTCTCCTCTTCCAGGTCCAGCCGATCATCGGGAAGTTCATTCTGCCCTGGTTCGGCGGCTCGCCGGCGGTCTGGACGACCTGCATGCTCTTCTTCCAGTGCCTCCTCTTTGCCGGGTACGCCTACGCGCACGCCAGCATCCGCTTCCTTCCCCGCGCGGCCCAGATGGGGCTCCACATTGTGCTCCTGGTTCTCGCAGTGGCCCTGTTCTCCATCGCCCCCGATCCGGCCTTCAAGCCGAGCGACAGCAGCGACCCGACGTGGCGGATCATCAAGCTCCTCTCGTTTGCCGTCGGCCTCCCCTACTTCATGCTGGCGACGACCGGTCCGCTCGTGCAGGCCTGGTTTAGCCGGGTGTTCCCCGGAAAGTCGCCCTACCGGCTCTACTCCCTCTCCAACATGGGCTCGTTTGCCGCCCTCCTCACCTATCCGTTCTTCTTCGAGACCATCTGGGGCGTGCAGACGCAGACCTTCGTCTGGCGGGTCGCCTTCGCCATGTTCGCCGTCACCTGCGCCGCGATCGCCTATCTCACCTTCCGGCACAGTGCCAAGGCCGACGGCGCCCGGGAGGCCCGCGCGGCCGACCCCGGCAGCGGCATGACCTGGTTCCACCCGATCGCCTGGGTCCTCCTTCCGGCCTGGGCCTCGATGGTGTTCCTGGCCACAACGAACCACATGTGCCAGGACGTGGCGCCGATCCCCTTCCTGTGGATCGTCCCTTTGAGCCTCTACCTCCTCACCTTCATCATCTGCTTCGACCACGAGCGCTGGTATCTGCGCCGCACGACGGCGCTCCTCATGCTGGCGGCGGTCGTGGCCGTGGCCGGCGACAGCCTCTTCTACTTCCTCCGCGACGGCCTCGAGGGGATCGGATTCAGCCACCGGATGCCCTATTGGCAGGAGGTGATCCTCCTGTCGACGACGATGTTCCTGATCTGCATGGTCTGCCATGGGGAGATCGTGCGGATCCGCCCCCACGCCGACCATCTCACCCTCTTCTACATGCTCGTATCGCTCGGGGGGGCGCTCGGCGGCGTGTTCGTCAGCCTCATCGCCCCCCGGCTGTGGACCGACTACCACGAGTGGAGCCTGACGATCTACGGCTCGCTCCTCCTGGCGATTGCCGTCGTCCTCACCGCGTCGCTGAAGCAGACGAAGGGTGACGCCGGGGCGAAGGGCGAAGCGTGGAAGTACGCTCTCGCTGCCCTCGGCGCGGTGGGTGGGCTCCTCCTCTTCCGCACCTGGATGTCTGATCCGAATCGCTACATCGATCAGGCCCGCAACTTTTACGGCGTCAGCCAGATCGCGGAAACCGACGTCGGCACCCCCCTCCATCACCGCACGATGTGGCACGGCGGCACGGCCCACGGCAAGCAATACGTCTCCGACGACATCGCCAAGCGCCGCATCCCGCTTGCCTATTACGGCGAGCACACCGGCATCTCCAAGGCGATCCATGCCTTCGACGGGAAGGCCAGCGCCCGAGTCTGCACGATCGGCCTCGGCATCGGCACGACCGCGGCCTTCGCCAGGCCGGGCGACTCCTACCGCTTCTACGAGATCAATGACGAGGTCATCCGTCAGGCGAAAACGCTCTTCACCCACCTCTCCGACTGCCCGGCGGAGAAGAAGCTCGTCGCCGGCGATGCCCGGCTGATGCTCGAACAGGAGCTCCAGCAGGGAGGGAGTCACCGCTTCGACGTCATCGCCGTCGATGCCTTCAGCGGCGACTCCGTGCCGACGCACCTGATCACGACCGAGGCGATGAAGCTCTACGTCGATCACCTCGCCGACAAGAACGAGGGGATCATCTGCATGAACATCAAGAACCGCTACATCGACCTCTGGCCGGTGGTGAAGGGACTGGCCCGGGAGCACGGGCTGAAACTGCGGCGGATCACCGCGCCGCAGGACAGCGAGCGGCTCTTCTACGAGACCGACTTCGCCCTCCTCACCAACAACGAGGCCTTCCTCGCCAGCACCACCGACGTGATGCCGACGGGGGTGAACCTCGACAAGGAGGTGCCGCTGTGGCGGGACGACTTCAACAACCTCTCCCAGATCCTGAAATGATGCCGGGGTGATCCCCCGGGATGGCCGGCGGGATTCGTGGGGCGACCGTCCCGCGGACCTCCTCCTTGCCCTCGGGGGATCCCGGGATCCATAATCGTTTTTCAGTTGGGACCGTAGCTCAACGGTCAGAGCAGGGGACTTGACGGGCACCACCTACACGGATCCTTCCGCAGGGTGAGGCCCCACGGGTTGCCGTCGCGCTCCCAGACCGCCCCACGGGGGGTGGCCCGGGCCGGCGGTAGAATCTGCCAAACTCGGGGAACGCTTCGTCGCCGTCGGCATCCGCCGGGGGTGACATGCCAATCCCGAGCCAAGCCGTCGGGGCCGGTGCAAACCGGTCGTGACGGAAGGTGTAGAGGCCAGACGGCAGACGCATCCCGCCGGGGGCGGGGCGAAGGTATGGTCCAGACCACGAACCCGAAAGGGGCGGCGAAAGCCGAAGTGGGAGGCATAATCCCTTGGTTGCAGGTTCGAATCCTGCCGGTCCTACTTTTCCTTATCCGCCGGACAGGCTGCTTCCTGCGGGGGCGGGCTCACGATGACTGATCACGATCATGAGGCCACCGACGGCCAACGGCCGACAAAGCCGACCAATCTGACGTTCGTCGACATTCCTCTGTCGACCGAGCCGCGCGAGACCGACGAGCGGTCGTTCGTCCTTCGGCCATCGGGGATCGCGGGAGTCGGGGTGTTCGTCACACATCCGGTCCGGAAGGGGGCCTATCTCGCCCTGTTCCTCGACGACACGGTCCGCCGCGTCACCTACGCCGAGATGGAGAAAGACCCGCAACTGAAGGCCTTTTGTCTTGTCTACGGGGTCGAGCGGGAGGAGCACTGCTGCGTACCGCACAGCTTCTCGAAGATGGAGGTGGGGTGGTTTCTCAACCACTCCACCACCCCGAGCGCCGAGCGCAACGACGGCTGGCGCGCCGCCCGCGACATCGAGGCCGGCGAGGAGATCACGATCGACTACCAGGCCTGCTAGCAGGCCCTGCCCCGGGGAAGCGACAGCAATGCTGCTTGTGAAGACGTACCTCGACCGGAGCCCGATCGCCGGGGTCGGGCTGTTTGCCGCCGAGCCGATCCCCGCGGGGACGCTCGTCTGGAAGCTCTCCGACATCGACATCGTGATCCACCAGCGCGACCTCGACGCCCAGGGACTCACCGACCTGCAGCGGGCGTTCTTTGAGTCGCACGCCTACAAGAACGGCAACACCTACTACCTCTGCATCGACGATGCCCGGTTCATGAACCACTCGCGCGACGCCAACACCCACGAGAACGGGCAAAGCAGCATCGCCAGCCGCCAAATCGAGGCCGGCCAGGAGATCACCTGCAACTACGGCAACTTCGACGACAGCAAGCGCCATCTCGAGTACTGCCAGCCGAAGGATGCCTGATGGCCGCCGCCGCGGCGCCCCATTCCACTCCACCATCCCACAGGATCCATCATGCCCCGCCCCGTCGCGACGCTCCTGGTCGGCCTGCTCCTCGTCCCCGCGCTGACGGCATCGGCCGAAAACTGGCCCGATTGGCGCGGGCCGAATCATGACGGCACGGCGGAGGCCACCGGCCTGCCGACCGACTGGACAAAAGAAGGGAAGAATGTCCTGTGGCGGACCCCGCTCCCCGGCCGGGCCGGTGCCACTCCCTGCGTTTGGGGGGACCACATTTTCCTCACCAGCAACGACGGCGATGACCTCGTCGTGCTCGGGCTGTCGACGAAGGATGGGCGAATCCTCTGGAAGAAACAGGTGGGGAGCGGCAATCAGGACGCGCGGGCCGGCGAGGGCAACTCCGCCTCCCCCTCCCCGTCGACCGACGGCAAGCATGTCTGGAGCTTCTTCGGCACCGGCATCCTCGCCTGCCACACCATCGACGGCGACGAGGTGTGGAAGACCGACATCAACGCACGCTTCGGGCGGATCGACATCCAATTCGGGATGACTTCGACGCCGGTCCTCGACGGCGGTGCGCTCTATCTCCAGCTCATCCACGGCCCGATGAAGCTCGACGACCAGACCCGCACGGGGAAGGTCGTCAAGCTCGACGCCGCGACGGGGAAGACGATCTGGGAGGTCGAACGCCCCACCGACGCCCAGTTCGAATGCAAGCACGCCTACGCCTCGCCGGCCGTGTACCGGGATGGCGCTCAGGAGTTCCTCGTTGTCCACGGCGCCGATTGCATCACCGGCCACGCCCTCGGCGACGGCCGGGAACTGTGGCGGTTTTCGAAGCTCAACGGCCCCACCGGCACCAATCCCAAGCCGCACGATCCGACGTTTCGCTTCGTCGCCTCCCCAGGCATCGTCCCGGGGTTGATCGTCGTCCCGACGGCCAAGGGGGGCCCGACGGTGGGGCTGAAGGTCTCCGACGCACTGTCGGGCGATTGCTCCGAAAAGCCGGAGGTGATCGCCTGGGTCCACCCGCGGACCCCCGACGTGAGCACACCGCTGATCGCCGATGGCCTCGTCTATCTCCTCCACAACGACGGCAAGCTCCAGTGCCTTGACGCCGCCACCGGCGCGGAACTGTGGTTCGAGCGGACCCACACCGGCCAGCATAGGACCAGCCCCCTCCTCGCCGACGGCCGGTTGTGGTTCGGATCGAACGACGGCTGGGTGTCGATCGTGAAGGCAGGCCGGACCTTTGATCTGGTCAATTCGCTCGAGCTCGGCGAGCCGGTGACCGCGTCGCTTTTGGTTGCGAACGGCGTTCTCTTCGTCCGTTCCTCCGACGCCCTCTACGCCATCGCCGGACAGCGCTGATCGGCGACAATCACGCCGAACAAAGCCCGTGGTTTGCCTTTCTGGGGCATGACGGAGATACTTCGGTCCTCTCCCCAGACGCCACCAAGGGATTCCCTCCCCGGATTCCCTTCCCGCCCGGCGCCAGTTGCTCCCCGTCCGATGCCCAGATCCCGGGTCGGCCCATCGGCGCCTCCATGCACATGATCTGCGAGCCCACCGCGGCCTCGACTGTCGACCAACCGGTCGATGTCGTGGCCGTGCAGGAGATCCTCGACGACGAACCGGCCTGTCGTTCGATTTGGGATCTCGTCACCAGCCAATTCCGCACCCGCAGCAAGTTCCTCGCCATCTGGCCGGGCGTGCGCCATGTCGTTCTCCATCGCGATCCAGACCGCGCGATCGATGGATTCCTCCTCGTCACCGAGATGGTGAACTGGCAGTTGGATTACGTCGTCGTCCGCGATGACGCCCGCGGCAAGGGGATCGCCTCGGCGCTGGTGCGCGGGGCACTCAACGCGGCCTGCCTCCGTCGCGTCCCGTACGTGATGCTCACCTGTGCCGATGAACTCGCGCCCCTCTATGAAGGCTGCGGCTTCAAACCGGTGGCCGTCGCGCCCCGGCTGTCGAACTGATCGAGCCTTCCCCCTGACCGTCAATCCGTTCGCAGGATCCCCTCCCTTCGGCCCCCCAGAGACTCCTGCCATGTGCGGCATCATCGCGTTCACCGGTTCGCTCGACGTCATCCCGATCCTCCTCGAGGGCCTGCGGCGCCTTGAGTACCGCGGCTACGACAGCGCGGGGATCGCAACGGTCGATGAGGCGGGAATCCACGTCCGCAGGCGGTCTGGTCGAATCGCCGCGCTGACCAGCGCGCTCGACGACGAACCGCTGGCCGGCAACTGCGGGATCAGCCACACCCGCTGGGCGACGCACGGTCCGGCCACGGAGCGCAACGCCCACCCGCATGTCGACGAAGCCGGGGACTTCGCGGTGGTCCACAACGGTGTCATCGAAAACTATCTCCAGCTGCGACAGCAACTCGAGGATGACGGCATCATCTTCCGCTCCGACACCGACACCGAGGTGCTCCCCCACCTCATCGCCAGATTTTGGTCGGGGGATCTGGTCGCGGCGGTCACCCGGGCGACGGAGGTCGTTCGCGGCACCTACGGCCTCGCGGTCGTCAGTCGCCATGCCCCCGGAACGATCGTCGGTGCCCGCCTCGGCAGCCCGCTGGTGATTGGCATCGGACCCCACGGGCACTCGATCGCCTCCGACGCGGGCGCGTTGGCCAACCATGCCGAGAAGGTCGTCTACCTCGCCGACCGGCAGGTGTGCCGGATCGACGCCAATGGCTGGTCGGTGTCGACCCGCGGCGCCGCCGCCGTCGACTGTGCGACCCATGACCTGCGGCAGTTGGTGGACGTGGGTGATGCCGATCTCGGGGGCTTCCCCCATCACATGCTCAAGGAGATCTACGAGCAGCCTGAAGCGCTCACCAACGCGATGCGGGGGCGGCTCGACGATGCCGATGCGACGGCCCGTTTCGGTGGGCTGAATCTCGATCCACGGCAACTCCGCGGCGTGGAGCGGATCATCATGACCGCCTGCGGCACGAGCTACCACGCTGGATTGGTGGGCGAATACTTATTTGAGGAACTGGCGAGGATCCCCGTCGAGGTCGAATACGCCAGCGAGCTGCGCTACCGCAATCCGCCGGTCGATCGCAACACGATCACGCTGGCGATCACCCAGAGCGGCGAGACCGCCGACACGCTCGCGGCCCTGCGGGAATCGAAGCGCATGGGCCATACCACGCTCGCCATCTGCAACGCGGTGGGGAGCAGCATCGCCCGTGAGGCCGATGGCGGTGTGTACCTCCACGCCGGCACCGAAGTGGGGGTGGCGAGCACCAAGGCCTTCACGTCGCAGGTCTGCGTGCTGGCGATGCTCGCCATCTACTTCGGCCGCACCCGGCACCTCTCCGTGTCTCAGGGGGAGCGCCTGATCGCCGAATTGCGTGCCCTGCCCGATGCCGTACACGCAGCGCTTCGCTGCCACGAGGTCGTGAAGCAGGTGGCCCAGCGCTACTCCCATGTCCGCAACGTCCTTTACCTCGGTCGGCAGTTCCTCTATCCGGTGGCGCTCGAGGGGGCCCTCAAGCTCAAGGAGATCAGCTACATCCACGCTGAGGGGTATCCGGCCGCGGAGATGAAACACGGGCCGATCGCGCTGGTCGACGAGGAGACGCCGAGCGTGTTTCTCGTGCCGCGGGGGCAGGTGTTCGACAAGGTGATGTCGAACATGCAGGAGATCAAGGCCAGGCGTGGCCCCGTGATCGCCATCGCCAGCCCCGATGATCGCGAGGTGGCGAAGGTCGCCGACGATGTCATCCCGATCCCGGATGTCCCGGAATGGCTCCAGCCGATCGTGGCGGCCATCCCGCTCCAACTCCTCGCCTACGAGATCTCGCTCCTGCGGGGCTGCGACGTCGACAAGCCGCGAAACCTCGCCAAGAGCGTGACGGTGGAATGACGCGCTCTCACGCCAGCCGCCCGATGATCGCCTCAGCCAGGGCCGCCGCCGCCGCCGGATGACGGCGGAGCCACAGCTCCGGCTCGATCAGCTCCAGCTCCATTACGGCCCACGCCCCGTCGGCACGGCGCACGAGATCGACCCGTCCGTAGGCCGGGGGGTTCTCGCAGGCCGCCATCGCGGCCTCGGCCAAGCTGATCTGTGCCGCGGTCGGCGTGCAGGGATGAACCGTGCCGCCGTGGTCGTCCTGGACGCGAAAATCCCCCGGCTTCGCCCGCTTCGTCAGAGCGTGCGTGAAGCGCCCGCCGACGATCACCAGCGTGTCCTCGCCATGGGTGACGATGTCGGGCTCGAACGGCTGGACGAGAAACGCCTCCCCGGCCAGGAGCGGGTTGATGATCCCTTCGACGCGCGCGGCCCCGGCGGTATCGAAGCGGTGTGTGTGCCTGGCCCCGCCGGAGACGGCCGGCTTCACGACCCCGTCCCTCCAGCCCTCGGCGGTGAGGATCCCGGCCAGGCCGGCGGTGGTGCCTCGCTCGAGAAACCGCGTCGGGACGACCGGCACGCCGCGGGCGGCGAGGTCAGCGAGATAGTGCTTGTCGAGATTCCAACGGACCGTCGCGGCGTCGTTGATCAGCCGCGCCACCGGCCCGACCCGGTCGAGCCAGGCGGTGAACTCCCCCTGTCGGTCGTAGTAGTCCCATGTGGTGCGGAAGACGACCGCGCGGAAGGCCCCCCAGTCGATCCGTTCGTCAGCCCAATCGAGGCGCACGCTCGCCAGCCCCCGGGCCGCGAGGGCTGCGGCAAGGAGCCGATCGTCGGCGAGGATGTTGCCGAGATACCAATCCCCCGCCGCGGCCTCGGTGGCCGTGTAGCGGCGGTCGGTAAGGAGGGCGATGTCGGGGCGCGATCCGGCCATCCGGGGCACTCCATCTGGATCATTCCTGGCGGTTGGCCGGACCGCGCGTGTGAAAAGGGATCACCAATCGCCCACGGCCTGACCGTCGGCCGGGTGGCAAACGCTCGCCCAGGTGGCGGGGTTGATGTCCCCCTGCACCGCTCGGACGCTGGCGTCACCGAGGGTCACGTTCATCCCGCCGTAATGTGGGGTCTGGGCCCGCGACGAATCACACGCTTTGATCCAGTGCGGCGCGGCCTGGAAGACAGCGCAGGCGGTGTAGCCGGCGGTCGATGGCGACTGCATCGTTTCATTGATGCAGAAGACGGGGCGCCAGCGGCTGTTGGAATCACTCCACAGATTGCCGTTGGTGCTCGAATCGTCGGCATTGCCGCTCGAGCCGCAGGTGCCGTACTTCTCCGCCAGGAGGACGGTGCTCGTCGTCCCGTCGGGCATCGACTGCGAGATCCGCGAGCTCCCCTGGATGCGGGCCTCGGGGGTCGCGGCGGTGGGGTTGCCGAAGACGTTGTAGTTGACGGCATAGTTGCCGACGGCCCACTCCTTCGCCCCGCCGCTGGTGGTGGCCCCCAGCCCGCCGGTGCTCGACATTTCCGTCGGGCAGAGGTAGGTCTGGATGGCGACGGCGTAGATCGTGCCCGCCCCGGGGGCCCCGGGTACCGGCGTGTAGACGGTCCGGTTGGCGAGATCGAAGAGGTTTCCTTGTTCGACGTAGGGGAGGAGCCAGGTAAAGGCGGTGAATCCGGTCGACCCGCGGTAGCCGTTGCCGGCCAGCGTGGCCAGATCCCGGCTCGACGGCGAGGCGACCGGCGGCAGGCCGCGCTTCGCGTCATTGATCGAATGGCAGGCGATGCCGAGCTGCTTGAGCTGGTTTTTGCACGACATGCTCCGGGCGGCCTCGCGGGCGGCCTGAACTGCCGGGAGGAGGAGGCCGACGAGGGTGCCGATGATCGCGATCACGACGAGCAATTCGACGAGCGTGAACCCGCCGGGGAGGCCCGGGGAGGTCCCCCGTGACGACGCGACCGTGCGGGAACGGGGGGAGGAGGGAGTACGGCCCATGGTTCGATAGCTCCGGTGGGGAGCAGCGGGCCCTCGATGGCTGGCGGGCCGCCTGACCCGACCGCTGCACGGGAACGCCGACGCGGCACGGAGCCCCATCGAGGGTCCGGGCCGCCGTCAGAGGGGCGTTCCAGGTAGGGGCAGCCTATCCGGCCAGCAGGGTCGCCGCCATCGGGCCGGCGCCCAGCAGTTTTCATGCCGTCAATCAGTGCATGGGCCTTTTGAAAACCCACAAAACGAGGCCGAGTCAGGACTTGCGCCGAGGTCTGAAGGCCCTTTTGGGGCCGCCGAGCCGGGCCGAAAAATTGCCTCAGCCGCGGTCAGCGAGGCGCCGGCTCCAGCCACAATCGGGCCGTTCGGGGCGAAGGAACCCCGTAGCGAACTTCGATCGGCAGCCCCTCCGCCCCAACAGCGGAGGAGATCCCGTCACTCTCTTTGTCGCCCGGGACCGGCTTCAGGGCGGTCACGGCTACCGGCCTGTCGACCTCCGCCGACTGCCGCGCCGCCACCGACCCCAGCACCACGCCGAGCGCCGCGAGGGGGATGATCGCCCAGCGGGGCCGAGGCCCCCAGAAACCGACCGGTAATCGAGACATGACACGCCCTCTCCAGGATCGGGCACCGGGCCACGACCGAGGAAACCTAGGCCACGGAACGCCCCTCGGCAAACCTCCTCCGTGACTTGGGGGGGCGATCGGGCGCCCGTTCCTCCGGCCTCTCCCTATCTGGCCGCAGAATCGGAAAAACCCCCGGGGCGAATGAACCGGGGGGAAAACGGTTTATACTGCTCTTGTCATTCCCCCGCATCAACGGCCCCCTATGTTCCGCCACATCGAATCAACCCGCCACGGCACCGTGGATGTCGTGAGGATTCTCGAACGTCGGCTCGTCGACGGGGCCCCACTTGACGACCTCCGGGAGGAAATCGGCCAGGTGGTGGGAGCCCACCGGGGAATCCATCTCCTCCTCGACCTCGGCAACGTCGAGTTCCTCGCCAGCGCCATGCTCGACACCCTCTGCCAACTCTACCGGCGGATCCACGCCGCCGGCGGTCAACTCCGGCTCTGCGGGATGAAGCCCTCGATCGCGGAGGTCTTCCGGACCACCAACCTCGACCGGCTGTTCCCCATCCACGCCGACGTCGACGAGGCCGTGGCGAGCTTTTGACCGCCCCCAACGAGAACCGGGACCGCGGCCGGGATATACTGTCGGCTTCCATACCATTCCCATTACTTTCCCTTCTTCTCTTCCATCCGAGGTCCATCGTCCATGAGCGACGCCTTTCGCAGGATCGACGTTTCCAAGCAGGAAAAAGCGGAGATCGCCAAGTTCAAGGACAAAAAGATCCTCGACGAGACCGCCCTCGATGAGCTGCGCGTGGAATTGGTGCGGTTGATCAACGACCGGCAGGGGCTGAACCTGCTCCTCGACTTCTCCAACGTCGAGTTCATGTCGAGCGCCGTCCTCGGCCTCCTCGGTCAGATCCACCGCAAGATGGGGACGCTCAAGGGGAAGCTGAAGATGTGCAGCATCCATCCGCAGATCTATGAGGTCTTCAAGCTCACCAACCTCAACAAACTGTTCTCGATCCACAAAGATCAGGCCGAGTCGTTGGCGAAGTTCTGATCCCCCGACCAGGCTGTCATCCAAGCTGTCATCTAGGCTGTCAGCGACTCAGCAGGGATTCCCCTCCACTGGCCCCACGACACATCATCGGGGTCTCCTCCCACCCCGTGGTGCCATGAGCGAAACCCCGTCCCCGGGCAGCGCCCCGAGTCCCTACCGCCCGCGCCACCGCGTCGATGTCGTCATCGCCGAGGACAGCCGGATCCAGGCGAAGATGCTGGAGAAGCGCCTCGTCGATGCGGGCCACACGGTCCGCTGGGCGATCAACGGCGCCAAAGCGGTCGATCTCCTCAAGGAGAAGCGGCCCGATATCATCATCTCCGACATCGAGATGCCGGAAATGAACGGCTACGATTTCTGCAAGATCGCCAAGACCGATCCGTCGTGGCAGACGATTCCGCTGATCCTCCTCTCGTCGCTCTCCGACCCGGTCGACATCATCCGCGGCCTCGAGGCCGGGGCCGACAACTACGTCACCAAGCCCTACGATCCCAACTACCTCCTCGGGCGCATGGATTCGCTCCTCGACACGCCGCTGGAGGCGGAATCGCCGAGCCCCGGCAGCGAGATGGAGGTGACGATCGCCGGGCAGAAGTTCAAGGTTCAGGCGGGCCGGCAGCAGGTGCTCAACCTCCTCGTCTCGATCTTTGAAAACGCGGTGACGAAGAACAAGGAGTTGATCGTCACCAATCAATCGCTCTCCGTGGCGAAGGATTCGCTCCAGAAGGCCTACCTCGAACTGACGACCTTCAACGAGCAGATCGAGCGCAGCAACAAGCGGATGACGCGCGACCTCCACGCCGCCGCAAAGGTGCAGCAATCGCTGCTCCCGGCCAAGGCGATCGACGTCCCCTCTGCGACGGTCGCCTGGAAGTACGTCCCCTGCAACGAACTTGCCGGCGACTTCCTCAACGTCTTCCCGCTCGACGACGAGCATCTCGGGATGTTCGTCGTCGACGTCAGCGGCCACGGTGTGCCGTCATCGCTCCTGGCGGTGACCGTCGGTGCCTTCCTCACCAACCGCGTCTCCGACTCCTCGCTCCTCGTGCGCCCAGGGAAGGACGGCGGGCCGGCGGTGGTGGTGTCGCCGGCCGAGGTGGTGACGCAACTCAACAACCTCTTCCAGGCCGACAACCAGGTCGGCCTTTACTTTACGATCATCTACGGCGTGCTCCACGTCCCCACCGGAATGCTCCGCTTCACGTCGGGGGGGCATCCGCCGCTGCTCCACGTCCCCAAGGAGGGCCCCTTGAAGCTCTTCGAGGTGGAGAGCTTCCCGGTCGGCTTCGTGCCCGACGTCGAGTTCACGGAGGAGTCGCTCCAGCTGCAGCCCGGCGACCGCATCTACTTCTACTCCGACGGTGTGCCAGAGGCGATGGACGAGAAGCTCGACCAGATGGGGAACGAGCGGATGACGGCACTGGTCGAGTCGCTCCGCGGAGAGCCGGTGGAGACGAATGTCACGAAGCTCCTCGAATCGGTGCAGGCGTGGTGCCAGCCGAAGGGCCCGCTCGACGACGTCTCGATCCTCGGCGTCGAGTGGAAGGGCTAGCAGCCCCTCAAGGGCGCTTCGCCGCGGGGCCGCTCCGCGGCCGGTAGGCGCTGCAGCCGACTCCTTCGACGCGGTCGTAGGTGTCGCAGACGCCGAGCATTGTCTCGGCGCCGCCGAGGAACAGCGCTCCGTCGGGGCGGACGGTCGATCGCATCTTCGCCAGGATTGCGGCCCGGGTCGGGATGTCGAAATAGATGAGGATGTTCCGCAGGAAGACAACGTCGCACGGCGGCACCCCCTGCCAAGCCTCGAGGAGATTCATCCTCCGGAACTCGACGTACTTCCGGCAGTCGTGCCCGATGCTCCACTTCCCCTGGAGCCGGACGAAGTACTTGTCGCGAAGCTCCACCGGCAGGCCGCGGGCGACCTCGAAATCGCTGTAGAGCCCTTCCCGGGCCCGGGCCAATACCGGCTCGGAGATGTCGGTGGCGAGGATCCGCACCGACCAGCCGACGAGTGCTTCGCGGAAGTGCTCGTTGAGGAGTATCGCCAGGCTATAGGCCTCCTGCCCCGACGACGCGGCCGCCGACCAGAGGACCAGATGCCTGGCGACCGTCCGACGTTTGAGGAGATCGGGGAGCAGCCGCTTCACCGTCTCGAACGGCGATCGATCGCGAAAGAACGACGTCTCGTGCGTCATCATCGCATTGAGGACGTCCTGCTCGAGCCCGGGATCACGGGCGCTGCGGACGCGCTCGACGAGGCCCTCGAAATCGTCGAGGCCCCGCTGCCGCAGCACCGGCAGGAGCCGGGCCTCGACGAGGTAGGCCTTCGATGCGTCGATGACCACGCCGCTGCGCCGCTTGAGGAAGGTCGCCAGGAAGGCGAGCTGCTGGGGATTGACCTTCAAGGGTGCCGTCCTGTCTGGGGTCCGCCCGGCCGTGGAGCGACCGTCAGCCGCGCCGTCGCAACCGCATCCCGACCTCGACACCGAGCTGCCGCAGGGGGAGGACCGCCTCGGCCAGGCCCGCCCGGGCGACATGCCCAGGCATCCCCCAGACGACGCTCGTGATCTCGTCCTGGGCGAGGATCGTGCCACCGGCGGCGTGGATCGCCTCGCTCCCCTTGAGGCCGTCCTTCCCCATCCCGGTGAGGACGACGGCGAGCGTCGCCCCCCCCCACACCGCCGCAGCGCTGCGGAAGAGAACGTCCGCCGCCGGCCGACAGGCATTTTCGGGGGGGCCGTCGTCGATCTGCACGATCACCTTCTCGCCTCTGCGGGCCACCTTGAGATGCCGGCCGCCGGGGGCGAGGAGGATGTCGCCGGCGCCGAGCTCATGGCCGTCGGGCGCTTCCCGGACCGGCAGGCCGCAGACCTTCGTGAGCTGCTCGGCGAGGTGGGCGGTGAACACGGCCGGCATGTGCTGGACGATGAGCACCGGCACCCCGGCCGTTTTCACGAACGCGGGGAGGAACTCCGACAGCGCCACCGGCCCGCCGGTCGACACTCCCACGACCACCACCGCGACAGGGTCGGCACGGGGCCGGGGCATGGACCTGGGTTGGAGGGGAGAGGCGGCGTCCCCCGGCACCGACAGCTGCCGGCGGAATTGCTTCAGCTTGGGGATCACGTCCTCGCGGATCCGTGCCGCCACCTCGTCGCTGCTGGCCCCCTTTGGCTTGGCGACGTAATCGTTGGCGCCGGCAACGAGGGCCTCGAGCGCCACTTTCGCGCCGCGCTCAGTGAGCGTCGAGAACATCACGACCGGCAAGCGCGGGTGGATCCGACGGAGCTCGCGGAGCATCGTCAGCCCGTCCATGACCGGCATCTCGACATCGAGGAGAATGACATCGGGGCGGGATTCGGCAACACGGGCGAGCCCCTGGACCCCGTCGGCCGCCGTCCCCGTCACGCTCAGCTCCGGATCGGCCGAGAGCGTCGCCGACACGACGCCACGGATCGCCGCCGAATCATCGACAACGAGAATCCGCACCGGCGCGTGGCCGGGAGCGGCACCGGGGCGGGGAACGGTCCGGGCGCCGACGGCGGCGATGGCCTCGCCGATCGCCGCCGGGGTGAAAGGCTTGGCGACGAAGACGCCGGCCCCCGCCCGGATCGCCCGGTCGACTACCTCCGGAGCCCTGTCGGACGACATCGCCACGATCGGCAGGCTTTTCAACAGGGCGTGGCAGCGGATCCGCTCGATGAGCGCAAAGCCGTCCATGACCGGCATGTGGAGATTGACCGTCACCACGTCCGGCCGGCCGCTGCGGGCGAGGATCGCCAGCGCCTCCTCGCCGTCGGCCGCCTGCTCGCTGGCGTACCCGAGGTCGCCGAGCATCTTCGCCAGGATGCTCCGCACCGGCTTGGAATCATCGACGATCAGGGCACGCATGGATTCAGCCATCGGATCAGCGTGAACCGGGGCCCCACGGCCCCGGCGTCACTTCTGGTATTCCTCCACGAGCCGCTGGAGGTTCTGGGCCATCCGCGCCAGCTCCTGGCTCGAGAGCTGGGCGTTGCTCGCCCCCTCGGCGGTATTCTGCGCCGCCTGCGCCACCTGGCCGATGTTTTGGGCGATCTCCGTCGAGCCGATCGTCGCCTCACCGATGTTGCGGCTGATCTCGCTGGTGGTGACGCTCTGCTCCTCGACCGCGGCGGCGATCTTCGTCTGCAGCCCGTCGATCTTCTCGATCACCGCCACGATCTCGCCGATCGCACGGACAGCCTTGGAGGTGTCGGCCTGCATCGCCTCGATCTTCGACCCGATATCCTCGGTGGCCTTGGCGGTCTCGCGCGCGAGGTCCTTGACCTCGTTGGCGACGACGGCGAAGCCCTTCCCCGCCTCGCCGGCCCGCGCCGCCTCGATCGTGGCATTGAGAGCGAGGAGGTTGGTCTGCTCGGCGATCGAGGTGATCACCTTCACCACCTGGCCGATCTCCGCGCTCGACGTCCCGAGCTTGTCCATCGTCTTTGACGTCGCCCGCGCCATGTCGACCGACTGCCGGGCGACGCCGGCAGCATCCTGGGCGGAGCGGGCGATCTCGTAGATGCTCTGGACGAGGTTCTCGACCGAGCCCGACACCGTCTTCGTGTTCGCGCTGACCTCCTCGGCGGCTGCGGAGACGAGGTTTGCCTGAGCGGTCGTCTCCTCCGCCGCAGCGCTCATCTGCTGGCTGACGCTCGTCAGCTCCTCGGAGGCGCTGGCGAGGGTGTGGGTGTTGTCCTTGATGCCGTCGACGAGCTTCGCTTGGCGGCGCGCTGACCGACTGAACGACGATGCGATCCGCGCCGAGAGGAGGGCCACGCCGAGTGTCGTGAGGCCGAAGATCCAGCCGGCGAAGCGCTTCAGGGCATCAATCGGGGCCGACACCTCCGTCTGATCGATTTTTGACACGATCGCCCATCGCACCGCGTCGTTGCCCGGCCCATCGGCCGGGTGGATGACCGCCGGCCCCCAGGAGGAGAGGACGGGCTCATCCCGGTAGTCGAGCGCCGGGCCGGTGCCGCTGCCACCATTCTCGAAGACATCTCTCACCGGCGCGGTGTCGACTTTGTATTTCGGGTTACAGATCGTCGTCTTCACACCGAGCCGCTCGAGAAACCGGGAATCGGTGCGGAACATCTTGTCGGGCCCGATGGCGAAGGTCTCGCCGCTGGCCCCCAGGCCGAGGACCTCGCCGACGACCGCGTTGATCCGGTCGAGCGGCAACTGGAAGGCGAGCACGCCGACCACCTTCCGGCCGTCGAGGATCGGCGCTGCGATGAACCCGGCGGGCTTTTCGTAGGAGGGGAGATAGGGGCCGAAAGTGCCGAAGTAGACGACATCCCCGCGCCCGGCAGCGGCCGCCTGGCGGAACACCTTCCCGAGGCCCGTCTCGGCGAAAGCGCCGTTCTTGAGCGACGTGGCGAAGTCGATTTCCTTGAAGACGCTGTAGACGATCTCGCCGCTTTCGGCATCGATGAGGAAGATGTCGTAGAGCCCGTAGCTCCGCTGCACCTTGCGGAGCCGCGGGTGATGCTGGGCATGGGCCCGGCTGTAGGCCGAGGTATCGGGGGCGGCATCGAGGAGATCCTTCGATCCGGTCGGGTTGGCATTGCGGACCATATAGAGATCCTGGAGCCAACTCGAGGCATCGCCGAGGACGGCCGTCAGCCCCTCGGTCTTGATCTCTTTGTCATGCTCCGCCTTGTAACGCGGGGCGAACTCATTGGCATACCACGCCCCCAGATCGCGCCGGGCCTGGAACTGCTCCGGCTCGGTCACGGCGCCGTCCTGGAGAACGGTGCGGAAGCCCTCGCGGAAATCGGCAAGCGCTCCGCGGGTGGAGGGATCGTCGGCCAGCACGCGGAGTTGCTCGTGGAGGCCGGCGAAGTAGCGTTCCACCTGTTTGACGGCGATCTCGCGGACGACCGTGAGCTTCCCCCGCGCCTCCACCTCGAGCGCCTGCGAGGCGCTGCGGTAGGTGGCGTAGCCCATCAGGGCCAGGGGCACCAGCGACACCAGCAGGAGCGCGAGGAGGAGGGGATTGGTGGCGAATGCCACCAGCTCCCAGAGCCACCCGCGCCGGTCATTCCGCACGTCTGCCTGCACGCTCATCGGATCTTCCTTTCGACAGTCGGTTCAACCAATCCTGCCAGAATCGCCTCGATCCCGAGGAGGTGCACCAGGCCGTCCCGGGCGGCAACCACCCCCACGATGCACTCTCCCAGGCTCCCCTCCGCCCCGACCGTCGACGTCTCGATCAGGGCCACGGGGATGTCGACGACGTCGGTGAGGGCGTCGACGATGAGGCTGTGCGTCTCGCCGCCGGCCGTCAGCACGACATGGATCCCCTCACCTGCGATCGGCTCAAATCCCATCCGGCGGCGCATGTCAATCGCCGGCACGATCCGGCCACGGAGGTTGAGGAGCCCGCGGATTGCCGCCGGCCCCCGCGGCACTGGTGTCGTCACCGTCCCGCGGAACACCTCCTGCACGGCGCTGGCATCGACCGCGAAGGCCCGGCCGGCGACGACGAACGTGCAGAAGCGACGCGTCATCGCCTGATTTCCGGGGTCGATCATCTCCGCGGCGCGCGTCATGGGGTCACCCCCGGGGTGGCCGTGGTGGGAGGGGCAGCGGGGAGGGCGTACCGGACATCAATCACCTCGGTGGCCCGACCGGCCACGGCGATCGTGCCGAGCACGCCACGGGCACGCAGTCCGTGGTTGATCGGCGCCTCGGGAGTGACGACCTCGAGGATCCGTTGGACGCGAAGGGCCACCTCGCCGCGCGTTGCCGCGAGGATCACGGCGGTCACCGCCGGCGAATCGACCGGTTGCGGCGTGCCGGCGAGAACATCGTCGATATCGGCGATCGACGTCAGCCTCCCCTCCCGATGGACCACCATGTGCCCAGCCGCGTGCTGGAGCCGGTCGCGTGGAAACGTCTCGAGCCGGGCGACCTCCTCCAGCGGCACGGCAACAACGCGCCCCGCCGGCGATTCGCAGACGAGGTAGCGCTCGAGCGGGGCTGCGTCGGCGGTGGTCGCCTCCGCCGCACAATCCAGCGCGGGGCGGGGGGGCATCTTCGCCGCTTGGGCGATGCCACGCGGGTCGAGGATCAGCACCACCGCGCCATCGCCGCGGACCGTGGCGCCGGCATACAACCCAAGCGCCACAAGCACCGCCACGATCGGCTTGACGACGATGTCCTCGCTGACAGTGACGCCGTCGACGACGAGGCCATATTCGACCTCATCGCTGCGGAGCACGACGACGGTCCCACGCGGGGGATGGCCGGGGGTGCCGGGCATGGCACCGGCCTCGATCCCGAGCAGTTCACCAAGGAATACCAATGGCAGGAGCCTGCCGCGGAGGCGCATCACCGGTGCCCCCTCGAGCCCCTCGACCGACACCGCCGCGCCATTCGTGCCGGCGCGGAGCGCGATCAGCTCGCGGACGGCCGCCTGGGGGATCGCGAACCGGTGGCTGCCAGAGGAGACGATCAACGCCGGGATGATCGCCAGGGTGAGCGGGATCCGCACCCGAACGGTGGTGCCCATGCCGGGGACGCTCCCGATATCCACCGCCCCGCCGATCGCCTCGATGTTTGTCCGCACGACGTCCATGCCGACGCCACGCCCCGACACATCGGTGACCGTGGCGGCGGTCGAGAACCCCGGCTCGAAGATGTAGTGGAGGACGCGTTCA
>CALQRA010000083.1 GCA_943332855.1 Candidatus Kuenenia stuttgartensis
GCAGCGGGCCGACTCGAGAAGGCCGAGGTTGCGGAGGGCCTGGCCGGCGCGAAGGGGGTAATCGTAGAACCGGCCACCGTAGAGAATCCGTGACTTCCGTGGCCGCTCGAGCATGTCGCGGCCGAGGAGATCGGTCCAGATCTCCTCGACCTCGGCGCTCTTGGAGAAGAAACGGTGGCCGCCGATGTCGAAGCGGAAGTCGAGGCCGCCGGCCGCTGCCGAACGATAGACCTCGGTCCGGGAGATGCCGCCGACGAGACTGGGATGGGCCTCGATCACCGTCACCGGGACGCCGTCACGGGCGAGCAACCAGGCTGCGGTGAGCCCGGCCGGCCCGGCCCCGATGATGGCAACATGCGGTGGTGAAGAGTTGGCGGGGGACGCGACGGTCAACGGTCGGCTCGGGTGGGTATCAGAAGCGGGCTTCGATGGGGCTCGTCCACCGGTTGGCCGCGGATCTGCCCGTGGGAAGATCAGGGGTGGCGGGGCCGACGATCGCCACCGGTCCGTCGGTCCATCGTCAGACGGAGCTCAAATTGTAGTCGGAGCTCTGCCGGAGAGTGCTTCCGCCCCCCGATGGCCGGGTGTCTCTGGCCATCGGGCACCCTGAACGTCCGGCCTCCACGGCCCGGGGCACCGCTATGCTGTGGATCCGTTTCCCCTCCCCCGGACGCGCCACCATGTCGCCCGATGCCATCCGGAAACTCCGCGCCGAAGCGTTCGGGAGTTTTGTCCTTGTCTTCATTGGCACCGGGGCGATCGTGTCGGACGATCTCTTCGGCGGGGATGTCACCCATGTCGGCGTGGCCCTCGTCTTCGGGCTGGTCGTCATGGCGCTGATCTATGCCCTCGGCGACCTCTCCGGCTGCCATCTCAATCCGGCCGTGACGATCGGCTTCGCGCTGGCCGGACGGTTCCGCTGGCGGGATGTGCTCCCCTACGTCGCCGCGCAGTGTGGCGGGATGGTGGTCGCCAGCCTCGTTCTCCGGGGCCTGTTCCCCGACCATGCCACGCTCGGGGCCACGCTCCCTGCCGGTGCCGCGCTCCAGTCGTTTGTCCTCGAGATGCTGCTGACGCTGATCCTCATGGTGGTGATCCTCTGCGTCGCTACCGGGGCGAAGGAGAAGGGGATCATGGCCGGGGTCGCGGTCGGTGCCGTGATCGCCGTCGAGGCGCTGTTCGCCGGGCCGGTGAGTGGGGCCTCGATGAACCCGGCCAGGTCGCTGGCGCCGGCGCTGGTCACGCTCCGGCTGGGGAGCCTGTGGATCTATCTTGTCGCCCCGGTCCTCGGGGCCGCCGCCGGTGTGATCGTATGGCACTCGCTGCAGCCGAAGGACGGGGAGGATCGCTCCGTGTCCCAGCCCCACTCCGCCGCCAACTGACCCCCGTTCAGGCCCCCGGCGTCCCCCCGGCACCGAGGCCGAGTCGCTCCTGGCGGTAGCCACCGCTCGTGATGCGATCGATCCATTCCGTGTTGGCGAGGTACCAGGCGACCGTCCGCTCCAGTCCAGTAGCGAACGTCTCCGCCGGGCGCCACCCGAGTTCGTGCTCGATCTTCGAGAAGTCGATGGCGTAGCGCCGGTCGTGGCCGGGGCGGTCCTTGACGGAGGTGATCAGCGACTCCGACGGCCGGTGGGGGAGATCGGGCCGCAGCCGGTCGACCGTCCGGCAGATTTCCCGCACCACCTCGAGATTCGTCCGCTCACAGGCCCCACCGATGTTGTAGACCTCGCCGACCCGGCCCTGCCGCAGCACGGTGCGGATCGCCTCGCAGTGGTCACCGACATAGAGCCAGTCGCGGATCTGCCCGCCGTCGCCGTAGACCGGGAGCGGCTTGCCGGAGAGGCAGTTGAGGATCATCAGCGGGATCAGCTTCTCCGGGAACTGGAAGGGGCCGTAGTTGTTCGAGCAATTGGTCGTCAGCGTCGGGAGGCCGTAGGTGTGGTGGTAGGCCCTGACAAGGTGGTCGCTGGCCGCCTTCGACGCCGAGTAGGGGGAGTTGGGGGCGTAGGGCGTCGTCTCGGTGAAAGCGCCGGTGGGGCCGAGGGAGCCGTAGACCTCGTCGGTCGAGACATGGAGGAAGCGGAACTCGCGTTGCTCCTCGGCGGAGAGCCCCATCCAGTGGCGGCGGACCTCGTCGAGGAGCCGGAACGTACCGACGACGTTCGTGGTCACGAAGGCGGCCGGGCCGTCGATCGAACGGTCGACATGGCTCTCGGCTGCGAAGTTGACCACCGCTCGCGGGCAATGCTGTTCGAGGAGACCGCGGACGAGGGACGGATCGCCGATGTCGCCGACGACGAGGACGTGGCGCGGGTTGCCGGCGAGGGGGGCGAGCGAGTCGGGATTGCCGGCGTAGGTGAGGGCATCGAGGTTGATCACCCCCCCCTGTTCGGCAGCGATCCACTGCCGGACGAACTCCCCGCCGATGAACCCCGCGCCACCCGTCACCAGGATCGGTTGCATGTCGTCCCTCGTGCCTCGCTGCCGGACCGCGATCGACCGATGTGTGGGAGGTACCAGAAACCCCTCACCCCCGACGCCATCAGGGCCGGATTGGTAGCCGATCGGGGGCGTGCGGGGCAAGCGCAGGTTTTCTGCCGCCGCCGCGGCTCAATCCCCCTCCGTAGGCCATGAAAACAGCTCTTTGTGATTCGGGGCCGAGTCGCCAAGATCGGGGCTCTCTCCCGGAGGATCGCTCGATGTCGACCCCAGGCACTGCACCGAAAAATTGTCGCCCGGGCGGTCGTCCGCGCGTCGTCATCGATCTGGAGAAGCTCCGGCACATCAATTGCGGGCTGGGGCGTTTTTCCCTCCACCTCGGCCGCGAGCTCCTCGCCCTCGCCGACGACCGCTTCGAGCCGGTGTTCTTTCTCCCCCGGGGGGCCGAGACGTGGTTTGCCGACGCCGCGCCGCTGCCGGGCGGCCGGTTCGGGAGGCTCGGAGTTGTGCCGTGGAGGAAGGAGGCCGTGCAGCGGCTCTACCGCCCCCTCGTCCGCCCGGTGATGGGGCGCCCCGCCTTCGCTGCCTGGCATGCCACGAACCAGATGTCGCGCTATTGGCCTCTCGATCCGCGCGTGCCGGTGATCCTCACGATCCATGATCTGAACTTCCTCCACGAGGCCCCGCACGACGAGCAATTCGCCACGGCGGCGCGGAAGCTCGCCGATATCCAGCGAAAGATCGACCGCGCTGCCGTGATCGTCACCGATTCGCTGTTTGTCGCGCAGGACGTCACCAGGCATCTGGTCCTGCATGACAAGCCCGTCCATGTCGTCCCGCTCGGGGTTCCCTTGCCGGTTCCCGCCTCGACGTCCCGGCCCGGTTTCCTCCCCCCCGGTCCGTTCCTGTTTACGGTGGGGAACTGCCTGGCCCACAAGAACTTCCACGTCCTTCTCGATCTCCTCGAGAAGCTCCCGGGGCAGCGCCTCGTGATCGGCGGCAAGAAGGCGACGCCGTACGGGGATTACCTCGAGCGCGAAGTGGCGGCGCGACGGCTTGGCGACCGGGTGGCACTCCCCGGCGAAGTGAGCGACGCCGACCGGCAGTGGCTCTACGAAAACTGCGAGGCCTTCCTCTTCCCGTCGCTCACCGAGGGGTTCGGGTTCCCGGTTCTGGAGGCGATGCTGTGCGGAAAGCCGGTGTTCATGTCGCGGCGGACGAGCCTCCCGGAGATCGCCGGCGACCACGGCTATTTCTTTGATGCCTACGACGGCGATGCCCTCGCCGCCGCCTATTGGTCGGGGATGGGCCGGTATCACTCCGATCCCGCTGCCGCCGAACGGGCCAGAGAACACGCGCGGAGCTTCTCCTGGGAGCGGATGGCGCGAGGCTATGCCGCCGTCTACGCCGGCTTGCTGACGGGCGGCTTGCGGCGCGCGGCCTGATGGCACCGGGTGCCGTTCCCGTTGCGCTGCGGGCCGCAGCGGGGAAGTTCACCCGCGGAAGTGGCCTTGGGGTTCGGCGGTGCCCCTGGTACGGTCCCCGCGGCAGAGGTCCAGGTACGGGCGCGTGCCCCGGCCGGATGATGCCCCGACCAAGCCACGGATGGCGACAGCATGGCGACGACACCAGGAACAGCTTCGATGCAGCGACGCGCGTTGATCACCGGCGTGACCGGCCAGGACGGCTCGTACCTCGCCGAACTCCTCGTCTCGAAGGGCTATGCGGTCCACGGCTTGCGGCGCCGCTCGAGCACCTTCGGCACCGAACGGATCGAACACCTCATCCGCGGTAACGATCCGTGCGTTGAGCTCCACTACGGTGATCTCTCCGATGCCAGCGGCCTGGCGAGGCTGATCCGGCAGATCCGTCCGCATGAGGTCTACAACCTCGCCGCCCAGAGCCACGTCCGCGTCAGCTTCGACCAGCCGGCCTACACCGCCGATGTCACCGCCGTCGGCACGCTGCGCATCCTCGAGGCCCTTCGCGACGTCCAGGACGACACCAGCGAGCAGATCCGCTTCTACCAGGCTTCGAGCTCCGAGATGTACGGCAAGGTGGTCGAGACGCCGCAGAAGGAGACGACCCCCTTCTATCCGCGCTCCCCCTACGGCGTCGCCAAGGTGTATGGCCACTGGATCACGGTGAACTACCGCGAGAGCTACGATCTCCATGCATCCTGCGGAATCCTCTTCAACCACGAGAGCCCGCGCCGCGGAGAGACGTTCGTGACGCGGAAGATCACCCGCGCGGCAGCCCGCATCAAGCTTGGGATGCAGGAGAAGCTCCATCTCGGCAACCTTGACGCCAAGCGCGACTGGGGCTTCGCCGGCGACTATGTCGAGGCGATGTGGCTGATGCTTCAGCAGCCGCAGGCGGACGATTACGTCGTCGCCACCAACGAGCTCCACACCGTGCGCGAGTTCTGCGAGCTCACCTTTTCCAGGCTCGGCCTCGACTACCTCGATTTCGTCGAGGTCGACCCGCGCTACTTCCGCCCCGCCGAGGTTGACCTCCTCCTTGGCGATGCCACGAAGGCGCGGACGACGCTCGACTGGACTCCGCGGGTGTCGTTCCAGGAGCTCGTCGAGATGATGGTCGACGGCGACCTTGAGCTGGCCCGGCGCGAGCGGAACGCCGGCGGCGATACGATCTCCCAGCATCGGATGGTGGCCTGACCATGGTGGCGACGCGCGACATCGGCGCTCGGGTCCTCGAAGGCCTGCGCGAGCTGGAGCGGCGGTGGATTCGCCCGCTCGGTCAGCGACTGCGGCCGCCGCGTGCGCGTCGACAAAAAGCCCGCGGAGGCTCCCCGGAGGCTGAAGAGCTCCTCGTCGCGCTCCTCCGCGCCCGGCTCCGTGATGGCGGGGCCGCGCTGTCGATCTCCGATCTACCCGCCATGCCCTGTGCCTCCGAATTGGAGGCGCTCGTGCGGGCCCTCGTCGACGTCCCTCCCCGCCATGACGTGGCTGCCGTCGAGTCGCTGCGGAAGGTGGCCTGATTCCCCCGGAGCCGTCGGCCCGTCCGAGTATGTTGATCTACGCCGACCTCCGCTGCCTCCAGGACCCCGGCTTCGCCCGCCGCGGGATCGGGTCGCACGCCGCCTTTCTCCTCGCCGCCGCCCGTTCGCTGCGGCATGGCGCGGTGACGATCGTCGGCTTGGCCGATGCTTCGCTGGGATCGCCCCCCACCGAGGTGGCCGCGCTGTGCGACCACGTGCAGTACTCGTTTGCCCCGCGCTGCGGCGAGCCGGCCGTGTTCCTCTGGCTGTCGCCGATGACCCACGACACGCGGCTCGTCGCCCGGTTCTTCGACCGGCCCGAGATCCTCCCTTGTGCGGTCGTCTACGACTTCATCCCGCTGCTCGACCCCGATCGCTATCTCGCCAGCCGTGAGTCGCTCCTCGCCTACGCGGCGGCCCGCGAGTGGCTCGCCGCCGCCCGGCTCTTCCTCCCGATCTCCACCGCCGTCGGCGACGAGCTCGTCGCCCGGCTGGGGGTCGATTCCCAGAGCGTGGAAGTCACCGGCGTTGCCCTCCGGGGAGCGTTCGCAGCGCTCCAATCCGGTGGAATGCCGGCGCCGCGGCCGGCCACGGCGCCCGAAAACTACGTGATGTTCGTCGGGGGTCCCGACCCGCGCAAGAATCTCGAGACGGTCGTGTTGGCGCTCTTAAGGACCGGGAGCCCCGATCCCGCCCTCGTGATCGCCGGCGGCTATCCCGATCGTTGGCGAGCCCGCGTCGCCCGGACGGCTGCCGGGGCCGGCGGCCGGGCGGTCCGGCTTGAGTTCCTCGACCATGTCAGCGACACCGAGCTCGCCGGCTGGTACGGCCATGCGGCGGCGACCGTCGTCGCCTCGCGGGCGGAGGGCTTTTCAATGCCGGTGATCGAGGCGATGGCCTGCGGCTCGCCGGTGATCGCCTCCGACATTCCCTGCCACCGCGAGCTCGTCGCCGATCCCGCCGCGCGCTTCGCTCCCGACGCTCCTGACGAACTCGCCGCCCGGCTCCGGGCCGTGATGGTCGATCCCCGGGCACGGGAGCGGCTCGTCGCGGCGCAGCGGCCGACGCCGGAGCGATTCACCGCCGCGCGCGTCGGAGAGCGGTTTGCTGCAGCGCTCGAGCTGCGGATGCCGGGGCATGCCCGCCGGGCACGGAAGGCCGTGGCGGCACGGCGGCCGGTGATCGCGCTGGTTTCGCCCTTTCCCCCTGACCGTTCCGGTGTCGCCGACTACACACGGCGCACCGTCGCGGCGCTGTCGGCGCGGGCCGACGTCGACGTCTGGACCGATCAATCACAGCCGGTGAGCGATGCCCGCGTGCGGGCCTTCCACGCCATCGGCAGCGGGGCTTGGCTGCGCCCCGATTACGACGCCACGGTGGCGGTTCTGGGCAATTCCCACTTCCACGCCCCGATCCTCGCCGGGCATCTCCGCCACGGCGGCCCCTGCATCCTCCACGACTCCCGCCTCCTCGATCTCAATGCCTGGTGGCATGGCATCGAGCGCACGCGCCTGCTCGCCGAGACCGAATTGAATCGTCCGGTGTCGGAGGCCGAGGTGCGGCATTGGACGCGTCACCAGGGGGAGATTCCCACGCTCTTCCTCTCCGAAGTGGCGCGGGCTTCAACGCCGCTGTTCGTCCACAGCCGGGCGCTTGCTGATCATGTCGCCAGGCTCTACGGGGTCGAGGCGGTCCATCTCCCCTTCGCCCTCCTGCGGGAGTTCACGCCGCGTGAAACCGCCGCTCCATCGAGGCAGCGCGCCCGGGAAGTGCTGGGGATCCCGCCGGGGCGAACGGTGATCGTCACGCTCGGAATCTATGACACCACGAAGGCTCCGGAGGTGTGTGCGGAGGCGATCGCCCGGATGCGGGGAACGGGGCACGACGCGCACCTGGTGTTTGTGGGGGATGCGGGGCGTTCCGCCGAGCCTGTTCTGCGGCGCGCGGCGGCCTCCGGCGCCGGCGGCGCGGTGCACTTTACCGCCGAGTGGATCGACGACGAGACCTGGCGCACCTGGCTCCTCGCCGCGGACGGCGCGATCCAGCTCCGCACCCACCGCTTCGGCGGGATCTCCGGCGCGCTGATGGACTGCATCGCCGCCGGGGTGCCGACGGTGGCCAACGAGGATCTGGCCGCGGCGCTCGATGCCCCGTCGACGGTCGCTCGCGTCGGCGATGCCTTCACCGCGGCCGAGGTCGCGACGGCGCTCGAGGGATTGCTCGCCCACGGCGGCGGGCGTGACGAGGCGACGCGCGTTCGCTACGGCGCCGAGCACTCGATGGAAAACTACGTCGCCGGTCTGCTCGCGGCGTTGGGGATCGCCGATGGGGAGCGGGGCCAGGCCGATCACACGCTGTCCGGATGCCGGGTGGCGTGAGGTTCCCTGTCGGTGCCGGCAGGTCCGCGGCGTGTGCATCATCCTCGCTAGCTCTCCCCTCCTGCCGCCCAACGCACCAGCGCTGGACGCCCCCGTCTGCCCGGCTTACCCGGCTTCCAGCGCTCTCGTGATCGGCTCCGGGTCGACGCAACGAAACGGGGGTCTCCGGTCGATATCCCCTCCATGGGATTCGGCTGACACGTTCGACGTGTCGCCCCGCGCCCGCTCGTCGGACCCCGTCGTCATGCCGCGTCTCCCCCTGCCCAGCGATCGCGCTGCCCGCCCTCGGGTCGTCATCGACCTTGAAAAGGTGCGGCATGCCAACTGCGGCCTGGGGCGGTTCTGCCGGTATCTCGCCGAGGGGATCCTGTCGGCGTCCGGCCGGGGCATCGAACCGGTGCTCTTCCTTCCGCCGCGCGGCGATGCAAGCCGGCCGACGGTGCGCCATTTTCACGACGGTGCGGTGGAGCACATCGACGTCAGTCCGTGGCGCAAGGAGTCGTTCGCCCGCTTCCTCCGGCCGCTGGTGCGCCCGTTCCGCACCGACGGCGGCTACGACCTGTGGCATGTCACCAGCCAGTCGTCGAAATACCTTCCGCTCGACCCGCGCGTGCCGGTCGTGCTCACGATCCACGATCTCAACTTCCTCCACGATGAGCGCCACCGGAGCCGGCCGGCGGCGGTCCGTCGCAAGCTCGCGGCCGTCCAGGCGAAGGTCGACCGGGCAGCGGCGGTGGTCACGATCTCCCGGTTCGTCGCCGCCGACGTGCGAGCATGGCTCGAGCTCCGGGGCAAGCCGCTCCATGTCGTCCCCAATGGTCTGCCGCCTGCGGCCACCGCCTCCCTGCAGCGGCCTTCGTTCCTCAGGCCGGGCCCGTTCCTCCTCACCGTCGGGGCTGCGCTGCCGCACAAGAATTGCCATGTGCTCCTCGGGATGATTGCGCGAACCAGCGACCTGCGACTGGTGATTGCCGGCCGCAAGGCGACGCCGTATGGCGCGTTTCTGGAGGAGGAGGTGATCCGGCTCGGTCTGAGCGACCGCGTGCTCATGCTGGGAGAGGTGTCCGACGGTGACCGGCAGTGGCTCTACGAGCACTGCGACGCCTTCCTTTTCCCCTCGCTCACCGAGGGCTTCGGATTCCCCGTCCTCGAGGCGATGCAGTGCGGTCGGCCGGTGTTTGCCGCGCGGCGGACGAGTCTTCCCGAGATCGCCGGCGACCGGGCCGGCTGGTGGGACTCGTTCGAACCCGACGCGATGCTCCGCGTGGTGCGCGAAGGACTCGAGTCCTCCCGCTCGACGCCCGGCTTCGCCGCGGCTCAAGCGGCTCACGCCGCCACATACACGTGGGAACGGGCTGCTGCCGCGTATCTCGACGTGTACGACGAAATCCTCAAGCGGAAGGTGGCATGAGCATGCGTGTGATGGTCACGGGTGGCGCGGGCTTCATCGGCAGTCACATCACCGATGCGCTCCTGGCCGCGGGGCATGAAGTGGGGGTGATCGACGACCTCTCGACCGGGTCGCGCGACAATCTCCCTGCCACGGTTCCGCTCCAAGTTGTCGACATCCGCGATCGTGGCGCGGTGGCCGCCGCCTTCGCCACCTTCCGCCCCGAGGTCGTCTGCCATCAGGCGGCGCAGATGTCGGTGAGTCGGTCGGTGCGCGAGCCGCTGTTCGATGCCGAGGTGAACGGCATTGGTCTGATCAACGTCCTCGATGCGGCGGTGGCCCAGGCATGCCGGCGGGTCGTGTTCGCCTCGTCTGGAGGGGTTCTCTACGGGGAGCAGACGACCCCCGCCCCCGAGGAGACCCCGGCCGATCCGGTCAGCCCGTACGGGATCACAAAGTGGGTCGGCGAGCGCTACCTGAAGTTCTACGCAGCCGAGCATGGTTTGGGGGCGATGGCGCTGCGCTACTCCAACGTCTACGGTCCGCGGCAAAATCCGCATGGCGAGGCGGGGGTGGTGGCGATCTTCCTGAATCGCTACCTGGCCGGCCAGCCGGCCACGATCAACGGCGACGGCCGGTACGTCCGCGACTACGTCTACGGGGGCGACGTCGCCCGGGCCAACGTCCTCGCCCTCACGGTGGACGATGAGCGGGTCCCGCGCGGACAACTCACGAGCCTCAACATCGGCACCGGGATCGGCACCGACGTCGTCGAGCTCGAGAGCCGGATCCGCCGTGGCCTCGTCGAGGTGACGGGGAGGACCGGGAAGGCGGTCGCGTATCCCGAGCCGCTCCACGGCCCCGCCCGTCCGGGTGATCTGCGTTCGAACGTCATCGATGCCACGCGTGCCGGGAAGGTTCTCGGCTGGCAACCCGAGGTGGATCTCGAGGACGGGATCGGTCGGACGGCGGCCTGGTTTGCCGCGCGGAAGTCGACCTGACACGGTCACCAGACCTCTGAAGAACAAAGCATGGCACGCATCCATCGTCCGGAACCGACGGCACTCGTCTGCGGCATCAGCGGCCAGGACGGCGCTTACCTCGCCGCGCACCTCCTCCACCAGGGGTACCGCGTCGTGGGGACGAGCCGGGATCCTTCGGCGTGCGACCGCCACGGCCTCGCCACCCTCGGCATCGAGCGGCGCGTGGTGATCAGAGCGCTCGCTCCAAACGACCTCGCCGCCACCGTCGCGCTCCTGGAGTCGGTCCGCCCCGACGAGGTCTACAACCTCTCCGGCCAGTCGTCGATCGCGCTGTCGTTCGAGCAGCCGGGCCTGACCTTCCAGAGCATCACGGTCGCCACGGTCAATCTCCTCGAGGCCGTCCGGGTGGCCCAGCTGCCGATGCGGCTGTTTTTTGCCGGATCGACGGCGATGTACGGCGAGAACAGTGGCGAGCCGGTCGACGAGTCGACTGCCGCGCAGCCGGGCGATCCCTACGCGCTGGCCAAGGCGGCGGCCTTCGCGCAGGTCGAGCAATACCGCCGCCTTCACGGGCTGTGGGCCTGCACGGGGATCCTCTCCAATCACGAGAGCCCGCTGCGGTCGGAGCGGTTCGTGACGCAGAAAATCACCGCCGCGGCCTGCCGGATTGCCGCCGGGGACACCACGCCGCTAGCGCTGGGTGACCTTTCCATCGAGCGCGACTGGGGCTGGGCGCCAGAGTATGTCGTCGCCATGCACGCCATGCTCCAGGCCGAGCGTCCGGAGGATTTCGTGATCGCCACCGGTGTCTCGGTCCCTCTGGAGACATTCGTCGCCGAGACGTTCGCGCGGCTCGGGCTCGATTGGCGCAACCATGTCGTTCGTGACGAGCGACTGCTGCGGCGCGGCGAGGTTCGTCGGCTGCAGGCCGATCCCGGTCGGGCGGCCGAGCATCTCGGCTGGCGGGCCGAGACGATGATCGGCGACGTGGCCCGGAGAATGGTCGAAGCGAAACTGTTCAGCGACCGCGCCACGATCCGGCGGGCCGCCTGACACCCCGGCCGGTGTCGTCAGCCGTTCTCGCCGGGCGGGCTCACCGGTTGCACGGGCAGGCGGTCCCAGAGAGATCCACCGGGGGAGTGTCGGCCCCGTGGGACGGCGCCGTGTTCAGGCAGGCGGTGGGGGGGCTCGTCTCGCCCAGCCCCCTGCCGGCAGCGGAGCAGATCCGTCGCATCAACAGTGGCGAGTTGAGGTAGTGCTTCAGCCGGTGGCTGGGGCCGACGATCTCCGCACAGTCGACCTGGCTGAACTCGATCCCCCGGGGGATCCAGGCCGCGGGCATGCCGATGTTCCCGAGGGCCTCGGTCCGCAGCGAGCGGTCGACATGCTCGAAGAACCGCAGGGCGATGTCGGAGGAGTTGGAGAGGATCGTGAGGCGGTCGATGCAGGGGAGGATTTCGCGATACGGGCCGCGGGGGGCGAAGGCATCCTGGCGGACCGCCGCCGCCACGAGGACGAGATGGAGCGGTGCGGAGCGGTTGGTCCATGAGCGGACATCGCTCCGACCGGCAGCCTCGGCCTGGACGAGGTCCTCGAGGGCCTCCAGGGCGATCAGCGCCCCGTAGCTGTAGCCGACGATCGCCACCGGCCGGTCCGGCTCCACCTGCGAAAGGAGCCAGGCGAGGTAGTGCCCCTCGGTGACGGCCCGTTCGTACTTCACCCGGCTGTCACGGAGGAGGATCCCCTGCTTGTCGCTCGGCCAGGAGAAGATCACGGTCCGGACATTGGCGGTGCTCGGGCAGGTGACGCGGGTCCGAGAGGCCAGCAGGAGCCCTTGTTCCCGCGCCGAGTCGTGGTCGTAGCGATTGCCATGGACGAAGACGAGGAGCGGTTGCCCCGGCGTCGAAAGGAGCCCGTCGAGGTTGGTCTTCCTCCAGCATCCACGGGCGTCGAGGCTTTCGACGGCCGGACGGGCGTGCTGCGGCATCCGGCCGATCTCGGGGAGCCCGCGGGTGATCACCGACCAGACGTCGCGCTCGCCGGGGGAGGCGGGGGGTGAACCGGGCTCATGGCCCTGTTCTGCGCTTGTCAGGCCGGCCTCCGACAGCCCTTCCCAGGCGCGGGAGAGGTCTTCATCCTGGGCCGGCACCGCGCACCAGGGGAGTTCGGCGGTGGCCCCCCGCGATGCCGGAAGGAGCAGCGCCATGAGGGCGGCGAGCCAGGCGATGGCGCGGATGGAGAGCATGGTGGGGGTGGGCCGGCGGGGTGTGGCGCCGGCGCGGATGACGGTGAGGATGTCGAGGCGCATGTCCCTGTGCACGGGGGGGGTGGTGGACGGCAGGCGGACCCCATTTCCGCTCGCCGACGTCCTCCGGAACCCCGACCCTCGCTGTGCAGCTTTCCTCTCTTCGTCACTCTGCCGCGCAAGGTGAGGGGGCATCGCCCGCAGACCGCGCAAAAGGCACCATCGGCACGACTGGCAGCGGATGAATCTCACCGGGGGTACGAGCCGACGGGATTCCGCGCTTCCCGGGTCGCGCGCCCGATCCGTGAGCTACGTTTTCTTCGACGGCGTCCTCTGGCGCCGCACCCCTCCGAGCGACTTCGGGGCGGGACCGCTTCGTCTGTGGTGGAGACTCAACCGATGACTCGTGCATTCTGCCTGGTCGCGATCGTCGCCGGGCTCGTGGCGGCACCCGGCTGCAACTGCATGGGGGGGAGCAACTGCTCCTCCTCGCGGCGCCCGTCGTTCATGGAATTCGGTGGCTGCCTGGGGGGCTGCGGTTCCTCCGCTCCTGCCCCGGTCTATGCCGCCCCGATGGCCGCCCAGATGGCCGCCCCCTGCTCGGCGCCGGCCTGCGGCAACGGCTGCGAGAGCTGTGGCGGGGCGGCGGCGGCCCCCTGCTGCAACGACGCCGGAATGATCCACTGACCCCGCGACGGTGCCCCCGCCGCGGGGGCCTGGAGGCAGGGCCGCGGTCGGCTTCCGGGGTGGGTACGGGAAACCGATCCGTCCTGGCCTATAATCCCGGCTCCCACCCCACCCTGGAGCCGTCATGTTCGAATCGCTCTCGGCCTCGCTGACCAGTGCCCTCGCCTCCCTGCGGGGCCGGGGCAAGCTGACCGAGTCGAACATGCGCGAGGGGCTCGGCGCGGTGCGCACGGCGCTCCTCGAGGCCGACGTCGCCTATGACGTCGTCGACACCTTCCTCGACAAGGTCGTGGAGGGGGCGATCGGGGCGAAGGTCCTCGAGACGCTCGACCCGGCCCAGCAGCTCGTCGGCGTCGTCCACCGCGAGCTGGTCAACCTGATGGGGCCGGTCGATCACTCGCTCCACCTCCAGTCCGGGCGGGCGACGGTGATCATGCTCTGCGGCCTGCAGGGCTCCGGCAAGACGACCTCCTGCGCCAAGCTCGCCCGGCGCCTCAAGGAGGAGGGGCGCGGCGTGATGCTCGTCGCGGCCGACCTCCAGCGTCCTGCCGCCATCGAGCAGCTGGTCATCCTCGGCCGACAGCTCGGCGTCCCGGTGCACACCCCCGACGGGGTCACCGATCCGGTCGCCGTCTGCAGGCTCGGCGTGGACCGGGCGCGGAAGGAGGGGGCGAGCGTCGTCATCCTCGACACCGCGGGACGACTGGCAATCGACCAGGCGCTCATGGACGAGCTCAAGCGCATCGACCACACCGTCGGCCCCGATCAGGTCTATCTCGTCGTCGACGCGATGACCGGCCAGGATGCGGTTCGCAGCGCCAAGGCCTTCAACGACGCCCTCGAGCTCGACGGCGTGATCATGACGAAGCTCGACGGCGACGCCCGCGGCGGCGCCGCGCTCTCCGTGAAGAGCGTCACGGGGGTACCGATCAAGTTCATCGGCACCGGTGAACAGATCGAAGCCCTCGAAGATTTCCACGCCGAGCGGATGGCGGGGCGGATCCTGGGGATGGGGGATGTCGTCACGCTCGTCGAGGAGGCGCAGCGGAAGTTTGACCAAGACGAGATGGCTCGGCAGGAGGAGCGGCTCCGGACGGGGGAGTTCACGCTCGAAGACTTCAAGAAGATGCTCCAGCAGACGCGCCGCCTCGGGCCGATCGGCAAGGTGCTGGGGATGATCCCCGGCATGGGGCAGCTCAAGGAGCTCGTCGGTGATGCCGACCTCGACAAGGACATGGGGCGGCTGTTCGGGATCATCGACTCGATGACCCCGCAAGAGCGCCGCAATCCGAGCAAGGTGATCGACCAGCAGCGTCGCCGCCGGATCGCCACCGGGGCCGGCGTGGAGCTCCAGGAGGTGAGCGATCTGGTCAAGCAGTTCGACGGGATGTCGGCGATGATGAAGGGGATGGCGGGGATGGGGATGCGCGAGCGCGTCCAGCAGATGCAGGCTATGCAGGGGCAGATGGCCAATCCCGGCATGCGGCTGGGGAAGCCGAAGGGGGATACCGGCCGGCGGCTGACGGCCGACGAGCGCCGCAAGCAGAAGAAACAGCGGGAGAAGGAGCTCCGCCGCAAGCGCCGCGGCGACTGACGGGCCTTGGGGGCGTGTCCTCCGCCCCCGGATCGGCTATCCTCCCGGATTGGCTGTCACCGGATCGGCTATCCTTCGGCCGTTCCCTCCTTGTTCCCAGCCCTTTTTGATCCCCTCTGCCCTGCCCCTCTTCGCCTGTCCCAGGAAGCCCGCCCTGCCATGTTCGACTCGCTCTCCGAAGCCGCTGGCTGTGATCTCCTCGCGAAAGTCTTCCGGGCCCGGGGCTACACGATCGCCCGCAATCTCCAGTTCCGGGAATACGGCGTCGAGTTCCATGTCGACGGCTGGGATCCGAAGGCCCGTGTCGGATTTGAGTATCTGACCAGCGAGGACGACGACCACGACGATCTCTCGCTCGTCGAGTATCAGGCGCTGATGGAGCAGCAGCGCCGCGGTGAACTATCGCTGTTTGTCATCGACGAGGTGGAGCCGGTCTCGGCGGCCGATCTCGAGGAGCAGGCCAACGAGTTTCTCGACGAGGTCGAGGCCGCCTGGGCCGCGCGGCGCAGTGCCGGCAGCCGGAAGGCTCCCGCGAAGAAGAGCGTGAAGCCGGCAAAGAAGGCCGCTGCCAAGAAGCCGGTGGCGAAGAAGGCTGCCGTGAAGCGCGTGGCGAAGCCTGCCGCTGCCGCCAAGAAGCCCGCGGCGAAGAAGAAGCCGGCCAAGCGGGCGCGCTGAAGAGGGTTTTCCGGGCCCGCGTTCAACGTTCCGGGAGAGCCCGCCTGATGAATGCCTGCGTGATGGCTCGCGGACTCAAGCAACGGGTGGTCGACGACAACGTCGGCCTCTACGCTTCGCTGCTTGCGACGAACGGGGCCGCGACCGAGCCGGTGTGGATCGACGGCATGAGGCTGTTTCGGTCCCTGTCCGCCGAGGACCAAGCCGCCTTCATGGCCTTCGTTCGCAATGCCGTCATCGATTCGGTGTCGAGTGTCCTCGCGATCGTTGACGGCGTGTCGGTCCTCGATGGCCAGGAGGGAGAGGTGGTCATGACCTGCGGCCGCGATGTCGTGAGCGGCGACCTGCAGAGTGAGTTTCTCGTCCTCTTTGAAGATTCGTGAAGACCCCGGTGTCAGCGATTCGCCTATCGGCAGGCTTCCTGTCCTTGGCGATGGGATCGAGGTGGATGTTCCCGAGGAGCACGTTGGGTATGGCCCAGGACTTTCCCGCAGGGTTGCGGAGCATTCTCGCGGAGGTGGGGCAGGCAGCGATCGAAGTTAAATGCGGCGTTGACGGGTTTCGCGAGTTCGTGACGATTTTCAGGTGCGACACCAGTCGCATGGCCAACTTTGGCAAGCGGTTTTCGTACCTGCGCAGCCACCCTTATCGACAACCACATCGATGTCTCGATGGAGGCATTGGTCGGGCTTCAGAGTCTCTATGTCCCGTCCGAAGAAGTGGCGATGGGCATTCTCGATGTCTGGGGGGTACCCGCAGCGTCGCTCGTTTCCCCCGCTCAAACGGCAATCCCGGTTTAGCCGGGCGAGCGACCTGGAGGCTCCGCGGAGGCAGTTCCCAAAAGCCGATGAAAGGCAGGCGATACGATGGACGCGGTGGCGATAGCCCTCGGGAATGCGACGGACGAAGAGGCGATTCGTAGGGTCATCCAGCACGTCGGCCTGTTCGTGATCGGCTCTGGCGATGGGGATGACGAGATCGCGTCGGGGTTGTCGGCAGCGAAAGCGGCGTTTGCGTGGGAGCGATTGTTACAGGTTTCCATCGCCGCTGCCGACAAGCATTCCGGCGGCCTGGTCGCGGCGGCGTTCGAGTGCTTCCTCTCGGAGACCGTGTCGCCGATCGAGACGCTCGTGCACGATGTTGCGGAAGCCGACACCGCTGGCAGGATTGCATTCGTCCTCTGCTTCGAGTGGTCGCGTGAGTCCGCCATCACCTCCTACAGCGGCACGGCAAGTGACTTGTCGGTCTATCTGCGACTCAATGGCGGACCGTTTCGACTGACCTACGGCCCTCCGAAGTATTCGTCACCCGACATCGATCTCGACACGCCGCTGGTGTGGCGCTTGAGCCGCGGCGGTGCACGGTCCACGGATGAGCGGCCGGCGGTTCGGTAGACACAAAGCTCCGAGAAACTCACAGGTGCGAGTGAGTTGGAGAGGGCATCAAAGACGCTTCTCCGGGCATCTTCGAGAGTCTTGCTCAACGGCGAAAGAGCGCCAGGTACGAGCCACCACAAAGAGACCACATTACAGCGCCCGCCGCGCCGCTTCACGCTGCGGATGCTCGAAGGCGTCGGCATAGGAATCGAGTTCCCGCGGTGTCATGCCGAGGAATCGTCCTTCGGCCCGCCATCTTCCCACCGCGGCTTCGACCTCGCCGAGAATCGCCTGCGCGCGACCGGGTGTGATTCCGAAATAGGCGCTGACCGCCATGCTCGCGTCGATCGTCGCCTCGGGGCCGGTCTCCTCGGAAGGCCACGTCTTCAGTTCACGCACACGGTCCGGAAACGGGTTGATGTCGAATGCTGGGGCGAGCCGCCAGAGGCCGCGATCCGCGTGGAGGAAGCCGTGATTGCGAAGGTGATCGTCCACGTTGGTGATCAGAATTGAAAACACGAGCCTCCGCCACAACTGTTCGCAGTCTGCGCGGGGATCCGCTCCATGCCCCCGCAGAGCATCGACGATCTCCGTGTAGAAGTGCTCGCGGCCGTCATCGGGATCGGCTCCAACCAGTGTCGCCGCCGACGCGTAGAGGATGCGTTTGTGGGTGCCCGTTCGATCGAAGCGGCGGATGAGGGCCACTGGCAGTCCAGCGCTGTCGATCAGCCGTGCGGCTGCCGCGTCGATCCCGGCAGCACGAGCCAGCCGCAAGGCGAGCACCTCTCCCTTCGTGACGGCACGCTCGTCACTGACGCTCGGAAACTTGCCGATCGCGAGATGCCCGTCGTCGTCGATCACGGAGCATTTCGGGCGTAGTCCCCCCAGGGAAGTGCCACGGCCGCGCAGATATTCCAGGTCCGCGGCGGTTTCGTTTTCCATCTCGACCGCGCGGGTCGCGTGCAATAACTGACCAAGTTCCACCAGCGGCGGGGCCGCGCGGCGACCACGTTCGACCGCGCGGCAGAACCTTCCCTGCTCGTCCTTGAATCGCAGACTTCCGACACGACTGAAGTCATCGACCGCCAGAAGGAAATCAATGGCATTGAGAGGGGACGCGGAGGACGACTGGCCGGTCCGCCGCAGCTTCTGCCGCTGCTTCGCGTGATCCCGCAGGATCACCCGCTTCGCCCAGCCATCGGGTTCTGTATCGGCGATGACGGCATGAAAAACCGAACCCGCACTCGTCCGGCCCCGGAACTGCGGGCCGGAGACCAGCGGCAGGTCTGGCTCCAGCGAGAAACCGTCCGCAGCGTTCAGCCACGAGGCATGGTAGGCAAATGCAGAACGCTCACGGGAACCGACCGCATCGTAATGCAGCGTGCCGACATTCCGCTCGGCGTCGCCGAGATGCACTTCGATCGTGCGTTTCATGAGGCCGTCGGGGTCTTTTTGACCCGCACCCGTTTCGGCAGTCGCTGTTCGTCGAGGAGCAGGCCCTGGTCATCACGGCGCACGTCCGC
>CALQRA010000084.1 GCA_943332855.1 Candidatus Kuenenia stuttgartensis
CTCACTGAGGCGGGGCCGAATCCGCGGCTCCTCGAGATCGCCGCCGACGGCACGGTGAAGGTCGAGTTCCCGCTTGCCTGCCAGAAGGCCAACGGTCACATGCAGACCCGGATGAGCCGCAAGCAGGCCGACGGCACCTACCTCTGCCCCCACCTCTTCGACTTCGCGATCATCCGCTACGACGCCACCGGCAAAGAGCTCGGGCGGATCGGCACACGCGATCCCGCCGCCCCGGAGCTCAACACCTGGCCGTTCACCGCGATCACGCTCGCCGACGGCGGCATCCTCGCCGGCCTCACCAACGGCAACCGGGTCGTCGAGTTCGACAAGGAGGGGAAGATCCGCTGGCAGATTGACACAAGCGCCGTCGACGGTGCCATCGCCGACGCCTGTGGGATCCAGCGGCTTCCCAACGGCAACACGATGATCGCCAGCTACCATGTCGGCAAACATGGCGAACGCCTCGTCGAGGTTTCGCCGGCGCGGAAGGTGGTGTGGGCGTGGAAGGCCGACGTGCCGGCCGTCCACCACTTCCAGGTCCTCTCGATCGATGGCGAGGATCTCGCCGGCCCGCCGCTGCGGTGAAATGCCGCGGGAATTGAGGCTGGTTTTTGCGGTACCGATTGGGCTGCGGGGAGGTAAAATGGAGGGTGGTTTGCCCGCCCACGGCGTGGCGACCGACCGGGGGCAAGCGGGGCATCGAGCCCCGGCACCCGTGGCCCTCGGAGGACATCGACGTGGCATGTTTCAAGGTCGGCGGTCGCCGGGGGATCGTCGTGGCGGTCTGGGTGGCGCTCTGGGGGGCGATGGCAGCGGCCGTCGTCGGCCTGACAGGGGCCGCCGCCGAGCTGTCCGCGGCACCTTCGGCCGCGGATGCCGAGTTCTTCGAATCGCGGGTCCGGCCGCTGCTCCTCGAGCATTGCTCGGCCTGCCACTCCCGCGCGGCCGGCGAACCGGAGGGGAATCTCTCCTTTGACACCCGTTCCGAGACCCTCGGCCACGAGGGGCTGGCCACGCCTGGGAAGCCGGAGCAGAGTCTGCTCGTCGAGGTCGTCCGCTATGACGGCAAGCTTCAGATGCCGCCAGATGGCCGGCTGCCCCCCGAGGCAATCGCCACGCTCGAGGAATGGGTTCGCCGCGGCCTCCCCTGGCCCGTCGAGGGCGCGGTGGAGGCCGGTGCGACGGGCTTCGACATCGCCGCCCGCAAGGCCGATCACTGGTGCTGGCAGCCGCCGCAGAGCGTGCCGGTTCCCCCGGTCGCGGCCGTCGGCTGGTGCCGCAGCGACATCGACCGCTTCGTGCTGGCGAGGCTGGAGGCCGCCGGGCTCGCCCCGGCGCCGGAGGCTTCGCGGGCGCAACTTGTCCGCCGGGCCGCCGAGCTGATCACCGGCCTTCCGGCCGACCCGGCCGAGGTCGTCCGCGTTGTTGCCGATCCCGATCCGCTCGCGTTCGAGAAGTTTGTCGACGGACTCCTCGCATCCCCCCACTTCGGCGAGCGGTTTGCCCGCCACTGGCTCGATGTCGTTCGCTACGGCGAGACCCGGGGCCACGAGTTCGACTTCCCCATCCCCAACGCTTGGCGGTACCGCGATTGGGTGATCGACAGCCTCAACGCTGATCTCCCCTACGACCAGTTCGTCCGCGAGCAGATCGCGGGGGACCTTCTCGACTCCCCCCGGCTGAACGCCGCCGGTGCCGACCTGTCGGTGATCGGCACCGGTTTCTGGTATCTCGGCGAGGAGATCCATTCGCCGGTCGACATTGCCCAGGATGCGGCCGACCGCACCGACAACCGGGTCGATACCTTCGGGAAGGCGTTCCTCGGCATGGCGCTGGGATGCGCCCGCTGCCACGACCACAAGTTCGACGCCATCTCCAATGAGGATTACTACGCCATCGCCGGCATGCTCGCCTCGAGCAGCTACCGGCAGGTGCCGTTTGAATCGATGGCCGCCAACCGCGAAGTCGCCAGACGCCTCGACACCCACGATACCGAGGCGCGGCTCCGGCTCGGCCGCGCGGCTGCGGTCGTGCTCGCCGGGGAGACGGTCACCGACCCCGCCGCTCGCGCCGCGAGTGTGGCCGCGGCGCTCCCTCCCCGCGAGGCGCTCCTCGGCCTGAAGCACGAGGGAGAAGAGGCCGGCGGCGAGATCGTGATCGCCGACTACTCCCGGGCGGAGGGGGCGACGCCACTGATCGGCGACGGCTTTGCTTGGGGGCTGCGGCCCCGGCCGGCCGGGCAGGCGCGGGTGGAGGCCGGCGCGGAGGGGCAACCGGACCGACTCCGCCTCGAGCCGACCTCCTCCGCCCACTTCGACAGCCTGTGGGCCGGGCTGCAGTCGAACGGGGAGCGGGAAGCCGGGGCTCTCGGCGGCGTTGATCGGGCCGGGCGTGTCCTCCGGACCCCGAAGGTGCGGATCGAGGGGGGCACCGTCTGGCACCGGGTCCGTGGGCATCTCCAGATCTTCACCTGCGTCGACAGCCACGTCCTCCTGGTCGGGCCGCTCTACGGCTCCACCCTCCAGACGGTCGACACCCAGGGGGAGTGGAAGTGGGTGCGGCAGGATCTGGGGAGCGACCTCGACTGGCGGCGGGGGCACCTCGTCCATGTCGAGTACGTGCCGATCGCCGGGGGGGCCGATGTGGCCGAAGTCGTCGCCTCGCCGACCGAGCCGAAGCGTGCCGATCCGTTCCTTGTCGCCGTGGCGCGGCGTCTGCCGGCCGACGGGGGCGACGCCGCCGCGCTCGAATCGGTGGTGAGCGAGCTCGTCACCGCGGCCCTCGCCGCTGCGCGTGATGGGACGCTCTCCACCGGCCCCCGTGCCTTGGAGCTGTCCGCGGTCCTCGAGCGATTGCTCGCCGATCCGGCGATCGATTGGAAGGGGGGGCCGGCCACGACGCTTCTCTCCCAGGCCCGGGAACTGGAGGGGGCCCGTGCCACGATCACGGCGACGGCCAAACTCGCCTCGGCCATCGCCCCGGCGATCCTCGATGGCAACGGCGTCGATCATCCCGTCCTCGCCAAGGGGTCGGCCGCCCGTCCCGCGGCAATCGTGCCGCGACGATTCCTCGAGGCGGTCGACGGCGGTGAACAGCCCGTCTGGCCGGCATCGTCGTCAGGGCGCCGGGAGCTAGCCAGTCGGGTCCTCGATCCGGCAAATCCGCTCACGGCCCGAGTGGCGGTGAATCGGTTCTGGCATCACCTCTTCGGACGCGGTCTCGTCCCCACGCCCGACAATTTCGGCAAGCTCGGCGAGCCGTTTGCCGATGCCGGCGCTCGCGCCCTCCTCGATACCCTCGCGGTCCGTTTCCGGGAGGAAGGATGGAGCATGAAGCGGTTGGTGAGGGAGATCGTCACCAGCAGCACCTGGCGGATGCAATCGGTGGCCGATCCGCGGGCGGTGGAACGTGATCCCACGAACCGCCTCCTCCACCACTTCCCGCTCCGGAGGCTCGAAGGGGAGGCGGTCCGTGACAAGATCCTCGCCGTGTCGGGCCGGCTCGATCCGAAGGTCGGTGGCCCGCCGGTGGAAGTGGCGCTGTCGGACTTCCACGAAGGGCGCGGCAAGCCGGGGTCGGGGCCGCTGGATGGCGATGGCCGCCGCAGCATCTACACGAGGATCCGGCGCAACTTCCTCCCGGCGATCCCCCTGGCCTTCGACATGCCGGTGCCGTTCCAGGCGATGGGGCGTCGGAATGTCACCAACGTGCCGGCGCAGGCGCTGACCCTCATGAATGATCCGTTCGTCGTCGAGCAGTCGGGGCGGTGGGCCGCGCGGATCCTGGCCGATTCCGCCACGAGCGTCGACGAAGCGATCGTGAGGATGTACCGCGAGGCCTTCGCCCGCGCGCCGTCGCCCGACGAGGTGGCCGCGGCGCGGGGATTCCTCGTCGCCCAGACGGCGCTCCATGGGGGGGATTTCGCCGCTGATCAGCGGCTTCCCGCAGCGTGGGCCGATCTCGCCCACGCGCTTGTCAACGCCAAGGAGTTCATCTTCATCCCATGAGCCGCAATCCTCCCCGCATCGGCCCCGGTCACCACTGCCGGCGCTACCGCTCTCCAGCGCTCTCGCGCCGCGCTCTTCTCGCCCAGGCGTCGTGCGGATTCGGAGGGATGGCGGCGGCGGCCCTCCTCCATGCCGAAGCGGCCCGGGCCGATTCTGTGGCGCCGGTGAACCACCACCCCGCAACGGCGAAGAACGTCATCTTTCTCTACATGGACGGCGGCGTGTCTCAGGTCGACAGCTTCGACCCGAAGCCGCGGCTCGAGCAGGATGCCGGGAAGAACCCGCGCGATCTGTTCAAGGTCGACCAGACGCAGTTCAACAACGTCGGCACGATTCTCCCCAGCCCGTGGAAGTTCAAGCCGTACGGGGCGTGCGGCCTGCCGGTCAGCGATCTCTTCCCGCACATCGGCTCGGTCGCCGACGAGCTGGCGGTGATCCGCTCGATGACCAGCGAGTTTCCCGAGCACACCAACGCCAACTACTTCCTCCACACCGGCAGCGGGCTCCAGGGAAGGCCGAGCATGGGGGCGTGGACAACCTACGGCCTGGGGAGTGAGAACGACGATCTCCCCGGCTACATCGTCGTCAACGGTGGCCTGATCCCGCCGGGCGGGCTCGACAACTTCACCAACGGCTTCCTGCCCGCAACGTTTCAGGGATCGGTGTTCAAGCCGACCGCCACGGGGCTGTCGAATGTCGGCCGCCGGGACGGTTCGAGGGATGGCCAGATCGCCAAACTCGCTTTCGCCCGCGGGCTCGATCGTTCCTTCGCGGCTCGGCTCAGCGGCGAGGGGGAGGCGCCTGACGCGCTCGAAAGCGCGATCGCCAATCAGGAGCTTGCCTACCGGATGCAGACGTCAGTCCCCGATCTTCTCGATCTCTCGGGGGAGACCGAGTCGATCAAGCACGACTACGGGTGCGATTCCGAGAACGAGCCGACACGGATCTTTGCCAACGAGTGTCTCCTCGCACGGCGGATGGTGGAGCGGGGGGTGAGGTTCGTCGAATTGACCTGCACCTCGGTCGGCACCGACCGCTGGGATCAGCATGGCAATCTGCGGGAGGGGCATGCCGCCAATGCCCGTGCGGTCGACCAGCCGATCGCGGCGCTGATCCGCGACCTCCGGCAGCGCGGCATGCTCGATTCGACGCTCGTCGTCTGGAGCGGTGAATTCGGTCGCACGCCCTTTGCCCAGGGGGGCGACGGGCGCGACCACAATCCCCAGGCCTACTCGATGTGGATGGCCGGAGGGGGCGTGAAGGGGGGCGTGACGGTCGGGGCGACCGACGACTACGGCTACCGGGTCGTGGAGAAGAAATTCCAGACCCACGACCTGCACGCGACGATGCTCCATCTGATGGGCATCGATCACACGCGGCTGACGTACCGCTTCAGCGGTCGCGACATGCGACTGACGGATGTCCACGGACACATCATCCGCGACGTGCTCGGCTGACAGGGAAATCAGTCCTTCATCGACAGGCTCTTGAGGGTGATCACGGAGCCGACCGACATCAGCGCCAGGCCAAGCCAAGCCGGCGGGTCGACCGTTCGTCGCCCCGCCGGGGTTCCGCCGCCGAACAGCGACTGTTGCTGGGGGAAGCCCTTGTCGCCGAGCTGCGCCACGAGGAGCTTGCTCGACTTCTCGCTCAAGGTGAACGACTCCACCATCCGGAACTGCACCCCGACGAGGAATAGGAGCAGCCCGGCGAGCAGGAGATGGGATCGTTTGGGAACCATGACAAGCCTCCGTGACGGGTGCTGAGCACCCCGTCCATCACCGGAGGATCGTATCGCCGGGCCTGTCCGCTCCAGTGCCGCGGCGGGAAGTGTGGTGGGAACGACTGTCGCGGTCGCACCGGCCGGGCATCATGCCGTCCGCTTCGCCCGCACGAGGGCGAGCAAGTCGTGCTGCGGGGCAACGAACTTCGCGATTCCCTCCGACATCAGCTCCGTGCCCATCCTGGCAATATCGATCCGTGCGTCGAGCTCGGCGAGGACTTCCGCAGAGGGGAGATGATCGACCTGGCGAGTGAACTCCCTCCCCGATTCGTCAGCGGCCCGGTTGGTCGCCGGAGGGTTGGTCTGGATGTCGGCGCCGGCGAGGGCGGCAACATAGAAGCAGGGATCGACCCCGGCCTCCTTCACGCCGGTACTCGCAAACACGATCGACTGGGCCAGCGGGGTCGGATGCCGTTCCCAGAAGAGCCGGTTGGCGTTCCAGATCCGCTTGGCATTGACGATCGCCGTCTGGCCCCGGGCCGCCGCCGACAGGTCTGGCGCCTGTTTCGCGGCCCACACGTCGACCCGAGACACAAACACGCTGTAGACGCTCTTGAAGGCAGCGAGCGACGGCAGCCGACTGGCACCGCGCCAGACGGCCGCGCGGGCCTGCTCGACTTGGGCCTGCGTGAACAGGAGCGTGACATTGAGGGGCACGCCCGCCGCAGCGAGTGGCTCGAGCGCGGCGATCCCCGCCGCCGTCGCCGGCACCTTGATCATCCGGTTGCGGTGGCCGCCGGACCACGCCAACCCGAGCTCGACATACCGGGCGACACGCTCGTCGTGCGTCATCGGCAGGGCGTGATCCTCGATGAGCGGGTCGAGCTCGAAGCTCACCCACCCGTCATCCCCGCCCGAAGCCTCCCATACCCCCAGGTATTCCCCCTCGGCCCCGGCGACCAATTCGTCCGCCAGCGCCCAGGCAACCCCTTCATCGTCGCTCCCCGTGGCGGTCAGCGCGGCGATCCGGTCATTGAACCGGCCACTCTTCACGAGGTCGGCGATGATCGCCGGATTGCTTGTGGCTCCGGTCGCGCCGGCGGCCCGCGCTTGCCGGACGAGGTCGGGATCGACCGAATCGAGCCACAGGCGCGTGCCCGTGGCGACAAGCGAGGCGAGTCCGGTGGCCATGCGAACACGCCTTTGGGAAGAAGTGACTTGGGTGGACGGGGGGGGGATGGGAAGAGGGGGATGATCGTAGCAGTTCCGGGGCATTTTAGTGTGGAGCGGAGTCTTCCCGTGACGATCAATGATTCCGATAGGGACGACTGTCCGGCCCGTCACCCTCGGTCAAGGGGTCAGTGGTGATCAACTTTCTGCCTCGTTTCGTCCCCCGCTTCCTCGGCATCGCTCTCGTGGCGGTTTCGAGTTTGGTTGTCGGCCGTGTGGTGGCCGCGCCTCCTTCCGGGGCCGCGATCGCTCCGGCGGACGAAGGGGGTCTGCTGCTCGGGACCGAGCCGCTCCGCGCTCCGGAGCCCGACGCGGCGATCGACCTGTTCGATGCCGCTGTCGAGGGCACCCCCGGCCGCGACCCGCTCGACGGGGCGCTGCGGAGCGTTGTCGGCGAGCCGCTCCCGGAGGGATTTCCCGAGACGATCGACAGCCCTGAGCCATCGCTGATGGACGGGCTCCTCGTCGACGAGATGCCGGAGGAGGTGAGCTCGGGGGGCTGGTTCGGCACCGGGCAGTACTACGGCTCCGCCGAGCTCGTGTTCCTCAATCGTGGCCGCAACTACCGCAAAGTCATCGGCTTCGATTCCCAACTGCTGACTCTCAACGGTATCGATCGATATCTGATCCTCAAGTCGAAGCAGGGAACTTTCACGACCGACTCGCTCCCCTACAACGTCTCCCCCGGGGCGCGGATCACCGTCGGCGAATTCCTCGGCCGCGACTACCTCGATCGCGACCGGTCGGTGGAGGTCACGTACTACGGCGGCTTTTCCTTCTATCAGAACGATGGCTGGAATGCCGTCATCTCCCCGCAGTCGCAAACCTACCTCGTCACCCCCCTCTCCGACGCGACGCCGGGCTTCACCGGAGCCCAGCAGTACCTGTCGACGAGCTCCTCGAACTTCAACAGCATCGAGGCCAACTTCAAGCTCCTCCGCCGCTTGGGCCGCGACAAGATGACGATGGTCCCCAACGGCGAATGGGCGCGGCACGCCGAACGCGGCTGGCTGCCGGCGATCATCGTCGGCGCGCGGCTGGCGAATTACAACGAGACCTTCTCCTTCAGCAGTCGTGCCTACTCAACGCCCCTCGACAAGTTCAGCGGCGACTATCTGATCCAGACGCAAAACTGGCTGTTGGGGCTGAATCTCGGTGGCGAGCTGATCAGTCGGAACGAGTTCTTCTATTGGGGGCTGCGCGGCCGCGCTGCGCCGGCGATCTCCTTCGCCGGCACCCAGCAGCAGATGAACGCCCGCAACAATGGCTACCAGCAGCCCAATGCGGTGCCGGCGCAGGGAACGCCCATTCCCCCTCTGCCCGCACTCTATCCCACGGTGCCTGCCAACACGCGTCAGCCCTTCCCAGAGGGGACCGAGGTGTGGAAGATGGCCGCGCAGCAGGTTGGCCCGGGCTTCCTCGGCGACCTAACGTGCCTGGCGGGCTGGAACATGACCCCCAACTCGTCGATCCAGGTCGGCTACGACATCCTTTGGGTGGCGGGCGTGGCTACGGCGACGCGGCAATTCAGCGTCAACAAGACACGTTACAACCAGATCGATCCGGGCGGGCAGTCGTTCATGATGGGCTTTTCGTTCGGCTACAACCAGACCTGGTGAGCCGAGGGCCTGCCGCGGCTCACTCCGCGGCGACCACCACCGCCGCCGCCTGCCCGGTCGAGCAGAGGTTGACGGCGACCACCGTGCCGGGGCGATCGGCGAGCGGCTCGCCATGGACGACGGCGACGGGGCAGTCGGGGTCGGGCGACTCGTAGTTGAGTGTCGCCGGGACGAGCCCCGCTTCCAAGCCGAGGATGCTCGCGGCCAGTTCCACGGCGCTGCCGCCGGCCCCGAGATGGCCGAAGACGCTCTTCGGGGCGGTCACCGGGACGGCCCCGAGTTCGGCGGCGATGGCGGTTGCCTCGACCCGGTCCATGTCCCTCGTCGAGGCGCCGTGGGCGTTGACGTGGCCGATGTCGCCGGGCCCGATGCCGGCCCGGTCGATCGCCGTCCGGATGGCCAGGCGCAGCGCCGATCCGGTCAGCGCCCTGCCTCTCGCTGCCGACTCGCAGCGTGATGCGACCGAGAGGAGACGGCCGCGGATCCTCGCCCCGCGACGGTGGGCGTGGTCGCGCGACTCGAGGACGAACATCGCCGCCCCCTCGCCGTTGACGAGCCCGTCGCGCTCGAGGTCGAAAGGACGGCTGGCCCGGGTGCAGTCGTCGCGGCGCCGGGAGAGGAGGGCATCGCCACGGGCCACCAGCGCCATCGGATGGAGCCGACAACCCGTCCCCCCGGCGAGCATCACGTCGGCCCAGCCACGGCGGATGACACTTGCCGCCTCGCCGATCGCGAGCAACCCGGAGACGTCGCCGAGAACGATCGTGTTATTCGGGCCGCGGGCATCGTGAGCGATGGCGATGTGCGAGGCGGTCATGTTGGGGAGATGCTTGAGGAGCCAGAGCGGATGGAGATCGTCGTGGATTGCCTCCGACCAGACGGAGAAATCGAACGCTCCCCCCGCCAGCGCCCGTCGGTAGGTCCGCTCCAGATCCTCCAGATCGGCGTAGATCATGTCGCCCCCGACGACGACGCCGAACCGTTCCGGGGCGAGTGCTCCGGCCGTGATCCCGGCGTCGCCCATCGCCAGATCGGCGGCGGCAAACCCGAACTGGATCTCGCGGCTCATCACCTTGAGGCTCTTCCTCGGCCGCACCCACAGCTTCGGGTCGAAGTCGGCGATCTCGCCGCCGAACGCGACCGGGAGGCTGCTGGAGTCGAAGCGGGTGATCGGCCGGATCCCCGACCGGCCGGCGAGGAGCGATGTCCAGAAGTCGTCACCGCCGATCCCGATCGGACTGACCACACCCACCCCGGTGACAACGACCTCGCAACGGCTGCTCATGCTCGAAACCTAAACCAATCGAGCGTGGCGCGGAAGTGGGGCGGCATCGCCCCTGCCTTCCGGGATGGTCGCGGAACACCCGATCGGGCGGCAGGCGGCGCAATCATGGCTGCCACGGGTGGGCCGCCCGCCAGTGGGAGGGCTCTTCGGGATGGCCTTCGGCCCACAGGCCACGGCGCCCCCGCCGGGCGGCCGACTCGGCCTCGACAAGGTCAGGATCGGGGGCGATCCGCTCGAACACCCAGGCGTGCCCTTCGGCCACCATCTCGCGGTTGATGTCGCGATCGTCGATCCACAGCGTGCCGAGGAGGCGGCCGTGCTGGTCGTAGCCGCGCGAGACGACGGCGACCCGGCTTCTGGCCACCTTCCGCGACAGCGCCTGGGACGATTCCCTGCCCCATGCCTGGGCCGCCTCCGGGGCGTCGATGCCGAGGAGACGGATCTTGTGTATTGATCCCTGGGGATCGACGCAGGTGACCGTGTCGCCATCGTGAACGGTGCGCACCGTCCAGGTGGGGGGCGCGACGGTGTCGGTGATCCGGCAGCGCTCCACCGCCGCCGTGCCGATAGCGGCCACCGCCATGGCAGCGAACCACCATGGCCGCCACCGCGACGGCCGACCATGCGGCGGGTTCGGGGGCCGCTTTGGTCTCACGCCAGCCAGTCCTCGATGACCCGGCCATGGATGTCGGTGAGGCGGAAGTCGCGGCCGCTGTGGCGGAACGTCAACCGGGTGTGATCGAGGCCGAGGCAATGGAGGAGCGTGGCCTGGAGATCGTGGACATGAACCGGCTTGTCGACCGCCTTGAAGCCGAGCTCGTCGGTGGCGCCGTAGGCCGTTCCCCCCTTCACGCCACCGCCGGCCATCCACACCGAGAAACCATGATGGTTGTGATCGCGCCCCGAGATCTCCTTGATGTCGGTGCCCGGCTGGGGCAGTTCCACCGTCGGCGTTCGCCCGAACTCGCCCCCCCAGAGCACGAGCGTGCTCTCGAGGAGACCCAAGGCGACGAGGTCGTCGAGGAGCGCGCCGATCGCCTGATCGCACTCCTTTGCCAACCTCGCGTGATTTCTGCCGATCGCGTCGTGGCTGTCCCACGGCTGCCCCTCGCCGTGCCACACCTGGACGTAGCGCACGCCGCGCTCGACGAGCCTGCGGGCGATGAGCATCTGCCGCCCTTGGGTGTCGTCGCCGTAGCGGTCGCGGACATGCTGTGGCTCGCGGGTGACGTCGAAGGCCTCCCCCGCCTCTGCCTGCATGCGCCAGGCCAGCTCCATCGAGGCCAGCCTGGCCTCGAGCTGTGGGTCGTGGTCGCGGGCGGCCAAGTGCCTGCGGTCGAGCGCCGTCGTCAGATCGAACTGGCGGCGCTGGGCATCGCGGTCGAGGAATGGGTGGCGGACATTCTCGACGAGGTCCTCCACCTTCCGCTTGGCGGTGTCGACGTAGGTTCCCTGATACGCGCCGGGGAGAAAGGCGTTGCGCCAGTTCTCCGTGCTCTTGATCGGATACCCACCCGGGCACATCGCCACGAAGCCGGGGAGATTCTGATTTTCCGTCCCCAGGCCGTAGGTCACCCACGCCCCGACGGCGGGGCGGACGAGCCGGCTATCGCCGCAATTCATGAGCATCAGCGACGGCTCGTGATTGGGGACATCGGCGTGCATCGAGCGAACGACGAGGAGCCGGTCGGCATGCCGGGCCACCGATGGAAACAGATCGCTGATCTCCAGCCCGCTCTCGCCGTAGCGACGGAAGGCGAACGGCGAGGGGAGCGCCGCACCGGTGCGACGTTCGGTGGGAAGGGTGCCTGGGACCTCCTGACCGGCATACTTCTCCAGCGCGATTTTGCGATCGAAGGTGTCGAGGTGGCTCGGCCCTCCGTTGGCGAAGAGATGGATGACGGCCCTGGCCCGCGCGGGGAAGTGCGGCGGCCGCGGCGCGAGCGAGCGGTGGATCCGCTCCGGCGCCGGGGCGACGGCGGCGTTTGCGGCGGCGGCCTCGGTCTCCAAGAGGCTCGCAGCCCCGAGCCAGCCGAGCCCCAGCCCGGTGCGGAGGAGGGCGTCCCGACGGGTGACCGTGGCAACATGGCAGGGGCGCGGGAGATTCATGGTGGCGCAGCCGAGGAGCGTGGGGCCCGGCGAGGGGCCATCAGTCAGTGAATTGGAATTCGGCCGAGGCGAGGAGCGCCTGGGCGAGTTGCTCCCAGGGACCGAAATCGGGGTTCGTGGCACCGGCGATGGCGAGGAATCCCTTCGCGGCCGCGAGCTCGTCGGCATCGGGCGAGCGTGACAGACAGGCCCGCCACAGCCGCTCGATCCGGGCGTCATCCCCGCCCGCCGCTTCGCGCAGCGACCGCGCGGCGACCTGCCGGGCGGCATCAATCACCAGCGGCGCGTTGAGGGCTGCGAGCGACTGCTGGGGGACGCTCGTCCGGCTCCGTTCGTGGGTCGCGGCATCGGGGTTGGCAACGTCGAAAATCCGCAGGATGCCCGGCACGTCCTGGCGGTCGAGCCGCGTGTAGAGGGTGCGGCGGTGCATGGCATCTTGGGCGAGCGGGTTGACCCCACGGCCGCCACGGGTGTGCGTGTCGAGGACCCCTGCCGCCGACATCAGGCCATCCCGCCACGCTTCCCAGTCGAGCCGGCGCCGGTTGGCACGGGCGAGGAGCCGGTTGTCGGAATCGGCGGCCAGCTGATCGGCCGTGGCGACCGCCGACCGCCGCCACGTGCGGCTGGTGACGATCTCGCGGTGGAGCCAGCGGAGGCTCCACTTTCCTTCCTCGACGAAGCGCCGGGCGAGATCGTCGAGGAGCTCCGGATGGCTCGGCGGCTCGCCGCGCAGACCCAGGTCACCGACCGGATCGACGATCCCACGGCCGAAGTGGTGCGCCCAGACCCAGTTGACGATCATCCGGGCGGTCAGCGGATTCGTCGGATCGACGATCCCACGGGCGAGGTCGAGGCGGCCGCTCGACGTCCGCGATGCAGGGGTGCCGCCGATGAGCTTGGGGAGCCGTCTTTCGACGAGCTCACCGGGGCGGCCGGGATTGCCGCGAACGAGGACATGGCTGTCGGAGAGTTGTTCCCGGTCGATCATCACCATCGCCTGCGGCGGCCCACCGGGGGATTCCGCTTCGTGCCTGGTGATCTCCATCTTCCGGCGCCGGTGTTCGTTTCCCTCCTCGATCGAGGCCAGCTGCATCGCCTCGCCGGGCTGGACGACCAGCGCCGTCCCTTCGGCGCCGAGGGCGGCGCGGAGGGCGGCGAGCTCGGGCGGATCATCGGGCTGGGCCGCCGGGCCGCCGGCCCAATCGGGGGCCACCCGGGCGAAGAGTCGTGCGTAGGCTTCGGCCACGGCGCGGAGCGTCGGCGGCGCCGGCGACCGCAGCTCGGCCACGACCAACGGATTGACGATTGCCGCATCGGGGCGATCCCCCCAGCCGGCGAGGAGCGCCGCGACGGCGGAGCCAATCTCCTCATCGCTCTTCCCCTTCAGCTGCACCCAGGGCCCGACAATCGGGTCGGTCGGCGCGGCGCTGCCGATCCCGCGCGAGACGCGATCGAGGAGCCCCTGGAGGAGATCATAGGCGTCGGCGAGGCGCGGGGGGCGGTTGTCGGCCTTGCGCGGCGTGGGGCGGGCGGTCTCGAGGAGATAGTCGGCGGTGTGGGCGATGGCTGCGGTCGTTCCGCGCCGGCGGACGGCGTCTTCATGGGCCGGCACGGCGGCCTTCAGTTCGGCGAGCTTGGCATTGAAGGCATCGGCTTCCGGGCCGGGAGGGGCCGCCCCGATGATCGGCAGTTCGGCCGGTATTTGGCTCGAGGCGAAGATCCCGTAGAGGCCGTAATAGTCCGCCGTGCTGACCGGTTCGTATTTGTGATCGTGGCAGCGGCCACAGGCGACGGTCAGCCCCAGCAGTCCGCGGGTGACCAGGTCGATGCGATCGTCGATGATGTCGTGGGGATTACCGAGGAAGGTGCGGCCGACGGTGAGGAAACCGAGCGCGGCCAAGTCGGCCTTCTCCGCCGAGGGCTCGACCAAATCGGCCGCGAGTTGGAGCGTCACGAACCGGTCGTAGGGCATGTCGGAGGCGAGTGCCCCCACGACCCAGTCGCGGTAGGTCCAGGCGAAGGGATAGCGGGGATCCTGGTTGCCGAAGGCATAGCCCATCGTGTCGGCGTAGCGGGCCAGATCGAGCCAGTGCCGCGCCCAGTGTTCGGCGTGCTCCGGCGCCGCGAGGAGTTCTGCGACGATCGCTCCCCAAGCCTCCTCCGAGGGATTCGCGGCGAAGGCATCGACCCGGTCGGCCGGCGGGGGAAGGCCGGTGAGGTCGAACCACAGCCGGCGGACGAGGGCCCGCGGATCGGCCTGTGGCGACGGCTCGAGGCCCGCGGCGACGATCTTCGCGGTCATGAAGCGGTCGAGGAGCCCGCCCCACTCGCGGCTCCCGGCGGGGTCGAGCCCGGCGGGGGGCTCGGGGGCAGGGTGACGGGTGAACGGCTGGTAGGCCCAGTGACGATTCCGTGCCCAGACGAGCCGCGCCTCCATGTCGGCCGGGAGCGTGTCTTTCCCTGCGGCAGGGCCCTCGGTCCCAGGCCCACTCCAGGGAACGCCGGCCGCGATCCAGGCTTCGAGAATCGCCACCTCCTCGGCCGGGAGCGGTTCGTCGGGGGGCATCGCCGGTTCGAGCTCGCGGCGGACCACCTTCAAGACCTTGCTGGCTGTCGGGTCGCCGGGGGTGAGAATCGCTCCGGAATCGCCCCCCTTGAGCACCGCCGGGAGGTTGTCGAGCCGCAGCCCCCCTTCGGCCACCTGGGCCCCATGACAGCCCTGGCAACGGGCGACCAGGAGCGGCCGAACCTTCTCCTCGAACAGCTTTTCCTGCTCCGGAGAGATGGCCGCTGCGGTTTGTGGCCCGGTGACAAACGTCGTCGAGAACGCGATTAGCAGCCCCGCCAACGGAAACACCGCCTGCCGGAGGTGTCGGGCACGGCGGATGGTGAGACTGATGTGGCGCATGGTGAGGGCGGGAGCCGCGAGGCCGACCCGCTCCCCCCAATTCTAGGCCACCATCGGGAGACTTCGACATCCCGGTTGCCGCTTGCTGCGGAAGTGGTGAGCTGCCAACGGCTTAAGCGCTGGTTCGCAGGGCTTTCAGCGGATCCTGGCGACGGTCACTCCCAGATGGCCGACATTCGTGCCCGCCCAGTTTTTCAAGTGCGGCAAGCGGAGTTCGTCGAGGAGGGCTCGCTCTTCGGGCGTCGGGGCGGGAAGCAGTTTCAAAAGCAATTCCGCCATCGCCACCTCGCTTCCCCGCAGCGCCCCATCCTCTGCCTTGAGGGCGATTCCCAGGCCGGCGGCGGGGATCGCGGCGCACAGCACCCCCTCCGCCCCCGACTTGAGAAACACCCGCGGGCCGCAGGTCGCCGTCACACGCGAGTCAAACCGCCCCGGGCCGGCGATCAAGAGCGGGTTGTCGGCCACCGCCCGGCGCAGCCTTTCGAACGCTGCTTGCCTGCCGGCGGAGAGGCTCCGGCCGGTGCCGATTCGGGCGAATCCCGTCGCCAGGCTCGCCAGAGGGATCTTGTAGGTCGGGATCGAGCAGCCGTCGGTGGCGCGGTTGGCCGCCGAAAGGGGAACGCCGCACACCTCGGCGAGCGTCGCCGTGACGCGATTCTGCACCGGATGATCGGGGGCGACGTAGCCGGTGGGGTCGAGCCCGAGGTGGCGGGCCACGGCGAGGAAGCCGGCATGCTTGCCGGAGCAGTTGTTGTGGAGCTGGCAGGGCTGGTCGCCCAAGCGCGCCAAGGCGCGGGCGCTTGCCTCCTCGAGGGGCCAGTGGGCGCCGCACTCGAGGGCCTCTGGCTCGAGCCCCGCCTTGTCGAGCATGCTCCGGGCCGTCTCCACATGGAGCGGCGTGCCGGCATGCGAGCTGCAGGCAAGTGCGAGCTCGGCCGGCGTGAAGCCGAACCGGTCCGCCGCACCGCTCTCCAGCAGCGCGAGCGCCTGGATCGATTTCACGGCCGAGCGGGGGAACGTCTGCCGCTGCGGATCGCCATGCCAGGCGACGAGGCTGCCGTCGTCGCGGGCGATCACGGCATGAATGGCGTGGGTCGATTCGGCGTGTTTCCACCGTACGACGCCGACGGTGATGGGTGGACGCGGCGGAGATTGATCGGTTGGCATGGGAGGACTCACGACTGGGCTCGACCAAGCGCAAGGGGCCCTCAATCGGGGCGGCACGCGTTGGGGAGACGCCCAATGGAGCATAGAATAGGGTTCGGTCTTTCAGGTACGCCCAAACCGGCGGGGGCAGGATGGCGGTTGTTCGGCCAGACATCACGAGGCGGCTCCTCTCCCGGCGGGAACTGATCCGCGCCGGGGGCCTGGGGGCGCTCGGCCTCGGTCTGCCGACCCTCAAGCGCGCTCGGGCCGCCGCATCGGGCCAACCCCGGGCAAACTCGTGCCTGATCATCTTCCTCTCCGGCGGGCCGCCGCAGCACGAGACGTTCGACCCCAAGCCGGCGGCGCCGATCGAGATCCGCGGGCCCTTCCTCCCGATCGCGACGAGCGTCCCGGGCCTCCAGTTCAGCGAGCTGCTCCCGCTTTCAGCCGCCCGCGCCCATCGGATGTGCGTCATCCGCTCGATGACAACTGGCATCCATTCCCACTCCACCAGCGGCGCCTTCATGCTTACTGGCCATGAGCCGACGAGCGTGGCGGAGAGCGTGCCCCCCAGCGCCCAGGACTGGCCGAGCCTCGCCGGCGCCGTCGGCGCACTCCGGGCCTCGGAGCGGTCGCCGCTCGATGCGGTGATCCTCCCCGAGCCGATCTTCAACAATCCGGCGATTCCCTGGCCGGGGCAAAATGGCGGCTTCATGGGGGCGGCTTGGCATCCGCACATTCTTCGCTGTGATCCGTCGCAGGAGCGGATCGAGATCGAGGGGCTGACGGCCGCGGCCGGGATAACAGAGCTGCGCCTCGACGACCGCCACGCGCTCCTCGGCCAAGTCGATCGGATGCTTCACCGCGGCCTCCGCAGCCCTGCGATCGCGGAGATGAACCGCTTCCAGCAGGAAGCCTTCGACCTCCTCCATGCCGGCGCGACGCGCGAGGCCCTCGAGATCGAGCGCGAGCCGGCGGCTTCGCGCGATCGTTACGGCCGGGGAAAGTTCGGCCAGAGCGTGCTCCTCGGACGACGGCTGATCGAGGCCGGGGTGAGGCTCGTCCAGGTCAACTGGCCGCGCGAGCCGGGGGACACGGCCGCCGGAAATCCGCTCTGGGACACCCATCAAGACAACGCCGGCCGGCTCAAGAACGTCCTCTGCCCGCAGTTCGACACCGCCTACAGCGCGCTCCTGGATGATCTCGAGGCCCGCGGCCTCCTCGACGAGACGCTCGTCGTGGTGATGGGGGAGTTCGGCCGCACGCCGACGATCAATTCCGCTGGTGGCCGCGACCATTGGGGGAGCGTCTTCTCGGTGGCCCTGGCCGGCGCCGGCGTGCCCGGCGGGGGGGTGATCGGCGCCAGTGACGCGCGGGGCGGAATGCCGGCCGACCGCCCCGTCCGCCCCCCCGATCTTGCCGCCACGATCTTCCAGCTCCTCGGCATTTCCCCCGATCACGAGTTCCGCGATCCGTTCGATCGCCCGCTGCAGGTAACTTCCGGGGGCAGGGCGCTGCGGGAGATTGTCGGCGCATGACCCAACGGCTGATCGGCCGCGGAGGGATCCTCGACTCCGCGGCGGCGCGCGGGGCGGGGCTGGTGGTGCTTGTGCTGCTTGCCTACCTGCCTGCCTTCGGCGGTGGGTGGCTGTGGGATGACGACATCCTCATCACCGCCAATCCGCTCGTCACCGAGGCGAGGGGATTGTGGGGGATCTGGTTCCACAACACCTCCCCCGACTATTTCCCCGTCACCCTCACCGCCTGCTGGATCGAGTACCGGCTGTGGGGCGACTGGGCCCCCGGTTACCACGCCGTGAACATCTTCTGGCACGCCGCGAACACGGTGCTGGTGTGGCGGATCCTCGTTCGGCTGGGTGTGCCCGGGGCGTGGCTGGCGGCGGCGGTGTGGGGGATTCATCCGGTGACGGTGGCGTCGGTGGCGTGGGTGGCGGAGCGGAAGAACACCCTGTCGATGTTCTTCGGGTGCCTGTCGGTGCTGGGGTGGATGTCGTACGA
>CALQRA010000085.1 GCA_943332855.1 Candidatus Kuenenia stuttgartensis
CGATGAGGCCGTTTGAGGCAGCGCTGGCCACGACAGTGGGGGCATCGGCGGAGCCGGTGATGTCGAAGGTGGCGGTCGCTTGGGCGGTCAGGCCGGTGGCGTCGATGACCTGGTTCGGGAGGAGTTCGGAGACGGCTTGGCCTTCGGCGAGGGCGTTGGTGGCGGGGAGGGCGTCGTCGAGGAAGTAGGTGATCGTGGCGGTGGCGGAGTCGAGGGTGGCGGCGCCGTAGGTGCCGGCCGTGGTGTAGGTGAGGCCGGCATCGGCGGTGATCCAGCCGTTGGCCGCAAGCCAGAGCGTGTCGATCGACACGGTGCTGTCGACGCTTGTGAGGGTGAAGGATGCCGTGGCGTTGTTGACTCCGAGGGCGAGGGCGCCGGCTTCGACGAGGGCGTTTGAGGCTGGTGCGGCGACGACGGTGGGGGGCGTTGCCGTCCCATCGGCGGAGCCGTTGATGTCGAAGGTTGCCGAAGCCTGGGCGGTGAGGCCGGTGGCGTCGATGACCTGGACGGTGAAGGTCTCGCTGACGAGTTGGCCTTGGGCGAGGGCGTTCGTGGCGGGGAGCGTGTCGTCGAGGAGATAGGCGATCGTGGCGGTGGCGATGTCGAGCGTGGCAAAGCCGTAGGTGCCGTTTGCGGTGTAGGTGAGGCCCGCGTCGGTGGTGAGCCAGCCGTTGGCTCCGAGCCAAGCGGTGTCTATCGACACGGTGCTGTCGGGGTTCGAGAACGTGAAGCTTGCCGTGGCGGTGTTGACGCCGGTGACGAGGGCACCCGCTTCGACGATGGGATTTGAGGCGGCGGAGGCTTTGACGGTGGGCGGGGTAGTCGGCGGATTGATCAACGCGTCGGTCGCCCCACGAATCGTGAATGCGAGCTTTGCTTCGGTCGCGGCACCGAGGTCGTCGATCACACGAATGCGGAACGGATCGTCGAAAGTCTCGCCCGTCGACAGGTCATCGGTGGCAGGGAGCGAGTTGTCGAGGAGGTAGCTGATCGTGTCGTTGGTGACGTCGAGCGATGCGGTGCCATAGTTGCCAGCGTGGGTGTAGAGGCTCCCGCCTTCCACGCGGATCCAGCCCTGGGAAATCAGCCAGGATTCGTCGTAGTGAACTGCAGGACTGTCGACATCAGACTTCGTCAACAGTACGGTGGCAGAGTCCGTTCCTACCGAGGACGCAGTGCCCTCGACGAGATCGTTTGAGGAAGGGCCGACCTCGACACGGGGAGCGTCGTTGACGGGGATGATCGACACCGACTGATCAATCTTCCGGGAAGGCAACGCCACACCGCTGTCGCTGGCAGTTCTTGTGAGCACCCAGGTGAACTGACGGGGATCCGCGTCGGGAGCAGAGGACGTGGAGTCGTACTGCAATTTCCGGAGGAGATTCTGGAACCCAGAGAACGAGGACTGGCCGATCGCAGCGGTGGTGAAGGTGAAGACTCCTGCAGGAGTCACCGCCACGGTGAACTTGTCGGTGGCGCCGTTGGCGTTGGGCATCCAGAAATCGATCGCCGCTGTCGCGACCGAGGGGACGAGCACACCCGATGCGACCTTCGACTCCGTTGCCCCTACCGCGTCACCCTTGGCACCCTGCACCCGGATGCGGTCGGTGATGACGGCAGCAGGGACAGTCAGCGCAACGCTCGTGATCGTCTCCGCAGCATTCGAGCCGCTGCCGGTGTTGCGGTGGAGCGAGATTGTCGGCTGGAGGAAAACCGGCGATTCCTTCTCCGTGTAGCTGATCGACGGGGCTGCGTCGCTGAACGTTTGGAAGTCGGCCTTGCCGATGACCCGGAAGACCAGTGTCTTCATCGCCGTCTGGGGCCTGCCTGCGGCGCGACGGTTGGCCACGCCCGTGTCGATCACCTGGACGGTGAACGTGTCCTCGGCCGTCTGCCCCTCGTTGAGGTCATCGGTGGCCGGCAGCGTGTCATCGATTTCGTAGGTCACCGTGTCGGTGGCGACCGTCAGGATCGCCGTGCCGTAGGTGCCCCGGGCGCTATAGGTCGAGCCACCGTCGGCCGTGGCCCATCCGTTGGCCTGCAGCCAGGTCGTGTCGTACCGCACCCCGGTGCTGTCGGCGTCGGACTTCTTCAGCGTCACGGCAGTGGTCGCCACACCACGATCGCCGTCCCCCTGCTCGACCAGATCCGCGGGAGCTCCACTCTCGTCGATTGAGGGGGCATTGTTGACCGGGGTGATGGTGACGGTGCCACCGAGGGTGCGCACGGGGAGAGAAACGCCGCTAGACGAGACGACGCTCGCGATGCGCCAGGTGAACAGGCGTCCGTCGGTCGTGGGGGACGGGGACGTGTTGTCGAAATGGACGCTGCGGATGAGGGTCTGGAAGGCCGCGAAGGAACCTGCTCCGGTGGTCCCCGGAGCGGTGAAGGTGACCTCGCCCCCAGAGGTGGAAGCAGAGGCGAACGCGGCGGTGAATCGGATCGCGGCCCCCGCGCCTGTTTGCAGCCAGAAGGTCGTCTTCGGCAGTGCCGTGACGGTGATCGCGATACCGTCGGCAAGCAGCGACGCGGTCGTACCCGCAGCATCGCTTTTGGCATCCCCCACGCGGATCCGGTCGGTTGCGGTGGCCGAGGGGATTGTCAGTACCACGCTCGTGATCGTGTCGGGGGAAACGCTGCCGGGCCCGGAGTTTCGCTTGAGCGTGAGGTTTGGCTGAAGAGGGATGGCGTCGCGTCCCTCTTCGTACCTGACCGACCTTGCGACTCCGTCGATCGTGTTGAACTCAACGGGGACTGACTGGCCGCCGATGGTGATGAAGCCATGATCGTCCTCGGCGAGCAGGCTGGACTGTTCGGCGGCGGTGAGCGACGCACCGCGGACGAGAATGGAGAAATACTCCCCCTCGTCACCGCGGGCGTCGATGCCGTGATTGAGCAGCGTGTCGAGGTGGTGGCCAAGCTCTTCGAACACGATCGAGCGGACGACCGGCTGTGGCGCCGAGAAGATGTCGGAGCGGAGGAAAATCGTCGGGCCACCGGGAGCATTGGCGGCATACGCCCCGCCGTGGCTGCCCAACACCGAAGCGTCGAGGATTTGGAATGAGACACCGAGGGCCGAGCTCCCGGCGAGAAGTTGCTCCTCGACCGAGGACGCCTCGAGGTCGAACGCGGCCCGGTCAGTTCCGGAAGATGCGAAGACACGGTGGAGGATCGAGTCGATGCCGGGGGTCCGCCCCAGCAGGAGGGACGGATCGTCGCCGATCACTCGCTTCAGGTCGGTGGGGGATAGTTCCTTCGAGTCGACGATCGTCACCTCGGCGGGAATCGCCGGGCCCGAGTTGTGGGCCAACGCAGACGTCACCGTCTCGAAGGTCGAGAACGCGAGGGCGAGCCGCGGCTCGAGCGATTGGCTCCCCAGGCTACTTCGCGGCGCCTTGAGCGGAAGCCGCCGGGAGCGTCGCGAGCGTTGCCATCTCCACGGCATGGCGAAACGACGAAGCGGCCACACGGTCTGAAACGAGCGCAGCCGCCGGAACCATCGCATCAAGAACCGCATGAGACGTCTGCCTGTCTAGAGTCGATGAGCTGAAGCGGAGGCCGCCATCTCCCCTGCCAGGGCGGGGGAGCGGTGTCCCAAGATCCGACATTGTCGGTGAAAGCCCTCGGTCGGCGGTGATCTCTTGCCGGAATGAAAGACGATCGGCAGTGGATCTGCCTTGCAGGGTCGTCAGCTTTGTCGGTGGTGGGAAATCAAGCCTGCAGCCTGGCCCCGACCGGATGACGTGGACCGTCGGTCCGCGGGGCTCTCGGCGGCGTGTGGTGGGCCGGTTTGGCGGCTGACTTGGGGCAGTGGCGACCTGAGGGGATACTGGGAGCTCCTCCCGGCCAGCCGGCCGGGAGGGAGCCGACTTGGCAGGATGGCCTTTTGGAGACGGGAAGATGCAACGGTACTCGCTCGGGGCGAAGGTCCCGGCACCTAGGCTCTCCGCCATGATCTTCGCTGGCGTCTGCGCCGGTCTGGCCGTCACGGCGGTGGCCGACGAGACCGCTCTGGAGTTGGCGCGGGCGGTCCAACCGATCCTCGCCAACCATTGCTGGAGTTGCCACGGGCCGGACGAGCATTCCCGCGAGGCGGGCTTGAGGCTCGACGTCCGGAGCGAAGCTCTTGCAGCGCGCGACGGCAGCGCGGCGGCGATCGTGGCCGGTGATGCGGCGGCCAGCGCGATGGTGGCCCGCATCCATGCGACAGACGGGGCGCAGATGCCACCGGAATCGTTTGGCAAGCCCCTCAGCGGGGACCAGCGGGCCCTCCTCATCCGGTGGATTGATGCCGGTGCCCCGTTCGCGACCCACTGGGCCTTTCTTCCCGCTCAACGCCCTCCGGTCCCTCCGGTGAAGCGGGGCGATTGGCCGCGGAGCGATCTCGATCGGTTCGTTCTCGCCCGGCTCGAAGCGGAGGGGCTCGAGCCCGCGCCCGAGGCCGACCGGGCGACCTGGCTGCGGCGCGTGACCCTCGATCTGACGGGCCTTCCGCCGACGCCGGAGGAGGTTGCAGCGTTTCTCGCCGATACCACCCCCGCGGCCCACGAGGGCGTGGTCGACCGACTTCTCGTGTCGCCGCGGTATGCCGAGCGGATGGCGATGCAGTGGCTCGATGTCGCCCGGTACGCCGACACCAACGGCTATAACAACGACGAGACGCGGACACTCTGGCCCTGGCGGGATTGGGTGATCCGGGCGTTCGCGGAGAACATCCCCTTCGATCGGTTCGTGACCGAACAGATGGCCGGGGACCTGCTCCCCGACGCCACGGTGTCTCAGAAAGTTGCCACGGGCTTCAGCCGCAACCACGTGCTCACGACCGAAGGGGGGATCATCGACGAGGAGTACCGGGTGGAGTATGTCGCTGACCGGGTCCACACCACCGCGACCGCCTTCCTCGGCCTCTCACTCCAGTGCGCCCGCTGCCATGACCACAAGTACGATCCCTTCACCCAAACCGACTACTACCGGTTTGCGGCGTTCTTCGACAATGTCCCCGACAAGGTCGTCGGCTACAGCCAGGGGCGGATGGCCGAACCGCTCCTCGAGGTTCCCTCGCCGGAGCAGATCGCCGAGCGGGAGCGGCTCGAGGGGCGTCGTGCCGAGCTCGCGGAACGGTTGGCGCAGCGGGCGAAGGACTGCGCGGCCGACCAGGAGGCTTGGGAGGGGACGCTGACGCCGGAGCGTCTCGCCGCGGCCGAGCCGCCGGGATTGATGGCCTGGTTTCCGCTCGATGACGAGGCCGGGCCGATGATCGCCACGGGCCTGGGATCCGGTGTCGCCGGCGAGGTGGTCGGGAGGCACGAACACGCCGAGGGGCGGCTCGGTGGGGCGCTCCTGTTCGACGGCCAGACCCACATCGCCGCTGGCGAAACCGGGGCCTTCGAGGCCGACCGTCCGTTTTCCTTCTCGGTGTGGGTTCATCCGACGAGCGCGGAAGCGAGCACGGTCCTCTCCAAAATGGATGAAGCCGATGCGTTCCGGGGCTACGACCTGATTCTCGAACAGGGGAAGGTGGCCGTTCATGTCGTTCACCAGTGGCCCGATCGGGCCTTCAAGGTGATCACGAACGAACCGCTCGCGCTCGATCGTTGGCACCACCTCGCCGTCACCTACGACGGCTCGCGCCGGTCGACGGGAATGCGGGTGTTTGTCGATGGCGTCGCCCGACCGGTCACCGCCACGACCGACAACGTCGTCGACGGTACGATCCTCACGACGCGGCCGTTCCACATCGGCCGCCGCAGCGTGAGCGCTCCTTTCCGTGGACGGATCGACGACGTCCGGCTCTATGGCTGTGTCCTGCCAGACAACGAAGTGACCTTACTTGCCTCCGGGGAGACTCCGGCCGGACTCGCGGCCCTCGTCGGCGGGCCGCGCGAGCAACGCAGTCTGGAGCAGGCGGCACGTCTCCGGGCCCACTTCCTCGATTCCGTCGACGCGCCATCGCGCGCGTGGCGCGAGGAGTCCACCGCGATCCCGGCGCGGCTTGCGGAGCTTGCCAAGCAGATCCCGGTGACGATGGTGATGGCCGAGATGAGTCCGCGCCGCGAGACGCGGGTCTTGGTCCGTGGTCGCTACGACCAGCCGGGCGACGTCGTCGCGCCAGGCGTGCCGCGGTTCGGTCCGGGGACCGAAGGCGTCCCGGTGGAGGGGGGCGATCGGATGGCGCTGGCCCGTTGGCTGACCCATCCCGCTCATCCGCTCACCGCGCGCGTCGCGGTGAATCGCTGGTGGGGGATGCTCTTTGGGACCGGGATCGTCGAGACGGTCGAGGATTTCGGCATCCAGGGAACGCCCCCAAGCGACCCAGGTCTCCTCGACTGGTTGGCGACGGAATTCGTCCGCCGCGGCTGGGACGTGCGGAGCCTCCTCCGGGAGATCGTCCTCTCGGCGACCTACCGGCAGTCGTCGCGAGTCACGCCGCTCCTCGCCGAACGCGACCCGGCGAACCGGCTCCTGGCTCGGGGGCCGCGTGGGAGGCTCCCGGCAGAGACGGTGCGCGACAATGCCTTGGCGATCGGCGGACTGCTCGTCGAGAAGGTCGGGGGGCCGAGCGTCAGGCCATGGCAGCCCGCCGGACTGTGGGAGGACGTTTCGGTAGAGCGTCGCGATACGTACGTCCCCGATAGCGGGGACGGGGCGCACCGCCGCAGCATGTACACCTTCTGGAAGCGGACCTGCCCCCCGCCGGGGATGACGACCTTCGATGCCCCGGACCGGGAGACATGCGTGGCCCGTCGTGGTCGGACCAACACCCCGCTGCAGGCGCTGGTGCTGATGAACGACCCGACCTACCTCGAGGCCGCCAGAGGGCTGGCCACCCGGTTGCTGGCTGAACCGGGTGACGACGCCGACCGCGTCGCCAGGGCCTGGCTCCAGGCCGTGGGACGGACGCCGACCGCCGACGAAACGACCGTCGTCAGCACCGTCCTCGAGGCGGCGCGGCAACGATTCCAGGGAGACCCGGCGGCCGCCGAGCAATTCCTCGTCGTTGCCGGAGGACCGGTGCCGGAGGAGATCGACCGTCCCATGCTCGCCGCCTGGACGACCGTCGCCAGCCTGATCCTCAATCTCGACGAGACGATCTCCAAGCCCTGACATCCCCGTTCCTGTCGGTCGACTTCCCGTTTGCCCTGCGAAACCCTTCCGGATCGGAATGCCCGCCATGCCTGCAATCCCAGCGCCATTCGGTGCCATCCACCGTCGCGCCTTCCTCCACGGCAGCGCCTCGGTCGTCGGCAGCGCGGCGCTGGCCGGGCTGCTCGCCCGGGATGGTCTGGCGACGGCGCCGCCGGGGCGTGCCGTCGGGGCCATCGCGCCGCATGCCGCGCCGCGGGCGAAACGGGTCGTTTATCTGTTCCAGTCGGGCGGGCCTTCGCATCTCGAGCTCCTCGACCACAAGCCCCGGCTGCGGGAGTTTCACGGTCAAGAGCTCCCCGACTCGATCCGGCAGGGGCAGCGTCTCACTGGCATGACGAGCGGGCAGACGAGTTTTCCGGTCATCGCCCCAAAGTTCGGCTTTGTCCAGGCTGGCAGCAACGGGACTTGGATCAGCGAACTGCTCCCCCATACCGCCAGCCAGATCGACCGGATCTGTCTCGTCCGTTCGATGCACACCGAGGCGATCAATCACGACCCGGCGATCACCTTCGTCCAGACCGGCTCGCAGCAGCCCGGACGACCCTCGCTGGGGGCGTGGCTGTCGTACGGCCTGGGGAGCGAGGCGGAGAATCTTCCCGCGTTCGTCGTCCTCATCTCCCACGGGAGTGGCAAGGATGCCAACCAGGGCCTCCTCGAACGCCTCTGGGGGGCCGGGTTCCTGCCGTCGAGCCACCAGGGGGTGAAGCTCCGCAGCGCCGGCGACCCGGTCCTCTTCCTCTCCGATCCCCCGGGGATCGATCGTGGGCTGCGACGGACGATGCTCGACGGCCTGGCGGCCCTCAACAACCGGCAGCGGCTGGAAACCGGCGATCCGGAGATCGCCACGCGGATTGCCCAGTATGAGATGGCTTTCGGGATGCAGGCCTCCGTCCCTGAACTGACCGATCTCTCCGGTGAGTCGGCGAAGACGTTCGACGACTACGGCGAGTCAGCCCGGCGGCCGGGGACGTTTGCGGCCAACTGTCTCCTCGCCCGCCGGTTGCTCGAACGGGGGGTTCGCTGTGTGCAGCTCTATCACCGCGGCTGGGACCAGCATGGCTCTCTGCCAACGAACATCCCCAAGCAGGCCCGCGACATCGACCAACCGCAGGCGGCGCTTCTGGCCGACCTCCAGGCCCGGGGCATGCTCGACGACACGCTCGTCGTCTGGGGGGGGGAGTTCGGACGGACCGTCTACGGCCAGGGGGGAATGCAGGACGATTACGGCCGCGACCACCACGGCCGTTGTTACTCGGTTTGGATGGCCGGCGGGGGGATCCGGCCCGGAGTCGTTCACGGCGAGACCGACGACTACGGATACAACATCGTCCGCGATCCGGTCCATGTCCACGACCTGAATGCCACGCTCCTCCACTGCCTCGGATACGACCACAAGCGACTCACCTACCGCTTTCAGGGGCGCGATTACCGGCTCACCGATGTGGAGGGGAACGTCGTCAAGGAGATCCTCGCATGAGCCCGGGGCGCGGCGAGGGACGGCCGTGGATTTCCGCTCGGTCCAACCTTGACTTTGCTCACGAATCACGAACAATTCGTTTTTGGGGAACTGATTCGAATCCAAGGGAGGGGTCGCCATGCTGGCAAGCCGTCCGATGTGGCTGTCGCAAAGTGGGGCCAAAAGCCGGGGCCTGCCGGCCCGGCCCGGGTTCACGCTCGTCGAATTGCTCGTGGTGATCGCGATCATCGGTGGGCTCATCGGTCTCCTCCTGCCGGCGGTCCAGGCTGCCCGCGAGGCCGGCCGGCGCACCCGCTGCGCCAACTCCCTCAAGCAGATCGCCACCGGCCTCCACAGCTACATGACGGCCAAGGGGCGGTTTCCTGCCGGGTATCTGGCGTCGACCTCGTCGCCGCAGCGGGATCCGACGACCCACGACGCCCCTCCCGGCACCGGGTGGGGGTTCGCGATCGCGGCGTTCATGGAGGAGTCGGCGCTGACCAACGCCTACAACGCGATCGAAGGTATCGCGGGCCCCTCAAATTCCGAAATCGTCAGCCGCCCGATCTCCACCTTTCTGTGTGCCTCCTCGACCGGGCCGCGGACGCCGTTTGTCGTGGCCGGGGTCGATGGCTCCCCGCTGGCCTCTGGGGTCAAACTCGGCCGCAGCGATTACGTCGCCAATGCCGGTCAGGCCGACGTCTGGAACTCAAAGCCCGTCAAGGACGAATGGAATGGCCTCGCCAACGGCCCCTTCTACCGCAACTCTACGACCCGTCCAGGCGACGTGATGGACGGGATGTCGCAGACGGTCTTCATCGGCGAGCACTCCCAGGCGCTGTCGCAGAAGGCCTGGGCCGGCGTCGTGGCGGGGGGATCGAGCCAGGTCGAACCGGCCATGAGCACGGCGTCGGCCGGCCCGGCGGCCACACTCGTTCTCTCCCACTCCGGCCCCACTTCCGACGGCCCGATCCACACCCCGAATGATCCCAAGGGGGACTGTGACCAGATGTTTTCCCAGCATCCCACCGGCAGCAATGTCGCCTACGGGGACGGGGGCGTGCGGTTTGTCGCTTCCGACGTCGACCCCACGATCTGGGCCGCGACCTGCACGATCGCCGGCGGAGAGAAGATTCCCCAGACTCCGCACTGAGCCCCGGGCGGCTCACCGCCCGGCCCCTGCTCGGGGGCTCTTCTGATTCCGTACGCCGGCGGGCCCGTGCCCCCCTCCCCTGACGGAGCCCCCCATGCTCGAGATCCTCGGTCGGCCCGGTCTGATGTCGCGGCGGCTCGGTCGTCGCGCCATGCTGCAGGTCGGGGGAGCAGGGCTACTGGGAACGTCGCTCGGGAAAGTCCTCGCCGCCGAGGCGATTGCCGTGGGCCCGAAGCCACGGGCCAAGTCGGTAATCTTCCTGTTCCTCTTCGGCGGCCCGAGCCAGTACGAAACCTTCGACATGAAGCCGGACGCGCCGGCCGACATCCGCGGGCCAATGAGCCCGATCGGCTGCCGGACGCCAGGCCTGCGGATCTGCGAGCACCTCCCGAAGCTGGCGGAGGTCTCCGACCGCTACTGTGTCATTCGCTCGATGACGCACGATTTCAACGACCACAGCGGGGGCGGCCACTACATCCAGACCGGTCATCGCTGGCAGATCCCCGTCGGCGGTGGTTTCAGTGCCACGCCGCAGGACTGGCCATCGATCGGCTCGGTGGTGGAGCACCTCGAGCACCAGCGCGCCCAGGGTGCCCCGCGCGATCTGCCCGCGTATGCCGTCGTTCCCAACCGGCTCGGCCGGCTCCAGGAGAACGGCCAGTATGTCCGCCCGGGGGAATACGGCGGCTGGCTGGGATCGGCGGTTAATCCGCTCACCACGCGGATCGACCGGAGGGATTCCGCCGACAACCCCTACTGGCGTGATTGCACCGACAGCGAGCTCCGCTGCCGCATCGAGGGGCTCGATCCGGTCTCCGCCGACGACATCGCCCGGATCCGTCGCCGGGCCACGCTCCTCGAATCGTTCGACGCCCAGCGGCGGATCATCGATGGCCAGCAATCACTCGAAATCGATCGGATCCGCGAGCGGGCCCTCGGCCTCGTCACGAGCCCACGGACGCGCGAGGCCCTCGATCTGGAGCAGGAACCGGCGGCGCTGCGCGACAGCTACGGCCGTCATCTCTTCGGTCAGGCCTGCCTGATGGCACGGCGGTTGGTCGAGGCGGGCACCCGGTTTGTGACGGTCCACTACGACTGCTGCGACGGCTACAGCTGGGATTCGCACGTCCATTCCAATGACGTCCGCCGGTCGCTCCTCCCCACGTTCGATTCCGCGCTGTCGGGATTGCTCCTCGATCTCGAAAAGAGCGGTCTCCTCGCCGAGACGCTCGTCGTGGCCCTGGGGGAGATGGGGCGGACGGCGAAGCCGACAAAGGACTGGGGACGCAATCACTGGAGCACGCTCTTCCCGGCGGTGATCGCCGGGGCCGGTGTTCGCGGCGGCATCACCTGGGGCGCTTCGGACAAGAACGGCGAGTACCCCACCGAACACCCGACGTCACCCGAAGATCTCGCGGCGACGATCTACAAGGCGCTCGGCATAGACCCCGACACGGTCCTCACCATGCCCGACGGCCGGCCCACCACGCTCACCGCGGGAGGGCGGCCGATCGAGGGGATTTTCGCTTGAGGAGATTTTCGCCTGAGGGTGCAGCGATTGACCGGGCTGCCAGGCCGAGGCCATCGGCTCGCGGAATGGGCTTCCGGGCTTACCACTGGAGGCCGAACTTCGCCCCGTCCCCCCGGCGGCCAGTGCCCCCCTTGAGCGGAGCGTTCGACTTCTTCAGCGGCGGCAGCGGAGCCTCCTCGACCTCCGGTTCCCCGGGCTGGGCAGCCGGTCCACCCTTCCCGGCCGGCGGCGTGGCGAGGGCCTTGATCGACAGCGACATCCGCTGCTCGTCGGGATCGCAGGAGAGGACCTTGCACTCCACCGCCTCGCCTTCGCGGACGACGCTCGACACGCTCTGGACATGCCGATGGGCGAGCTCCGAGACATGAACGAGCCCTTCCACGCCCGGCTCGAGCCGCACGAAAGCACCGAACTGAGCGATGCGGCTCACCGTGCCCCGGACCGCGGCGCCGACATGGTACTTCTCGGCGGCGTTCTTCCACGGGCTCTCCACCGTATCGCGGATCGAGAGACCGATCTTTCCGGTCTGTCGGTCGACGTTCTTCACCGCGACGCGCACCTTTTGACCGACCTCGAGGACTTCGGTCGGGGTTTTCACCCGATCCCACGACATCTGGCTGACATGGACGAGGCCATCGACGCCGTTGCCAACGTCGACAAAAGCGCCGAAGTCGCGCACCGAGCGGACGATCCCATCGAGCAGATCACCGATCTCGAGCGTCTCGAGCATCTTCGTGCGGGCGTCGGCTGACTGGCGCTCGAGCACCGCCCGGCGCGAGAGGACCAGCCGCCGCGCGGCCGGCACGATCTCGGTCACGAGGGCCTCGACGGTCTGCCCGACGAGCTCCTCGAGGTTTTCCATCCGCCAGTTGCTCACCAAGCTCGCCGGCATGAAGCCACGGAGCCCGGCGACGTCGCACTCGACGCCCCCCTTGTTCGCGGCGACGACCTTCGCGGCGACAATCATTCCCGCTTCGATTTGTGACCAGTCTTCGATGGCGATCGCCCGGTTGGCGGGGGCCAGGTCGTAGAGGCCATCCTCCTCTTTGAAGCCGCCGACCGAGAGTTCGAGCACCTGGCCGATTTCCGGGTTGCCGTCGAGGCCGATGAGCTTGAGAGCTCCCTGGCGCCGACCGCCGAGATCGATGAAGGCGGTGTCGGGGCTGACCGCCACGACGGTGCCGGAGACGCGGGAGCCGGGATCGAGCGTGGCAGACGCCTTCGCCGATGCGGCCGTGGCGAGGATCGAGTCGACCTCGATCCCCTCGATGGCGGCCTGAAAATCCTCCTCGAGATCATCCTCGAGGCCGGCACGGAGATTCGGAACGGCGACGCGCTTCGAAGGCGGGAGGACATCCGCAAAGGCCGAGGCCGGGGCCCGGTCGCCGCGCCGCTCGCGCCGCGGACGGTCACCCCCTTGGTCGCCACCGCGCCGCGGGCCACCGCGTGCATCGCGCGGGGCGTCGCCTCCGGCTGCGGCAGCCCGGGCCTCGATATCAGCTGCGCTGACCACCGGCCCGATGACCGATGGAACGGGGGCTGCGCTGGGGGCAACCGGCGCTGCGGCAGCGCTCGTTACCGCTTCGGTCGCAGCCGGCGTCGCTGCCGGCCGAACCGGCGGCAGCGGCGTGTCGCCGAGCACCGAAGCGGTGGCCGAAGCCACGAATTGATGCCGCGGGGGCAGTTTTGGGGGCCGAACCCCAGGCCGTTGGGTCCCGATCGGAATCCGCCGACGCTCTCCCCCTCCATCTCCATCCCCCTCGCCGACGGCTGCGGCTTCTGGCACCTGTTCCGGTGGCGGCACCGGGACCGGTGGGGAGGCCAACTGGTCGGGGGAGGACGAATCCGGAGTCGGAGAGGAATCGGCGGTCATCGTCGGCACTCGTCGGAAGGGAAGAGGCCGACGAAACAATGCCGGCCCCGGAAAGACAGACGCCCGCAAAGAGCGGACACGGGACGGAGTCAGGGGGCTTTAATTCAATGCGGGAAACAGGACTTGAACCTGCACGGTATTACTACCACCAGGCCCTCAACCTGGCGCGTCTGCCAATTCCGCCATTCCCGCAGCGGTGCGATCGATCGAAAAGGTCAGCTTCACAGCACCCAGCCACCTGCGAACCCCACCTGACTCCTGCGGGCCATTCTGCGACCGTTTCACCGCTAGTCAAGAACCCCGGTGATATTCGGCCTGACTGGCGACTCCGGAAGCCCCGGTTGGGCCATTCAAGCGACTTCCACGACGCCGAACCTCCGGGCCAAGGCCGGGACAAACGCTAGCCCGGACGTCAGGCCGAGCGACCAGACGAGGTCCCCGACCGGGGTCCAGCGGTAGAAGGGAAGGGCAGCCACATAACACTCGACGAGACCACCGGCGGTGTGGGGATAGTCGGTGGTGAGCCACCAATGGGCGAGATTGGTGGAGAGATAGAAGACGAGCGATCCGGCCAAGGCCCCGCCGAGGGCTCCCCAGACATGGCTCCGCCGGACCACGCTCCCCATCAGCACCGGCCAGGTAAAGGCGGCGTAGATGATCGCGGCCATTGTCCAACTCCCATAGATCCCTCCCCCGGGCAGCGCCAGGTTGCTGGCGGCGAGGGCGATCGCGGGAACCGAGGCGGCCACGAACCGATTCGCAAACAGGGCCCCGGCGCACAGGCCGATCCCGATCAAAGGGGAGACTCCGTAGACCGGTTGCCAGAGCCGACCGAGGATGCCGATGCCGACGAGCACGCCCCAGGCCAGGCAGAGAAATCCGACGGGGAGCCTGCGGCCGTCGGGGCCGCTGGGGCGCTCTTCCGCCACCGACCCGGCCGAAAGGGAGGGGTTTTCAGGGGAATGACCCGGAATGCTCATGCTCGACGACCCCGGAGGATTTCTCACCGAATCCGATCACATCCCGATACACTAGCGGTTTTCGGCCGATGGGCAAGCCGAAGGGATACCCACCGCCACCGAATCGGACCCCATTCCGGGGTGACGCCATGGCCGCCAGCCCTCGTCAACCGCGCCCTCCCGAGACTCCAGGCTTCCGGGCAAACGCTGCCGGAGGGGGCTCGATCGCGTCCACTCGCGATGGCGGCGGCATGGTCACGCTCCAATTCATCGCCGGGAGCCGAAGCCAGAACGTCATCGACGCCCTGTTCCTGGCTGACCTCCGGCAGTCGCTCGACAGCCTCGAAGCGGGGCCCCCGCCGACGGCCGTGCTGCTCTGTTCAGGCCGCCCGGGGTCGTTCTTTGCCGGTGCCGACCTCGATCGGCTGGAGACGATCCTCGGGGCAGATGCCGCCGTGGTCGAGCAGGCTTGTGCCGCTGGTCGGCAACTTTACGACCGCCTCTCGTCCAATCCCTGGCCGACAGTCGCCGTCATCGACGGTGTCTGCCTGGGGGGAGGGCTGGAGCTCGCCCTGGCGTGCGATTACCGAGTGGCGACCTCTGCGGAGGCGACGGCCCTCGGATTCCCGGAAGTGAAGCTCGGCCTCCTGCCCGGTTGGGGCGGGACGGTGCGGCTCCCCCGGCTCATCGGCCCCGGGCCCGCCGTGGAAATGATGGCCGCGGGCGAAACGATGAGTGGCACTGCCGCCGCCCACTGCGGCCTCGTCGATGCCTGTGTGCCGGCCGGGCAGGCCGACGCCGCGGCCAGACTTCTCGCGGAACGCTCTGCCAAGACCGGGGAGCATCTGGCCCGCCGCCGGCACCTCGCCCGACCGGTCGTGCTGGACGCAGCGGAGCGCGCGTTTCTCGAGGCCACGACCGGCGCGGTGATCCAGGGGAGGACCGGAGGCCATTATCCGGCGCCGCTGGCGATCCTCGAGGCGGTCCTGGCGACGTCGGACGTGTCGGATGGCGAAGCGGGGACCATCGAGGGGAAGGCGTTTGCCGTCCTCGCCCGCTCGCCGGTCGCCAGGCAGCTGGTGCGGGTGTTCCGGCTTGGCGAGAGGAACCGGCGCGACCGCGGAGTTTCACCCGACCGGGGTGCTGCCGGTACCGCGGCCGGGGCGACCGACGAACCGGGCTTCGAGCGGCCGGCGGTTGTCGGCGCCGGGATCATGGGGGCCGGGATCGCCGCCGCCCACCTCCGGGTCGGCTGTGCCGTGACGTTGGCCGACGTCCACTCGGAGGCGCTCGCCCGGAGCGTCCCTGAGATCCTCCAGGAAGCGGCCTGGGACCGCGTTCGGCGGGCCACCGATCAGGCCCGCGCTGTCCGCCTCGCCGGCCAGCTGCGCACCGTCACGCACACGCGGGCCTTGGCCGATGCCGATCTCGTCATCGAGAGCGTTCTCGAGCGGACGGATGTCAAACGAAAGGTGCTGGCAGAGATCGAGGCGGTCGTCGGGCCCGAGGCCATCATCGCCACCAACACCTCCACCAACCCGATCGCGAAGCTTGCCGAAACGCTCCGCGATCCCTCGAGGTTCTGCGGCCTCCACTTCTTCAATCCCGTCCGGCGGATGATGCTCGTCGAGGTGGTGCGCGGACCGGCCACCTCCGATGCCACCGTCGCCCGAGCGGTCGCCCATGCCAAGCGGCTGGGGAAATGCCCGATCGTCGTCCGTGACAGTCCGGGGTTCCTCGTCAACCGGATGCTCATGCCCTATCTCCATGAGTCGGTGGAGATGCTCCGGGCGGGGATCGATCCGCGGAAGATCGATCGCGCAGCGCGGGCCTTCGGCATGCCGATGGGACCGCTTGAACTCTACGACATGATCGGCCTCGACACGGCGTTCTATGCGGGCCTCGTCCTCAACGACGCCTACGGCGACCGGATCGAGCCCTCGCCGGTGATCCCGGCGATGGTCAAGTCGGGGCGTCTGGGGCGGAAGAGCGGCGGGGGCTTCTACCGCTATGCGGGGATCGGCCCGCGGGCGCGGATCGAACGCCCCGACGACGGTGTGCCGGCGCTCGTCGCGGCCTACGCGCTGCCGCCGTGTGTCGGCGACGAACGGACGATCATCGACCGGCTCATCCTTCCGATGGTGCTCGAGGCGACGAGGGTCCTCGACGAGGGGATCGTCCGCGACGGGTGCGACGTCGATCTCGCCGTCATCCACGCCCTCGGGTTCCCGCCGTTCCGTGGTGGGCTGCTTGCCTGGGCCGATACCCTCGGGGCCGCCGAGATCGTCCGCCGACTCGCGACGCTCTCCGGTCTCGGTGTCCGCATGCGTCCGACCCCCCGCCTGGAATCCCTCGCGCGTGACGGCGGCCTGTTCACCGCCTGACTCCCGCTTCCTCCCGCTCCCCCACTCCGCCGACCCCATGCCAGCCCCGCTCCTTCCCCGTGAGCCCGAGCAGACGCCGGTGATCGTCGCCTGTTGCCGCACGGCAATTGGCCGGTCGCACGCCGAGCGCGGCCTGTTCCGTCATGTCCGAGGCGACGAGCTGGCCACCGCTGCCGTGGCTGCCGCCGTCGAGCGGAGCGGAGTCGATCCCGCGACGATCGAGGATCTCCTCCTCGGGGTGACCCAGCAGCGCGGCGAGCTCGGCGGCAATGTCGCCAGGGCGGTGACGCTGATGGCCGGGCTGCCACTCTCCACGGCCGGCGTGACGATCAACCGGTTGTGTGGATCGGGGCTCGAGGCGATCCTCCAGGCGAGCCGCTCGATCATCGCCGGGGCCGAGGATGTCCAGGTGGTGGCGGGGGTCGAGCACATGCACCACCAGCCGATGGACGAGGGGGTCGACTTCCATCCCCGCGTCGTGGCCCGCTCCAGCCGGGGCATGCTCTCGATGGGGCTGACCGCCGAGCACCTTGCTGCCACGCGGGGCATCGACCGGCGGCGGCAGGAGGATTGGGCCCTCGAGAGCCACGCCCGGGCGGTCGCGGCGATCGACTCCGGCGGATTGGCCGCCGAGATCGTGCCGGTGCTCGGCCACGACGAGGCCGGAGCGCTCGTCGAGGCGCGCATCGATCAGTCGGTGCGGCGCGACACCAGCCGCGAGGCGATGGCCCGGCTCGAGCCGGCGTTCCTCCCCCAGCTCGGCACGGTGACGGCCGCGACGAGCGCGCCGCTCTCCGACGGCGCCGCGGCGCTGGTGATGATGTCGTTGGCGGAGGCCCGCAGGCAGGGCATCGTGCCCCTGGCCCGGGTCGTGGCCGGAGCCGTGGTGGGAGTGCCGCCGGCGCTGATGGGGACCGGCCCGGTGGCCGCGACCCACAAGCTCCTCCGGCGGCTGTCGATCGACCTCGGGGGGATCGATCTGGTCGAGCTCAACGAGGCCTTCGCCGCCCAGACGATCTGGTGCGTCGACGAGCTCGGCCTCGACCCCGCACGCGTCAATGTCCGTGGCGGGGCCCTCGCCATCGGCCATCCGCTCGGTGCCAGCGGTGTCCGCATCGTCACCACGCTCGTCCACGCCATGCATGCCCGTGGCGACCGGCTCGGCCTGGCGACGATGTGCATCGGACTCGGCCAGGGCATCGCGCTGGTCGTGGAGGGGATCGGGACGTGACGACCCGCATGGAGTCGGCCCCTGGTGTCGTCGCTCGGCCGGGCCAGGCCCGCGCCGTGACGCTCCTCGACCTCCTCGTTGCCCGGATCGACGATGCCGCCGCGCGGCCGGCCCTCGTGACGCGCGCGGGGGTTGATAACGCGGCGACGACCTGGACCTGGCTCGAGGTGGCCGCAGCCTCTGTCGATCTCGCCGCGGCCCTCGAGGCGGCCGGTTTCCGCCCTGGCGACCGGGTCGTGCATGTCGGCACGCATTCGGTCGATTGGGTCGTCGTCGATCTCGCCTGC
>CALQRA010000086.1 GCA_943332855.1 Candidatus Kuenenia stuttgartensis
CGCCGTCGATGGGGTCGGTTGGGATCGGCCCGTTGATCCCGATCAGCCCGACAACCACTCGCTCAACCGTCGCGTCGAGGTCAAGGTCTACTCCGCCGAGAAGGAGTGAGCGACGCCATGACTGAGCAGACGGAGAAGGTGACCGGGGCGGAAGCACTGTTGCCCCGCGGCGAAGACCGGGCTCGCCAGGGGCATCGGGCCGCGCCGCTCCGCGGCGAGCTCTCCACGGCTGCGGCCCTGTTCTGGGGATTCACCTGCGTGGCAGCGATGCTGGCGGTGTGGTTCGTGATCACGGCCGGCCCCGCGGGTGAGCCCGAGAAGCGGTTTGTCAGTCCGACGACGCTGCCGAGCGTCGGCGAGACGATTCAGGCAATCCCACGTGTCTTCGGCGAGCGCAAACTCGTCGCCAACACGCTGGTGACGCTCAAGCGGGTCTGTCTCGGGTTCGGTCTGTCGGCGGCGGTCGGGGTGCCACTGGGGATCCTCGCCGCCTGCTTCCCGGCGCTGCGGGCGTTTTTGGCGCCAGTCATGGTGTTCGGCCGCAACATCCCGGTCGCGGCACTGATTCCGTTGACGTTCTTCTTCTTCGGGATCGGCGAGTTCCAAAAAGTGATGTTTCTCTTCATTGCGAGCGTTGCCTTCGTTCTCTCCGACACGACCGCCGCGGTCCTCGACGTGCCGCAGCGCTACGTTGACACGGCGCTGACGCTCGGCGCTTCGCGCTGGCAGATCATCACGAAGGTCCTTGGCCCCCTCGCCGCCCCCTCGATCTTCAATTCGCTGCGGCTCCTCTTCGGGCTCGCCTTCGGCTACGTGATGCTCGCGGAGTTGGTGAAGTTCGGCAGTGCTACAGGGGGCCTCGGCGACCTCATCAACATGTCGCAGCGGCGCGGCGAACGTGAGCCGATCATCCTCGTGCTCGTGATCATCCCGATGGTGGCCTGGGCCATCGATCGGGCGCTGTGGTGGCTGCAATCCGATCTCTTCCCCTACCGCTACGGCGGGGCGGGGCTGATCCCGCGCTTCTGCGGCTGGCTGCTCCACGGCCGACGGACGGAGTTCCGGCCATGACTGGCAAGGACGGCCAGGACGGCGAGGCAGCCCGCGACGACCGATCCGGTGGATCACGGCGCATGCGGCCGGTTCCGGTCGATCCGCCCGGCGACGGCCGACCTGCGGCGGTCGAGTTCCGCGGCGTAACCAAGATCTACAACGCGGGGACGCCGCGCGAGGCGGTGGCGATCCGCGATGTCTCCTTCACGATCCCCGACCTGCCCGACAAGGGGGAGATCTCGACCTTCCTCGGCCCGTCGGGCTGCGGCAAGAGCACGGTCCTGCGGATGGTGGCGGGCCTCGAGCCGCAATTTCCCCCCACCCGCGGGAGCGTCCATGTCCTCGGCCGAGAGGTGGTGGGGCCCGGGGCCGACCGGGGGATGGTGTTCCAGGATTACACGAGCTTCGACAACCGCACCGTCCTTGGGAACGTCACCTTCGGCCTCGAGTGCCTGGGCGTGCCGAAGCGGACGCGCGATGCGGAGGGGCGGGAGTGGATCGAGCGCGTGGGGCTCGATCCGCGCCGCGACGCCGCCAAGTATCCCCACGAGCTTTCCGGCGGGATGCGCCAGCGGGTGGCGATCGCCCGGACGCTCGTCCTCCGGCCGCGGATCATCCTCATGGACGAGCCGTTCGGCGCCCTCGATCCCGCCACCCGCCTCGACATGCAGGACCTGCTCGTCCGGCTGTGGCGGGAGGTGGAGGCGACCGTGCTGTTCATCACGCATTCGGTGGAGGAGGCGGTCTATCTCGGCGACCGGGTGTTCGTGATGGCCACGACTCCGGGTAGGATCGCGGCCGAGATACGCATGCCGGCCGCCGCCAGCCCGGCCCGCGAGACGCAGATCGAGCCCTGGTTCCACGAGCAGGTCAGCCGGCTCCAGGCCCAGCTCGAAGTCATCGAGGCCGCGGCGTCGCGGCCTGGGGAATAGTCGGGAAGTTCGGACGAAGGGACACTCGCGACGTGGGGCGCATCGGAGCCTATCTGCAGACGGCGTTCACGAGCCGCTGGAATCTGTTGCTCGCGGGGGCCGGCGTCGCGGCGGCATTCATCTCGGGGTTTCCCGCGGTGATCCTCCCGCTCGTCGCGGCCGGCGAGCTCTACTATCTCGCGAGCATGGTCACCAACGACCGCTTCCGCGACGCCGTCGATGCCCAGGCCGCGAAGGCCCGCCGCGAGGCCACGGCGATCGGCACTCGGGAAGCCTACGAGCGCCTCCTCCGCTCCCTCTCGCCGCAGCTCCGGCAGCGATTCGAGCGGCTGCGGGAGCGTTGCCTTCATCTGGTCGACATGGCGGGCCGGCACCGCGACACCGACTCCGGCTCGCTCGAAGCTCTTGAGCGGCTCCTGTGGGGCTACCTGCGGATGCTCCACGGAGCCCAGTCGCTCTCGGAGTTCGTGGAGCACACCGACGGCGCCGGCATCCGGCGTCGGATCACCGAGCTCGACCGCCGACTCGAGAAGCTTCCCAAGGGGGACGATCCGGAGACGGTCCGGCTCCGAGCCGTGCTCGAGGATGATCTGCGGACCACGCGCGAGCGGGCCGAGAACATCGACGACGCCCAGAAGAAGCTCGACGTCATCGTGGCCGAGGTCGAGCGCCTCGAATCGAAGATCGAGGCGATGGCCGAGGGCTCGGTGGCGAAGCGCGACGTCAGCGACATCGCGAAGCGGGTCGACGAGGTGGCGGAGGGGATGAAGCGCACCGACGAGACGATGCGGCAGCTCCAGCTCCCGGCGGAGCTCGACGACCTCGAAGATCCGCCGCAGATGCTCCGCGAGAAGGCGTGACGCGGGGCCGAACACGTGAGCCTCGGGCTCGAGCTTGGCGATTCTTTCTGCCGCCGCCGCAGAATCTGCGGGTGCCTTCCGACTCGGGTGGATGTCTCCATCGGAACCCCTCATCGCATTCGATGCCTTGAGGGGTTCTGAAACCGTCCGCTGTCCTGGCGGTCTTTCGTCTGGCACGAGCAATCCGAGCCGGCAGCAGACTTGCCGCGCCGGCAGCCGACCTTGGTCTTCAGCAGGATCAGCGGCAGCGCCGCGCCTCGTCGGCGCCATTTTCCATTGCGCCCATTGGTCCCTGATTGCGCCCATTCGTCCTTGGGATGACCATTCGTCCCGGATTGAGCCACGTTCGTCCCTTTTTTGGGGCGACCTGAAAGTCTCTGGTAGGAGTGGGTTGTCGCTGGACCGGGGGGTTTAAGGCGTTTCCGCACCATCCTGCCTGAGGACATTTGCTTGTGAATCCAACCATGCGTTCTCGAAACTCTGCCGCTTGCGTCGGTGCGGCGCGATGTCTCTGCAATCCAAGGCCACTGGTCAAAAGGATCGATCGTATGCCGTACTTTTCTTTGAAAGCCGTTTCCCTTTGGCTGGCAGCCTTGGCCTGCCTTCCGTTGGGCTCTATCGTCAACGCCGGAATCATCGAGTGGGTGACGGTCGGCGACCCAGGGAACACCGCTGATACCGCTCCTGCTGGCTTCGGTGCCGTGGCCGCGTCATTCCAGATCATGAAGTATGAGTTTACGAACCAGCAGTACACCGACTTCCTGACATCTGTGGCTGCGACCGACATCTACTCGCTCTACAACACGAACATGGGCAGCAACGCCCGCGGCGGCATCAGTCGATCCGGGTCGTCTGGTTCGTACTCCTATTCGGCCAAGACCAACATGGGCGACAAGCCGGTGAACTACGTGAGTTGGTTCGATGCGGCACGAGTCTCCAACTGGCTGATGAACGGCGCCTTGAGCTCGTCGAGCACAGAGACAGGGGCGTATACGCTCGACGGCGGCCAGACCACCGGCACGGCCCCGGCGGTCAACTCGGGGGCGACGTTCTACGTCCCGACGGAAGACCAGTGGTACAAGGCGGCGTATTACAAGGGCGGAGGCACCAACTCGGGCTACTGGAATGACGCCACGCAGAGTGATTCGGCCCCGACGGCGGTGACGGCGGGCTCGACAGGAATCGGCTCCGCTGGCAGCACCGGCAACTTCGCGAACTACAACGATACCGCCGTCTGGAATAGCCAAAATGGCAACGTGACGACGGTGGGCACGAATGGCGGGGCGAGTGGCTACGGGGCGTTTGACATGAGCGGCAACGTGTATGAATGGAACGACCTCACGGGTGCTGCCGGCTCGTCTCGTGGGCTGCGGGGCGGCCTTTGGTACGGCAATGCGTTCAGTGTGTCGTCCTCCGGCGACAGCTCGAACGTCCCGTCGAACGAGGACTACGGCATCGGTTTTCGTCTCGCAAGTCCGGTTGCCGTGCCCGAGCCCTCGACGTGGGTGATGGGACTGGCGGGAATTGCCTGTGGAGGTTGGCAGATGTGGCGGCGTCGGCGGGCACGGTAACCTGTTCCCTTTGGCCTTTATCCCTTTGGCTCATTTGATAGCGGCCTATCAGCGGCGAGTTCGTGTGCCCTAGCAGGAGGCGGTCTTCCTGCCGGGGCATCGCCGTTCGCCTCGGGGTCGCCCGTGCCCCGTCGCCGGACGCTCGTTGCGGCCATCCATGGCCTCCACTCGCTCGGACCCGCCTGCGCTTCGCCCTCCGGGGATGCGCTTGTCGGCTACGCCGGCTCACGGGCGACCCCTCGCTTTCAGCGCCGGGCGGGGTGCATCACGGCGGCGCTGTGTAGCGCCCCCGACCGGCCGCCTGGACGGCGGCCCCCACGCCGGCGGGCGGAGCCCGCCCAAGCGAAAACGAGCAGGATGCTCGTGTTTCGCGTGAAACCGGATGCTCGTGTTTCGCGTGTAGTCAGTCAAGCCAGTCCGCTTCCTCGATCCGCTCCGGCGTGTAGGTTTCGGTGACGTAGCTGATGTCCTTCGAGATCAGCGACTCGACCTCGAGCTTGAAGCCGTTGGTGAGCATCGCGGCGATCTCTTTCTGCCAGGCCTTCTTCTCGGCAAACCACGGATAGGCCGCGATCTGCTTGGCCCGTTTCACGTCGGTGTCGTTGAGCGAGATCTGCACGCTCTGGGAAAGCTGGCAGCGGTCGTAGTCACGCGATCGCAGACCGAGGAACTTCGCCTCCGGGATCGCCATCCGCTTCGATTCGTAGGCGAGGTTGATCGAGCCCTGCTTGAGGACGGAGTAGATGTAGTAGCCCCAGGGATCGTTGTCGAGGAGGCAGTAGATGGGGAGCTTGAGCTCGTGGTGGAGGCGATGGAGCATCCGACGGACGCCGCGGGGGGGCTGGCCGCCGCCGTGGGTCAGCAGGCAGTTGTACTTCCGCCAGAACTTGTCCTCGTTGAACCGGCGCCAGACGGTGTCCTTCTCAACGTGGAGGATGAACTTCGCGTCGCACGACTTGAACTTGATGACGTTCGCCTCGACGATCGACGGGATGCTGTAACCGCCGGAGCCCATCCGGGAGCAATCGATCTCGTCGCCGTCGTCGATGAGCGAGATCGGGCCCACCATGCCGCCGCGGTTGCTGGCGTAGACATGGAGCTCCTCGCGGAGGCTCTGGAGCGTCACCTCGAGATCCTCGATGATCGGATCGCATTCCTCCTGGGTGGCGAAGGTCTCCTCGCGCGTGCCCTCGATCGTGTGCTTGAGGAGGTAGTAGAGACCTCGGATGCTCGTCGACTTCTGCTGGTCGATGAGCGCCTTGCAGCCGGTGGCCACGAGGAGCGTCTGCATGTAGCTCTTCGCCTGGGAGAGGTTGAACAGCTGGCGGCTGTTCGTCTGCCCCCCCATCTCGATGATCTTCCGCGCCTTGTTGAAGCGGACGTTGGAGAGCGTCCGGGCGGGGATTTCGAGTTGCGGGTCGCGGCGTTTGACGGCCGAATCGGCCACCCGGTTGGCCAGGTCGACGATCTGGCCGAGAGTCTTGGCGTCGACGGGGGGGAGTTTGACGGCGGGCTTCTTCGCAGCGGGGGGGGCCAGGACGGACCCGGCGGAGGTCTTGGCGGAAGCGGAGCGTTTGGGCTTGGCGGCCATCGGCGGTACCATCGGGGGCGGCGGGGATTTCCGGGAAGACCCGGTCGGCCGGTATCCTACTCTCGGCGTCCGCCCGGGGCACGATCCCGGAGGACGGCGATCAGCACGGGGGCTGTTCGGTCCGGACGGCTCGGCGCCACAGCACAAGGAGCAACGCGATGACCGCGATGACGAGGATTCACAGCACGATCGGTTCGATGGGGCTCGTGGCGGGCTGTCTGCTCGGGGGCTCCGCGCCGACGCCGCTGTTTGCCCAAGGGGGAGTTGGCCTCCTCGCCAAGCCGCTCGATGAGCAGGCCCGGCCGAATCCGCTCCAGGGCTTGCCCCAGGGAGCGCAAAACATGGCCCAAAACTTCGCCAATGGTGGCGCCGCCCCTGGGGCTCAACCGGCAGCCCCGGCCGCGGACGTCCCCGAAGCGTCGATCATGTCGGTGAAGTACATCCCTGCGTACTTCATCACGGTCCTCGGCGCCGGGCTGGGCCTGTTCGTGGCCTGCAAGTTCAGCGGTCGGCGCCGCGACGTGTAGCCTTCAGTTGCTGCGTGTTCAGCAGCGAACGTCGTCGGCCCGTCCGACCGCCTTCATCGTGCGGAGGAAGTGGGGGCCAGCCTTGAGGGGCGACTCCGCCGGAGCATCGGCCTTGACCCGCTCCTCCGCACGCCGCCGCAGGTGCGGGGCATGGAAGAACTCGGCGATCCGGCCCACCACCGTCTCCTGCTCCTCCGGCCGGAGCTCGGGGTAGATCGGCAGGGCGAGGGTTTCGAGGGCGGCCTTCTCCGTCTCCGGCAGGTCGCCGACACCCCAGCCGAGGTGGGCGAAGCATTTCTGGAGGTGAAGCGGCACGGGATAGTAGATCTCGGTACCGACGCCGCACTTCGCGAGATGGGTGCGGAGGGCGTCGCGCTGGCCACCGGCGATGCGGACGACGAACTGGTTCCAGACGTGACGGCCACGAGGTTCATCGGTCGGCACGGTGACGTGCCGGTCGAGGTCGTACTCCGCGAACAGTTCGGCGTAGTGGGCTGCATTCTCCTGCCGCCCGATCGTCCAGCGGTCGAGATGTGGGAGCTTGACCCGCAGCACAGCCGCCTGGATTGAATCGAGGCGGCTGTTAATGCCGACGACCTGGTGGTAGTAGCGCGGCTCCATCCCGTGGACCCGGAGGAGCTTGAGCTTCGCAGCGAGGTCGTCGCGCGTGGTCGTCATGAAGCCGCCGTCGCCGACGCCACCGAGATTCTTCGTCGGATAGAAGCTGAAGCAGCCGATGTCGCCGAGGCCGCCGGAGCAGCGTCCGTGCCAGGTGGAGAGGATCGATTGGGCGGCGTCCTCGATCACCGGGATGCCGGCGCTGTTGGCGATCGGCATGAGCGCATCGATGTCGGCGGTGCGGCCGAAGAGATGAACGGGGATGATCGCCTTCGTGCGCCGGCTGATCTTCCGCTTCACGTCGGCCGGGCTGACGAGGTAGGTGTCGGGATCGATGTCAGCGAAGATCGGCACGGCGCCGAGACGCGTCACGGCGCTGGCGGTCGCGAAGAAGGTGTAGCTCGGCAGGATCACCTCATCGCCAGCCTTGATGTCGAAGGCCATCAGGGCGAGGAGGAGGCTGTCGGAGCCGGAGGCGCAGCTGATCGCGTGCGGTACGCCCAGCAGCCGCGCCAGTTCGGTCTCGAGGTCGGTGACGTCGGGGCCGAGGATGAACCGGCCTGAATCACACACCCGCTCGATGGCCGCGCGGATCTCGTTCCTTAAAGTCGCGTACTGGCGATCGAGGGCAAGGAGGCCGACCTGCGGCAGGAATCGCTGCGTCTCGTCGGAGGCCACCGACGGGTCGGCGAGGTTGGCTGATGGGGAGGTATTCGTGCGGATCATGATGTCCTGCTCCAGTCCTAGCCGCGTACGGGGGGGGGCGTCAGCCGGAATGCCTCGACATCCGGCCGCCCTCATCGACGTGCCTTTGTGATCGTCACAATCGTCACCGTCGCTGAAGTCAATCGGACGGCGGCTTCCGGTGCGCTCCCTGCCTCGGAGACCAACGCGGTCCCGCCGGGGCCCGAAGAGCTGGAAAGAGGGGGAATAGGGGAGGTTTCCACACCCAGTCAAGGCCAGGGACGCGGTCGTGCTGTGAGGAGAAGGCGCCAGGCCGCCGCCGCCCATCACCGCGGCCCGGATGAGGAGGCCCGTCGGCAGATTGGGGGCTTGGGGAGGTTGACGCTGCTTCGGCCAATGGGGCTACCGGGCGCGATCCCCTCTGTAAGGTTTGACACCACCCCTCCAACAACCCTAGATTCCTTCTGTTTCCAGCTCGCCGTCGGGGCTTTCCGGGCCATGCCGCTCTCGAGGATTTAATGATGGCCCGCGGCGGCGGGGCCCGGCTGGGCGTTTTTTCCCGATGATCACTCCGGCGGCCAATGGGGCCGTCATCGGGGTTGGCCGGGACTTTGCAGGGGGAGTCGAGCGGAGTCCGGGGGCTAGTGTCCCGGGGCCGCGAGTCGGATCACAGCCATGACGCTCATCGATCTCGGGCCGATTGCCCAGAAACTCGACCTGCCTGTCGGCGGTGTCGATGCGGTGGTACGACTCCTCGACGAGGGGAACACCGTTCCCTTCCTGACGCGTTATCGGCGCGATCAGACCGGAGGGTTCGACGAGGTCGACATCCGCAGGATCGCGGAGGCGGTCGCGAAGGCTCGGCAGATCGCCGACCGCAAGCAGACGATCCTCCGCACGATCAAGGGGCAGGGAAAGCTTACCGAGGCGCTCGAGCAGCGGATCGAGGCTGCCGCAAGCACCAAGCAACTCGAAGACCTCTACCTTCCCTTCAAGCCACGGAAGCTCTCGCTGGCGGAGATTGCCAGGCAGCGGCGGCTCGAGCCCCTCGCCCGTGAGATCCTCGCCGCCGACCCGGCGGCAGCCGATCTCGACAAGCGCGCCGCCGACTTCGTCGATGCCGACGGCCAGGTGGCAACGGTCGCCGATGCCCTCCTCGGCGTCGGGCACATCATCGCGGATGTGTTCGCCGAGCGGGCCGATGTCCGCCAGGCCCTGCGGGCGATCCTCTCCAAGCAGGCTCATCTCACCAGCCAGCGGGTGGAGACGGAGGGGAAGGCCCTCTCCAAGGACGAAAAGCACTACCGCGATTACTTCAAATACTCCGAGCACATCCAGCGGATCCCCCCGCACCGCGCCCTGGCAATCAATCGTGGTGAACGGGCCCGGCTGCTGAAGGTGCGGATCGAGGGTCCTGTTGACGAGATGCAGGCAGCGGCCGAGGGACTCCTGGTCGATCCGGCCCATCCGCACGCCGATTTCCTCCGTGGATGTGCCCGTGACTCCGTCACTCGACTTGTGCTCCCGAGCCTCGAGCGGGAGATCCGCCGGGAAATCACCGAATACTGCGAGGGGCACGCCGTTGCCGTGTTTGCCCGCAATCTGCGGAATCTTCTCCTCCAACCCCCGGTCAGTGGCAAGCGGGTGCTCGCCCTCGACCCCGGATTCAAGAGCGGCTGCAAGGCAGTCGTGGTCGACGAGTGCGGGATGCCGCTGGAGCATGCCGTGCTGCCGATCATCGGCCAAAAGGAGAAGCGCGAGGCATCCGGCGCACGGATCGTCGAGCTCGTCCAGAAACATGGCGTGAACGTGATCGCGGTCGGGAATGGCACGGCCGGTCGGGAGACCGAGACCCTCGTCGCTGAACTGGTCACCGGACCCCTCCAAGAGACCGACATCGCCTACTGCGTCGTCAACGAGGCAGGGGCGAGCGTCTATTCGACGAGCGCCTACGCCCGCGAGGAACTCCCCAACCACGAGGCCGCCGTCCGTGGTGCGGTGTCGATCGGCCGTCGTCTCCAGGACCCGCTTTCTGAACTGGTGAAGATCGAGCCGGCGAACATCGGCGTCGGGCTCTATCAGCATGACGTGAAAGCCCGGCATCTGAATGCCTCGCTCGACGCGGTGGTGGAGAGCTGTGTGAACTACGTCGGCGTCGATGCCAACACCGCCAGCCCCGCGCTCCTCCGCTACGTCTCGGGGCTCAACCAGACGATGGCCAAGGGCTTCCAGGAATGGCGCGCAAAAAACGGCGCCTTCACCAGCCGGGCTCAGTTCCTCGAGGTGCCGGGATTCGGTGAGGCGGCCCATGTCCAGGCGGCCGGATTCCTCAAGATCACCAATGGCAGCAATCCGTTCGATTCCACCTGGATCCATCCGGAGAGCTACGAAGTCGCCGCGAAGGTCCTCGAGCGGCTCGGCGGAACTTCGGAGGATCTCACCAACCGGCAGCGGGCCGGGGCGCTGGCCGAGAAGGCCGCGGCCCTCGATCTGCCGAGCCTCGCGGAGGAACTGGGAGTCGGCCGCTTACTGCTGGCCGACATCGTCGATCAGCTCGCCCGTCCGGGGCGCGATCCCCGCGAGGATCTCCCCCAGCCGTTCTTCAAGAAGGGGGTGCTCAAGCTTGAGGATCTCCAACTGGGGATGGAACTCCACGGCGCCGTTCTCAACGTCGTCGACTTCGGGGCGTTTGTCGACATCGGGCTCCACGACAGCGGCATGGTCCACATCAGCCAGCTGTCGCGGAAATTCGTCGGCGATCCGCACGACTTTGTCAGCGTCGGGCAGATCGTCAAGGTGTGGGTGCTCGAGATCGACAAGAACCGCCGGCGTGTCGCGCTGACGATGATCCAGCCCGGATCGCCCGATCCACGGGGCGGGGGCCGGGGTCCGCGTGGTCGCCGCGGTGGCCAACAGGCGCAGGCCGAAGGGGCAGCCCCCGCCGAGGGAGCCACGGGCTCGCGCCCGCCGCGTCGGCGTCCCGAGGGCGCGCCGCAGGGGCAGCAGGCCGCTGGTGGCCCGCCGCCAGATGGCCGCTCCGGTCAACGAAATGGCGGCCGTGGCGGCGATCAAGGGCGCCCTCCGCGTCAGGGGCAGTCATCTGCGGGTGGGCCGCCGTCTGGCGGGCGTGGGCAGGCGGAAGGTGGTCGTCCTCCCCGGAGTCTGGGCGGGCGCCGCGACCAGCCGCGCGAGTCCCAGTCGGCGATGGGACGCGTCTACGAATCAAAGAAGACGGGCCGGGATGCGGCGCCGATCACGAAGGCACAGATCGAGGGGAAAGAGCCGCTGCGAACCTTCGGTGCGCTGAAGCAACTCTTCACCACCCTCCACGATCCCCCCGTTGTGGAGCCGGCGGCGGAAGCAAAGTCACCCGAGAAGGCGAAGCGGAAGCCCTCCCCGGAGGCCCCGGAGACGACTGTCACCGGGCCAACCGCCCCCACCGGCAACGCTGAAATGCCGCCGGTCCAGATTCCCCCGGTCCAGGTGCCCCCGGCCGCTGACGTGCCGAGTGAGCCGGACGTGGGCCAAGGCCAAGGCGATCTTCCGACCTCTTGACCGGCTGGAGAGCGATCAAGCAGTCGTGGCGAAAGGCTTTTGCCGCGGCCAATGCTGCCACTGGATGGCTCGGGATAAACCTCAAGGCCGGCTCGGGATAAACCTCAAGGCCAGCTCGGGATAAACCTCAAGGCCAGCTCGCTGTCATGGTGGGAAGCGAGAAGCGGGCGAATCACCGTTCGCGGAACGTGATTCTGCCCTTGGTGAGGTCGTAGGGGGAGAGTTCGACCTTCACTTTGTCGCCAGGAACGATACGGATGAAGTTTTTCCGCATCTTGCCGGCAACGTGGGCGTTGACGATGTGCCCACCGGTGATCTGCACCCGGAAGCGGGTGTTGGCGAGGGCCTGCGTGACGACCCCTTCCACTTCAAGAGCTTGTTCTTTTTCGGCCATGGATTCCCGGATCTGAACGGAGCGGCAGGAAGGCTTCCCCACGGGTTGCCTGGTTTCAAGCCAGGAATGTACCCCGCCCCGGCGGGGCGGTCCAGCACGGATCGCCAGCAGGGGGTAGGCGTCCGGCCGGAGGAGGGAGCTCAGAGCCCGGAAACCAGCGGTGATCGGTGCCCCAAAGCGGGGCCGGTGCCTGGCCGGTGCGTGACGGAAGAGATCCGTCCTGCCGGGGGGGTGATCAGTCGTCGCTGACGGCTGTGGGAGCCGAGCCCGAAGCGTTCCACCGCAGGTAGGCATCGAGGAAACCATCAATGTTGCCGTCGAGGACGCTCTGGAAGTTGCCGACGTAATGCCCTGTTCGTTGGTCCTTCACTCGCTGGTCGGGGTGGAGGAAATAGTTGCGGATCTGCGAGCCGAAGCCCGTCTTCGGCTTCGACTGGTGCTGGGCGTGCTTCTCCTGCTCCCGCTTCTCCTCCTGGATCCGCGCGATCCGGGCCCGGAGCATCTTCAGGGCGGTGGCCCGGTTCTTGTGCTGGCTCCGCTCGCTCTGGCACTGGACGACAATGCCGGTGGGGAAGTGGGTGATGCGGATGGCACTCGACGTCTTGTTGACATGCTGGCCACCGGCGCCACTGGCCCGGAAGACGTCCTCGCGGATGTCGTCGTCGTGGATCTCCACCTCGGTGTCGTCGTCGGGGATTTCTGGGGCGACGTCGACGGCCGCGAAGCTCGTCTGACGCTTCCCCTCCGAATTAAAGGGGCTGATCCGGACGAGTCGATGGATCCCCGATTCCCCCTTCAGATGGCCGTAGGCCCACGGGCCACGGATGGCGACGGTGGCGCTCTGGATCCCCGCCACCTCGTCGTCCTGGCGGTCGAGGAGTTCGATGGAGAATTCGTGCTTGGCGGCCCAGGCGGAATACATCCGCAGGAGCATTTCGGCCCAGTCGTTGGCATCGGTGCCGCCGTCGCGGGCATTGAAGCTCACGAGGGCATCGGAGGCGTCGTGGGGGCCGGAGAGGAGCGAGGCGAGCTCGAGGGCATCGAATTTCCGCTCGAGGCTCTCCGCCTCCTGCAGAAGCTCTGCTTCGAGCGATTCATCCTCGCGGGCCAGTTCTTCGAGGGCCTCAAGATCGACGCTGGCGGCGAGAGCCTCGTCGAGCGGCTTCAGAATCGTATTGACCGCCTTCAGCTCGGCGACGGTGCCCTGGGCCTTCTCGGGACTATCCCAGAACCCGGGCTGGGACATCGCGTCTTCGATCCGCGCAGCGTGCTTTTTGCGTCCAGCCCAGTCAAAGAGAGTCTCGGAGCTGGAGGAGCCGGGCGCGAATCGTGCTTGAGCGGGTGTGCAGTGCTGTGTCCATGGGGCGGATTGTACGCACAAGCGCCCCCGCGGAGAAGCGGAGGGTTTTTGGGGTGGGGGATGCGGCTCGTCCGCGATGTCGGTCCAGGGGACGGCGGGACATCGGGGGAGTCGCTCGCCTCGGGGCGTTCAGCTCCGCTGCACGCGGCTCCCCGGCAGCCGGCGGACGAGCCTGCGCATCTCGAGGACGGCGATCGTGGCAAGAACCTGCGAAGCGGCCAGCCCCGAACCGTCGACGACCGTGTCGATGGCGATGCCGGCGGCACCACCGGCGCTGATGCAATCGAAGATCGTCCGCTCCAGCCCGTCGAGCTCGAGCTCCGCGGGGCTTGCCACCTCGCGCCCCGATTCGAGCTTGACTGGCTCAAACAGTGGCCCGAGCTCCTCGAGGATGTCGTCGACGGAGCCGACGAGCTTGGCCCCGTCGCGGATCAGCCCATGGCAGCCCTTCGAAAGCCGGCAGTCGACCGGCCCCGGCACCGCGAACACCTCGCGCCCCTGCTCACCGGCGAGCCGGGCCGTGATCAGCGCCCCGGAGCGATCGGCCGCCTGGACGACCACCGTGCCGAGCGACAGCCCGGCGACGATCCGGTTGCGCTGCGGAAACGCGCCGGCATGCGGGGAGGAGAGCGGAGGCGATTCGCTGATCAGGGCCCCGTGGGCGATCACCTCGAGGGCCAGCTGGTCGTGCTCCGGAGGGTAGATATTCAGCACGCCGCTGCCGAGGACGGCGATCGTCCGGCCGCCGGCGGCGATGGCGCCACAGTGCGCGGCTGCGTCGATCCCGCGGGCCAGGCCGCTGGTGACGGTGTAGCCGGCGCGCGTGAGCCCACTGGCGAGTTGCTCGGTGATCCGCCTCCCGTAGGCATTGGCATGGCGCGAGCCGACGATCGCCACGGAGAGCGCATCGGCCGGCACAAAGGCGCCGCGGACGAAGAGGATCGCAGGCGGATCGGGGATCGTGGCGAGGAGCCGCGGGTAGTCGGGATCCCCTTCGAGGATGATCTTTACGTTTTCGCGCTGGCAGAGGCGGAGCGTTTCGTCGGCAAACCTCCCGTCGGCGTTCTCGCGGATCGCAGCGGCTATTTTTGCACCGACGCCGTCGACCCGCTGGAGCGCCGCGGTCGAGGCGGCAAAGACGGCCGCGGGCGAGCCGAACGCGGAGAGGAGCATCCGATGGATCCGTCCGCCGATCCCCTGGACGCAGGCGAGGTGGACGCGGTCGCGGAACGAAGCCTCCCCTGCGGCCTCGTGATCGGCCGGGGAGGCGGCAGCGGTGTGGATGGAGTCGTCGGTCTTGTCAGACTCGTCAGTCTCGTGCATGAGCGTGTCGGCCGGCATGAGAAGGCCCCTCCGATGGCGTCTGCCGACCGCCCCCAGCAGCGTCGCGGGAGCAGTGAACGGCTGTACCGTTGTAGCCCCAGGGGAGGGGAGCGTCAACGGACCTAGAAAGGGGCGCGGAAGCCAACGCGACGGGGGGCTGCGCGCCGAAAAAACCGTTTGCGTTGGAACGGACGAGCCGTGAATGCGCGGGCGCGTTCAAGAAACACTCAACCGATGCACGCCGGAGCGGCAAAAGCCTCGATCCCCGGCGGCGTCAGCCAGCGGCAGATCCCCGGCGGCGTCAGCCGGCGGCGACCTTCATCTCGGCCAGGCGCTGGGCGTTGCCGACGAGCCGGTCCCAGTTGGCCTCGACGTAGTCGGGGGGGCCACCGCTCTGGGCGACAGCGACGGCGACCATCTCCGTCGGCACCATCTCGATCGCGTCCCAGGGGCAGACCTTGAGGTCGTAGGGATTCGACTTCTTCCCCGGGATGTGAACGCAGACTTCGCAGCCCACACAACGCTCAACGTCGATCTCGCACCAGCTCTGGAGATTTTGGAACTGGTCGTATTGCTGCACCTTCAGGATGCAGTCGACCGGGCAGACCTCCAGGCACGACTCGCACCCGGTGCAGTTGTCGGCCGTGATCACGGCCAGTTCCTTCGGCAGCTTTTTGCGGGGTCCGGCTTTGGCCATGGGAGGTGGGATCGGCTGGCGGGAGGGGGATTCTGAAGCGGTCGCAACCTCACCATCCTAGTCGGCAGCCGCTGCCGGGCCAACCGGCTTTGCCGGCGGGGAAAACGCCCTCCGCCGGGGCGGGCGGCGGATTCTCCTCACACCGTCTCGCCGCGGAAGAGATCGGCGGGGGTTTGCCGGGCGCGGACGAGCCGGGCCTGGCCGCCGTCGACGAGGACCTCCGCCGGGAGGGGCTTGGAGTTGTAGTTGCTTGCCATCACGAAGCCGTAGGCCCCGGCGATCTCGATGACGAGGAGATCCCCGACGCTCGCCACGGGGAGATCGCGCGTCGTCACAAAGCCGCCGTCGGTCTGCGTGAAGATGTCGCCCGACTCGCACAGCGGGCCTCCCACGGCCACCTCCTCGCGAAGGCCGCTGCCGGCTGGCGACGTGGGGCCGGCATCGGCCGGGCAGAGGCTCATCGGGTGGTAGGCGCCATACATCACCGGCCGGGCGAGGGTGTTAAAGCCGGCGTCGACGAGGAGATATTTCCGCGCCCCCTGGTTCTTCACCGCCCGCACCTCGGTGACGAGGAAGCCACTCTCGGCCGTGAGATATCTCCCCGGCTCGATCTCGAGGCGGAGGCGGTGGCCGAAGGCCTCCTCGAGGCGCTTGCGCGTCGCGTTCCAGAGCTCGACATAGCCCCCCAGATCGGCATGGACTTCGCCGGGGCGATACGGGACCGGAAGCCCGCCGCCAGCGCTGATCGTCGTCAACGACCGGCCGATCTCCCGGGCCACCGTCTCGAGCGTGCCGGCCACCTCGGCCAGGTGCGCGAGATCCGCGCCGCTGCCGATGTGCATGTGGAGGCCGGTGACCGCGATTCCCGCCCATTCCGCGCGGCGCATGACGTCGGCGATGTCGGCATGCCAGATGCCATGCTTCGAGCCTTCGCCGCCGGTGTTCGTCTTCTGGCTGTGGCCGTGGCCGAAGCCGGGATTCACCCGAAGCGTGACCTCGGCCCCCGGCACCCGCGCGGCGAGCTGCTCGAGCATGTCGGCCGAGCCGCAGTTGACATGGATGCTCAACCGCGCGACCTCGTCGAGGGCATCGCGGTCGAAGATGTCGGCGGTGTAGACGATCGGGTGGACCGGCGGCAGGCCGTCGGCTGCCGTCGAGCGGTCGGCGTGAGGCGAATAGCCGGCGGCGAGGGCCCGCTGAATCTCACCGGTGCTGACCGCATCGACCACGACCCCCTCGCGGCGGACGAGATCGAGCACGGCGAGATTGGAGCAGGCCTTCTGGGCGAAGCGGACGGTGTCCCAGGCATGGCTCCCGCGCGGCTGCGTGAGGTCGCGGCAGCGGCGGCGGATCGTCTCGGCGTCGTAAACGTAGAGCGGCGTGCCATGGGCACGGGCGAGGTCGGCCACGCTCACGCCGGCGATTGCTTGGCGGAGACGGCCGTGGGTGGGGGGGACGGGGGCGGCGTCGGAGGCGGACGTGATCACGGAACTGCCTGGAGGTGGGGAAGGGGGGGGAGTTGGAGGCGGGGCTCAAGGGGGGAGCGCGGGCACGCGGTCGACGAGCCGAGGGCACGAACACGCAGAGGCAAGGGAGGGCTGCCCCCTTGCCTCCGCGCGGCGCAAGCGCGTCTGGCCAGGGAATCAGCGGGCGCCGGCGGGCTCACGCTCGGCGGGGGCCCGCCGCGGCGCGGCACGGCCGCCGGGGCCACCGATCCCCTGTTGCTGCTGTTGGGCCATCGCCGCGGCGGCCTTGAGGGCGCCGGCGCCGACCGACAGCCGGGTGACGAATCCACGGTCGATCGGATGCCCCGTGACCTTCACCGAGCCGGAGTCTTTGTCGGTCTCGACGAGGCTGCCAGCCTGCTCGGCGGCGGCCTCCGCCTGGGGGCCGACCCCCATCGAGGCGGCGTAGGTGAAGATCCGGTCGAGGGCCAGGGCGATCGCGGCCCCAGGCACGTCCGAATCAGCGACAGACCTGTTGGCCTTGCCGTTGGTCTCGAGGAGCGTCTCGAGGCGGGCCTTGACGTCGCCGCCATGGAGGAGGAACGCGTAGTCGGGAGTGACGGCGAGCGTCAACTCGACCGCGGGGCCGACGATCCCGGAGGCCGGCGTGGCGGAGACGTCGATCGTCACGGTGTGGAGGTTCGCCTTCCCCACCTTGCCGCTGTCGAACTTCGCCTTCACCTCTTTCGGCAGCGTCGAGCCGGGGCCGAAGAGCTCCTTGACCTGCTTCTCGAGCTTCGGGCCGTCGGCGATGTGGGCGCCGGCGGTGATCTGCGGAAGCTGGCCGGGGACGCTCGTATCGACGGTGACAGCCGCATCGAGCCCGCCAGCATCGGCCATCGCGTCGATGAGCCCGCGCACGACCGTGGCCACGATCTTCATCGTCTTGTCGTCCCCCTGCGGAAGGGCGCCGTCGAGCATCGCCAGGATCTGCCGCCGCTGCGAATCATTGAGAGGCTGGACGGCATGGGCCGCCAGGGCCGGGAGGCCGCCGTCCTCGGTGGCTGCGGTTGCGACCGTCAGCGCCGACGTCGACGTCGCAGCCGGCCCGTTGACGGCGATCACCTTGTTCTCCAGGAACACCACGTTCTCCTTCGGGTCGAAGGCCATGGCGATCGTCATCGTCTCGACGCCGTTGAGGGCCGCCAGCGCCGTCTGGAGCGCCTCGGCATCGACCGGCCGCCCCTGGCTGGCTGACGCGGCGGCCATCTGCTGGATCCCGGCGGCGATCAGGGCGCGGAGCGATTCCGGCATCACCGCCGGGTGAGTCTCGATGGCGAGGGTGTAGTCGGCGACGAGCGGGGCGAGGAGCTTGGCGGGGTCGGC
>CALQRA010000087.1 GCA_943332855.1 Candidatus Kuenenia stuttgartensis
ACTCCCCGGCGACGACCTCGTTGACGTCGTTGGGATGAATGCCGGCCGAAGCCACGAGCCCGGGCTCACGGGAGGCCAAATCTGCCGCGGCCTCGCTGTCCATGGCGCGGGTACCGATGACCGCCATCCCCGTGACCCCGGCGGCCCTGGCCCGAGCCACCACCGCGGGCAGTTCGTCGAGATACCGCATCGGATCGAGATGGCAATGGCTGTCGAAGAACTCCATGCCTTCCCTCCGCGCGGGTGGTGCCGGCTCCCGTGTGCCGTCGGAGAACCGAGGATTCAAGAGACGGGCGCGGGGGGAAGGGAGCCGCTGCGCCCACTGCGCCGAGCGATCTCTTCGAACTGATCGGCATGCTGGAGAGATGCCTCGCGGGCCTCGCGCACCAGATCGATCTCACCGGGGGGCCCTCCCGCGTCGACAAGCCGGTCGAACTGGGCGATCTGACGCCGCAGCCCGTTGAGCACACGGGGGAGCATCGCGACGAGGTCGACGTCGTGGGTGGCGGTGTAGCGGATCGGGTAGACAGGCCGCGGTACCGTCTCGCCGTGCTCCTCGAGGAGCCGGCCGGCCCGGTCGGCAATGCTCCGCTGGTCCTCAACGAGATCGACCAGCGCGAGCTTGATCACATCGTCCCCGTGAAAAGTCCACACCCCTGCCGCCACAAGGTAGGAGTGGAGCGACGATCCGAGCGTGTCGATGATTTCGGCGAGTGTCGACTTCATAGGGGCTGCCGTGGCGGGGTGAGGGTCAGGAGGCAAAAGCCCCGGCAAAACGGGCGAAGGCGTACAGCCCCGACCAGAAGATGCCGAGCGACACGACCGGAACGACGAGCGCCGTCACGAGCGCCCCGGGAATCGACACGAGCGGAAATGCATCGGCGGTCCGATCGGCCGGGGGTGGGTCGAACGTCATGACCTTCAGCACGCGGAGGTAGTAAAACAGGCTGATCACCGTGTTTGCCCCGCCAACCACGAGTAGGACGAGCATCAACGGCCGTTCGGCGCCGAGCATGACCGCCTCCATGACGGAGGAGAAGACGAGGAATTTGGAGACGAACCCAGCCAGGGGCGGAAGTCCGATGAGACTCACGAGCACGACGCCGGTGGCGACGACGATCCCCGGGTTCGATCGAATCAATCCGGCGTAGGAAGCGATCTCCTCGCTCCGCAGCGAATTCCTCAGCAGCGCCACGATGGCGAACGCGGCAAGGTTCATGAAGACATACGTGCCGAGGTAGAAACAGACCGCGGCGACGGCGGAACGCGTCGCCTCAGCATCCCTTCCGGCCAGCGCCACCGCCGCCGCCACACCCATCATGAGATAGCCGGCGTGCGCGATGGTCGAATAGGCGAGGAGGCGCTTCATGTTGGTCTGCCCGTAGGCAGCGAGATTCCCCAGCGTGCAGGTGAGCGCCGCCAGCAGGGCGATTCCTCCGACGATGAAGTGCCTCGTTTCGCCGAGTGATGCCATCTGGGCGACATGCTCGGGCCCCGGGCCGGTCGTCCCCAGCCCGAAGGCCACGCGGAGGAGGAGCGCCACGGCAGCGGCCTTGCTGGCCACCGAGAGAAACGCCCCGACCTCGGCTGCAGCGCCGGCGAAGACGTCCGGGCACCAGAAGTGGAACGGCACGGCCGAGAGCTTGAACGCCAATCCGACGGCCACCATCAGCCCACCGATCGCCAGCGCCAGCCCTGTGCCCCCTGGCATCCACATGGCATCGAGCGCCGCCAGTTCGCGGGCCATGGTCGGCAGGTGGCAGGTGCCGAGGACACCGGCCAGAAGGCTCAAGCCGTAGAGCATGACCCCCGCCGCCCCGGCCCCGTAGACGGCGTACTTGAGGGCCGCCTCAGAACTCGCCTTGCGCCCTTTGAGGAGCCCGGCGAGGGCGTACGAGGGAACACTCGCCATCTCCACCGCCATAAACACCATGAGGAGATGATTGGCCGACGCCATCAGGCACATGCCGAGCGTCGCCCCGAGAACGAGGGTGTAGAAATCGGCCCCATCCTCGCGGTCCGGGATCCCGGAAACCTTCGTGAAGAGGATGAAGAGCACGAGGAATCCGGCCAGCAGCAGACGGATGTAAGCGGTCAGCGAGTCAAAGGCGAGCAGGCCACCGAACAGTTCCTGCCGCCCCGCCAGCAGATCGCCGATGGACGACGACCACGCTCCGGCGCGGAGGGAGAGGATGTCGTCCCAGGCGAAAAACAGCGAGAAAAGGACGCCGCCGAGGGCGATGAAACCGGAGTCGACCAGACGGAGGAGCGGCACCATCCGGCAGAGCAACAGCAAAACGATGGTCGCCGCCAGACAGAGTTCCGGACGGAAATGGGGCAGCGACACGACGAGCGTGTCGTGGAGCGTGCCATTCAGCAGAGCGCCGAGATTGCGGTCGGGATTCACCGGCCACCCCCCACGGAGAAGGAATCGATCGCGGCCTGGAACTCGGCCTTCTCGGGATCGGTAGAAGCGGCCGCCCCGGCCGGGGCGGAAGCACCGTCGTGGCCCCGCGTCCATTCGGCGAGTGTCTCCACCTGCCGGTTTACCGTCGGCGTGACGTAGTTGAAGATCAACTGCGGCGCCACCCCGAACACGACGGCCAGCACGACCAGCGGCACGGCGATCGCCAGTTCCCGGCGGGTCATCGGCGTGAGGTGGTCACCGTGCGGGCCCTTGTACTCGGCCCCGAGATAGACCCGCTGGATCGCCCAGAGGATGTAGGCAGCGGTGAGGATCACCGTGAAGGCGGAGCAGACGGCGAGCAGACGACTGTAATTCCAACTCGAAAGCGTGACGAGCACCTCGCCGATGAAGCCGCACATACCGGGGAGCCCGAGACCGGCAAAGAAGATCGCCACCGCCAGCGACGCATAGAGCGGCATGCGGTTGAAGATGCCGCCGAACTCTTCGAGGTTGCGGTGGTGGACCCGGTCGTAGAGGACGCCAACCATGAAGAACATCCCGGCCGAGCTGATGCCGTGAGCAAGCATTTGGAACATGGCGCCGTTGACCCCCTGGGCCCAGGCGTCCCACTGGTAGCCATGTCCGTCCACGGCGCTCCACACACCGAGGCCGAGCATGACATACCCCATGTGGCTCACCGAGCTGTACGCCACCATCCGCTTGAAATCTTTCTGCGCCAGCGCGGCGAAGGCCCCGTAGACCATCGACACGACGCCGAGCCCGCACACCAACCAGGCGAACGACAACCCCGCTCCGGGGCAGATCGGGTAGCAGATGCGGATGATTCCGTAGCCGCCAAGCTTCAGAAGGACCCCGGCGAGAATCATCGAGATCGGTGTCGGAGCCTCGACGTGGGCGTCGGGCAACCAGGTGTGCACCGGCACGACCGGGACCTTGATGACGAAGCCGATGAGGAGGAGGAGGAAGGCCCACGACTCGAGCGTCATGCCCCAGAACGAGGTCGCGGCAAAGGGAGAGTTTTGCGATTGGCCGATCGCCGCCAGCGCCAGGATGTTGAAGGTGTGGACCGGCTTCCCGGCGTCATGGGCGGAATGGATGGCCGTCAGTGCCGCCGTCCTCTCGGCTCCCTCGAGGACCGGGCTGACAACATGACTGGCGATGAGCTGCTCGTCTGACAGCGTGCCGACGTCGCTGGCAAAGTAGAGCATCAGGATCGCCAGGAGCATGAGCACGCTGCCGGCGAGCGTATAGAGGAAGAACTTGATCGCCGCGTACTCACGGCGCGGACCACCCCAGATCCCGATGAGGAAATACATCGGGAGGAGCATGACCTCCCAGAAAACGTAGAAGAGGAAGAAATCGAGCGAGACGAAGACCCCGATCATGCCCGTCTCGAGCAGGAGGAAGAGGATCCAGTAGGGGCGCACATGCTTCTCGATCGGCCAGCTCGCCGCGGCGGCGAGGACCGAAAGGAAGGTCGTCAGGAGAACCAGCGGCATGCTGATCCCGTCGACACCGAGCAGATAGTTGATGTTGAAGGCAGGGATCCACGGTTGATCGACCACCGCCTGCATTCCGGCCTCACCGACGGTGAACTGCCCCGCGCTGCCCGTTCCGAAGATCGCCGGCACCGCCATCCAGAGCGAAAGGACGAAGACGACGATCGTCGTCGCCAAGCCGACCCAGCGGATCGAGTCGTCCTTGCCACGGGGGATCAGCGGCAGCGCCAGAATCCCGGCGACGATCGCCGGCAGAAAGAGGATGAGCGTCAGGGGCCAGAAGGCAGGCTGCGTCACGGCCAGGATCGGTGCGATTCCCATGGGGCGTTGGTCCGGAGAGGAACGGTGGGCGGTGCGGGAGGAAGGGCCGGATTGGGATCAGCCGGCAAACGAAGAATGAAGCAATAATCCGGCGAGAATGAAAATCGCGACGGTACCGAGGGCGATGAACATCACGTACTGGCGGAGTTGACCGGTCTGCAGTTTCTTGAGCTCGAGTCCGGCATGCCACGTGGCATTGGCCGTCCCGTTGACCAACCCGTCGATGAGCGTCCGGTCGAGCCACGCGTCGAAGCCGGCCACCTGCTTAGCTCCCCAGGCGAGTCCTTCAATGAACTTATCGATGACGCCAGTGTCAGTCGCGCTCACCAACCGCGAGATTCCCAGGACCGGCAGCACGAACAGGAAGCGGTAGATCTCGTCGAAGTACCAGCGGTTGGCGAGAAACGTGTACAGCGGCTTGGCCGCAGTGGCGACCACAGCCGGCGGGATGACGCGCCACACATACATCGCCGCGGCAAGGAGCACGCCGCTGGCCGCGGTGGCAAACGCCGTCAATGACGCGGTGACATGGATGTCGTGGGCGTGGCTGGCATGCTCCGCCGGCACCGTGAACGCCCGGAAAAGGAGACCGCCGAGCTCGGTCCCGCCGGTGCCAGCAGGGCGGGCCTGATCGATCAAGTTGGCGATCCCGAATCCGCCCGGAAGAGTCCATCCGGCCACGACGGCGAGCACCGACAGTGCCACGAGAGGGTAGGTCATCACCGGCGGCGACTCGTGGGCATGTTCATGGACATGATGATCGCGCGGTTGCCCGGCAAACGTCATGAACCAGAGCCGGAACATATAGAAAGCCGTCAGCATCGCGCCGCCGGCAACGGCATAGAAGAGGATCGAGTGAGACGGATTCTCGCGGGCAAAGAGGAGCGCCTGGGCGAGGATCGAGTCCTTCGAGTAGTAGCCACTCAAGCCGATGTCGAGAAACGGCACGCCGGCACCGATGATCGCCAGGCAGCCGACAAGCATCGTTCCCGAGGTCCACGGCATCACCTTGGCCAGCCCCCCCATCTTCCGCATGTCGTTGGTATGGCAGGCGTGGATCACCGATCCCGAACAGAGAAAGAGGAGGCTCTTGAAGAAGGCATGGGTGACGAGATGAAACAGCCCGGCCAGCCATCCCCCGACGCCGAGCGCCAGCATCATGTAGCCGAGTTGACTGACGGTCGAATAGGCAAGTACGCGCTTGATGTCGTTGGCCACCAACGCGATCGAGGCGGCGATGAGCAGAGTGATCGCCCCGACATAGGCGATGACGAGGAGGGCATCAGGGGTCAGGACCGGATAGAAACGGCCGACGAGATAGACACCCGCGGCGACCATCGTCGCCGAGTGGACGAGCGCCGAGACGGGCGTCGGACCCTCCATGGCGTCGGGAAGCCAGACGAAGAGTGGAAACTGAGCGCTCTTCCCGATGCACCCGCAGAAGATGCCGAGCCCGGCCACGAGGAGCAGCCAGCGGCCGTATCCCTCATCCCGCCAATCCTCGACCTTGGCCTCGACCTGTTCGACCCCGGCCCGCGGATCCTGCGGATACGAGCGGAGCACCGCTCCGACCTTCTCCGCCGCAGCGAACTTCACCATCCCGTCGGGCACCCACTGGGCATGCCCAGCCACCGGCGGACGAACCAGCGAAAACAACCCCGGACGGGCTTGGCCGTCGAGCCCGGTTGAATCGGCGAAGTGGAGCGTCCCGAGCGCCCCCCACAGCGCCATCAGGCCGATGAGCATCCCGAAGTCGCCGATCCGGTTGACGATGAACGCCTTATTCGCAGCGTTCGAGGCACTCTTCCGCTCGTAGTAGAAGCCGATCAGGAACCACGAACAGATGCCGACCAATTCCCAGAAGATGAACACCATCGCCAGATTCCCGGCGATGACAATCCCGAGCATGGAGAAGCAAAACAGCGACAACGCCTGGAAGAACCGGTGGAAGCGGCCGGGGCGATGGAGGTGCGATCCGTCGGCGAGGTGGACCTCGTGGTCGGTGATGTCGTGGAGTTCGTCATGCATGTAGCCCGACGCATAGACATGAATGCAGGTGGCGATGAACGTGATCATCACGAACATCAGCACGGTCAGCGCGTCGACGTACCACCCGATCGTGAGCCGCAGCCGCCCCCCCTCGTAGAGCGTGTACCAATCGCCTGAGTAGGACACCGGCGGGCCCGCATGGCCGGCCCCCTCGTCGACCGTCCGATGGGCCGATTCGGAGCCATGCGAATCATGCGAACTGGCGGAATCGTGCGAAGCGGGGGATCCATGCGACCCATCAGCCGACGCATGGGCCCCGCCATGATCGTCGTGGGCCACCGCGTGGACCGGATGCTGGGCCACCCAGGAAATGAACGCCATCAGCGAAAGGACGAACGAGCCGACGATCGCGGCAGTGGCGACGCCGGCGGCCCCCTTGCCATGGTCCCCGAGTCGGGGACCGGCAAAGAGGATCACGGCGAAAGACGCTAGGGGCAGCAGCCAAGCGAGCCCGAGGAGCGTCGGCAGGAGTGATTCCAGATCCATGGGATTTCGGGAGCGGAGCTCACCCCTTCAGGTCGTCGGCCCGGTCGACATCGACGGTGGCGTGATTGTTGTAGAAGTTGAGCGTGATCGCGAGAGCGACCGCAGCCTCGGCCGCTGCCAAGAGGATCACGAACAGCGCGACCACCTGACCATCGAGCCCGAGCGTCGGGGCCCCTTCGGCACGGAGGTACGGAGAGGCGAAGGCGACGAAGTTGATGTTGGCGCCATTCAGGACCAATTCGATCCCCATGAGGATCCCCAGCGCGTTGCGCTTCAGGGTCATGCAGGCGATGCCGGCGGTAAACAACACCGCTCCGACGATCAGGTAATGGACGACACCGACCGGTTCGGTGAACGGATTGACGGCAAACAGCGGAATTGTCGCGAGGCATGGGGCCAGCGACGCCACCGACGCCGTGGCCAAGACCAGTCCCATCATCGTCCTCCTCCCACGAGCGCCGACTTCGCACCACCCGCACTCCGCCCCGTCGGCGCCATTGTCGCGACAGGCGCCGCCGTCGCGACAGTCTCCACCGGCATCGCCGATGCGAGGGCATCAATCGGCCGGGGTGTCCTGCGCCGTTTGGCGCGAGCCAAATAGGCGGCACCGACCAACACGACGAGCAGATGCACCGACACAATCTCGAACGGCAACATGTAACCGACACGACCACCGACCGGCGTTCCGGCGGGAGGTTCATCGACGCGGACGCCGACCAGCGCCATGCCGAGGGGCGTCGCCGAAGGCGCAGGCACGACGCCGACCCCCGGCCCCCTCCAGGCGTCGACCGAGAAGGCGGCCGTCAGGAGGAGCGAAAGGAGGGAGGCCCCGGCCACGGCCGTGAGCGTTCGATCGGATGAGGAGGGCTTGATCGACACCAGCGGGGCTTGGGCGGTGAGCATGACGCCGAAGACGAGCAGCACGAGCGTGCCGCCGACGTAGATCATCAGTTGCATCGCGCCGATGAACTCGGCACCAGCAAGAAAGAACAAGCCGGCGGTGGCACCGAGCGAGAAGACGAGATAGAGGGCCATGCGGACGACGTTGTCGGCCGCCACGACCGCAATGGCAAACCCGCAGGCCAGCCCGGCAAACAGGAGGAAGAGGACTGAATGCCAGTTGATGCCGGCGATCGGCAGAGCGGGCAGCGCAGCCAGGGTCGTGGCGAGGGGCGGAACGACGTGCGTCAGGGTGGAGATATCGATGATATCCATGTCGAGCATTCCCGTCACCGAGGGCTCCGCGTTGCCAGACCGGCCCGTTCGACCGGATCACCACCCGTCACGGTGGACGAACGATCCTCCGCTGGGGAAGCGGCGGCCGGTAGCCCACCTGGCCCCTCGAGCCAACCTTCCCGGATCTCCCCGGCGGGTCGCCCCCATCCGGGAAACAGCCCCCCGGGGAGGAAGAGCTGCCAGAACATCGCGCCGGCGAACATCACGGCCGCGATCGGCGTGCAGTACTTCAGGCAGGTCGTCATCACTTGATCGATCCGTAACCGGGGGAGCGTCCAGCGGATCCACATCATGAACAGGACGCCGAGCGTCGCCTTACCCATGAGGTTCGCCAGCCCCACGAGCCGGACGACGTAGGCCGCGCTCTCCCCCGTGCCATCGCTGAAGCCGAGCAACCGGGCCACCGGCACCGGGCCGTTCCAGCCACCGAGGAAGAGCACCGCAGCCAAACCGCTGACGAGGAACATCGAGCCGTACTCGGCCATGAAGAAGAAGCTCCAGCGGAGCCCCGAGTATTCGGTGTGGAATCCTGCCACCAGTTCACTCTCCGCCTCGGCGAGATCGAAGGGGGCGCGGTTCACGCTCGCTACGGCGCAGGTCACGTAGACCCAGAAAATGATGAACGTGAACGGGTCGTGAAAGAGATACCAGCTCGACATCCAGCCGGCCTGCTTTTCGCCGATCGTGACCAGATCCATGGTGCCGGCGAGCATCACCGGGACGACAACGCACATCCCCAGTGGCACCTCGTAGCTCACCACCTGAGCCGCTTCGCGCATCGCCCCAAACAACGACCATTTCGAGGCCGAGGCGTAGCCGGCGAGGATCACGCCAAACACCTCTAGGCCGAGCACGGCGACGACGAAGAAGACGCCCACATTGAGCCGTTGACCGACGACGTCGAAGGCAAAGGGGAGGGCGATGAACGCGCAGAACGACGCGCAGAAGCTGACATAGGGCGCGAGCCGGAAAAGGAGTCCGTCAGCGCCCTCGGGCATCAGGTCTTCCTTGGCGAGAAGCTTGATGCCGTCGGCGAGCGACTGGAGCCAACCGAAACGCCCGCCGGTGCGGGTCGGGCCGAGGCGATCCTGGATCCGGGCAGCGATCTTTCGCTCCGCCCAGATGAACACGAGCGCTCCGCCGGCGATGACGTTCAGGAGCAGGACCGCGGCCACGAGGGCAGCGATGCTCCAAGCCACCCAACCGGGAAGTCCCAGACCGATCAGGAATTCAGCCATGCACCACCCATTTCACACCCTAGGGAGAACCCGGCGGACCGGGTTTTTCCCGTCGAAAAAGCGACATCGTGAAAATTTCCACGAAGTTTGACCTACACCGTCGCGAATCACAAGTGCCAGCGGGAAAACCGCCGCGGAGCCGTTCCGCGCCCTGCGCCAGGGCTCGAACCATCGGCGGTCAGCGGTCGATCTCCCCCATCACGATGTCGAGGCTGCCGACGATCGCCGGAACATCGGCGATCAAGCAGCCGCGGCACAGTTCGTGCGTCACCGAGAGGTTCGAGAACGAGCTCGACCGGGCCCGGACGCGCCACGGGATCGGCGTCCCGTTGCCAACGATATAGAAACCCATCTGCCCCTTCGGTGCCTCGGTCTCGAGGTAGGCATCGCCGACGGGAAGTTTCTCGAAGAGCTTGAGCGGTTCGGAAAGCGGCTCCGGGCAGGCGGCGTAGCGGTCGATCGCCTGACGGACCAGATCCATCGACTGCACGACTTCGAGCATGCGAACGAAAAATCGGTGCCAGCAGTCGCCGAGCACGGCTTCCGACGGCACCGTCGGGTAGCTGTGGTCGCGGGGATAACGCCCCTCCTTCTGCACCGCCACCTCGAAGGCGTAGCCGTCGTACATCCCGGTGTAGAGGCTCTCGCCGTCCCGGCGCATGTCCTGGTCGACACCGCTGCCGCGGAGCACCGGCCCACTGCAGCCGTAATCGATCGCCATCGCGCGGGAAAGCACCCCAATGCCGGCGGTCCGCTTGACGAAGATCGCGTTGGTCGTGAGGAGGGCGTGGTATTCCTTGATGATCGGCTCGAACTGGTCGAGGAACGCCTCACACCGCTGCAGCCAGCCGGGAGGAAGATCGGCGGTCGCTCCGCCAACGGTGATGTAGCTGTAGGTGAGCCGCGCGCCGCAGGCCTCCTCGAACAGGTCGAGGATCTTCTCGCGCTCACGAAACGCGTAGAGAAACGGGCTGAAAGTCCCCAGGTCGAGGCCGTAGGCCCCCATCCCGACGAGATGGCTGGAGATTCGGTTTAACTCGGAAATCAGGACCCGGAGGTGACGGGCCTTCTCCCCGACCTCATGCCGCATCAGCTTCTCGACCGTCAGGGCCCAACCGAGATTCATGTTCATCGCCGCCAGGTAGTCGAGCCTGTCGGTGTAGGGGATCCACTGGCGGGGAGAGAGGTTCTCGCCGATCTTCTCGGCACAGCGGTGGAGATACCCGATGTGGGGCTCGGTCTCCGAGACGATTTCACCATCGGTTCGCAGCACCAACCGCAACACGCCATGCGTGCTCGGGTGCTGCGGCCCCATGTTGACGAGCATCTCGTCGGTACGGACGTCGAACTCGATGATCCGCGGATCGTCTTCGATGAGGTCTGGCATGGCGGTTCACTCCGGAGGGGAGACGGGAGCGGATGGCGTGGGAGGGATGAAGGATCGAACGTGGCCCGACCATGACGGGCTTCAACGACAGCGGATGCCGTGGTATTCCGTCGGCATCTCGTAATCCTTGCGGAGGGGGTAGCCGACCCAATCTTCGGGACAGAGGATCCGGCGCAGATCGGGATGACCGGAGAAGGACACGCCGGAGAGATCGTAGACCTCCCGCTCGTGCCAGTCGGCGGTGCGCCACACGCCGGCGACACTCGGAATCTCCGGGAGGTGGCCAGCGACGTCACCGCTCCAGCGTGGAAGCTTGACCTTGAGCACGAGAGTGGCGCGGGCCGACGTGCTCCAGAGGTGGTAAACCATTTCCAAGTGCGGCTGCCACGAAACCTTGGCCGCCTTCTTGGGATCGGTCTCGAGCCAATCGACCGCCGTGACGCACTGCAGCGAGTCGAAGCGCGGCTCCCCCCTCGATTTCAACCACTGGCAGACCTCCGCGATCCGCGCCGGAGCGATCTCGATCCACGGATCGAGTGCCTCGAGTTGGCTCCCCACCACGGCTCCGGGAAAGGCAGCCTCGATCGATTCAAGAAAACCAGGACCTTTCATCGCCACGACTCCTGTGGTTTACGCCACGGCCTCGATCCACGCCCGATCCCCTGCCGACCGTCAGCGCCCGGACGCGGCCCCGCGCTCGTTCGACGTCGCCCGCACCCAATCGAGGTCACCGCGATTCCAGACGTACGCGAAACCGACCAGCAACACTGCGAAAAATGTCACCATGTCGGCAACCGCCAGACGGGCGAGCAATCCTCCCGCCCGGGAGACGTCCTGCCGGGCCGAAGCCAGCCCCACGGCCGCTGGCGGTGCCACCGCCACAGCCGCGGGATCGACCTCCATCCCGCCAGGAAAGGCGGTCTGGGAGAAATCGGGCAAGACCGGGCGATCGATCCCCAGTTCCCGCAGCAGTCCGGCGGCGGCGGGCGTCAACGACACGCCGTCAGCCTGCACCGTCTGGAGAGCCGGATCGGACAGTTGCGTTGCCTTGCCGAAGACCGTTGCCCAGGGAAAGAAGAGCGCAACCTCAACGTCGAAGATGATGAACAGCAGCGCCACGACGTAGAACCGAAGGTCGAACTGAACAAAGCTCGAACCGATCGCCGGTTCGCCACACTCGTAGACCTCGAGTTTCTCGGCGTTTGGCAGGCGGGGGCGCACGAGCCACCCCACGAACAGGTTGACCGCGAGGAAGGCCCCGCCGATCACCACAAAAAGCGCCACGAAACCGGCCAGGATCGTCGGATCAAGAAACGAGGGCATGGGAGTGACTCGCGGCGGAGATTCGACAGGGAGCGCGATCGAAAAGGAGTTGAACGATGAGGTGAAAATCGACCTGAACCGGGAGAGCGAGCCAGGAGGAGGACTGCCGTCGGCCGCCTCGAATCAGCCGCCGGAATCTCCTGACAACGGCGGAGCGGGCCGACCACACACCTCCACCATCCCCCCATCACGGTCGATGGAAGCATTTTTACTGGTTGGGGCCCCCGTGGACCGGATCGACGATCACCTTCGAGGCAGCGACGGCCGTCGGATTGAGGGTCGACCTGCCCCAGGCAGTGTCGACCGGGAGACGGGCGAAGTCGACGATCGTTCCGTCGCGGCTGTAGCAGCTCAGGTCGAGTGTTGATCCCATGAAAATGCAGTCGACGGGGCACGGTTCGACGCACAGGGCACAGAACATGCACTTCGAGTAATCGATCGTGAAGCCGCTGACCTGAAAGCCCTTGCCGCCGGTGACGCGCTCCTTGCCGATGTAGATGCAGTCGACGGGGCACGCCTTAGCGCACTGGTCGCAGGCGATGCAGGTCGTTAGATCATAGCGGTGGAATCCCCGGTAACGGGCCGCCACCGGAGCCGGAAGTTCCGGATATTCGAAGTGTTCGGTGAACGTCCGCCGTTTCTGGTCGTAGGTGCTGCCGAACACCCGGAGCGTGACGAGCAGGCCCTGCGCCACCGTGGCGACGGCGGTGTAGACGTTGCGAAACCACTCGGTCATGGGAAACCCAGCGCTGGGGGGACGGCGGCAATCCGCCAGGGAACAGGACTGCGGAACAGGACTGCAAGACTGGGCTTCGGAACGCACCGGCCAGAGACGGGGTTTGGCTGCGGGGAGCGCCCCGACCCCGGTCTGATTCTCCTGCGATCCACAGTTCGATGGGAAGTATAGAAGGAGAGGGAATCCCCACAAGCCGCGACCGGCATCCCCCGCGCAGGCCCCGGGGCAAACCTCACCGGCCGCCCCGACAACGTCAGACCGGAGCGGTACCGCAGCCGATGCCTACGGAGATCGGGGGGCTGACTCGCAGCGGAGAGCGCCACCCCGATCGGGCTGGGAGCGGAGGGCCCGGGGGCTCACGGCGACCGGAACGAGCCAAACTGTCCAGTTGCCGGCCCTCCCCCAGCGGCGGGCTGGAAGGGCAAACCGCAGCGAAAAGACCAAAAGAGCCCAAAAGAGCATTGCGCAGCTTGACGAAACGGCGGAAACATTTACAGTTACTTGGTTTGAATCGATTGACGAACTTGCTCATCCCCACGCCGGTTGGACCGGCGAGACTGGCGGCCGTTCCCCGAACGGTGTCTGCCGCCCCAGCGTCAAGGAACGATCCATGCTTGTCCTGTCGCGGAAGAAGGACGAGAGTATCGTCATCAACAACGACATCACGATTGTGGTGGTGGAGATCCGTGGGGACAAGGTTCGTCTCGGGGTGGAAGCCCCCAAGGAAGTGCCGGTCCATCGGAGAGAGGTTTTCGACGCCATCGCCCGAGGCGACGACGCGCTCCCCGACGCCGATTCGTCTTCCCCTGCCCTTTCTTCTCCTGTCATCGGGGTCGCGGATTCGTCGGCCGCCACGGCTGGCCCCCTCGACGACCTACGATCCGAACCCCTCTCCTGAAAAGCTCCCCGCCCCGAGGGTGAAGCCCTTCGGCGAGTTGGGGATTTCGGCAACCAGGCGTGGGGCCCTTCCCAGAATCGATTTCCCCAGCGACGATCTTCGAACGACGTTTTTTTGATGCATCGGTTTTCCGTCCGCGCCGCAACCTCCGGCCCCATCGTCTAGAGGCCTAGGACACGGGCCTTTCAAGCCTGCGACCGGGGTTCGAATCCCCGTGGGGTCAATTGTGCGGCGCGGGCGGAAACCGCAACAACGTGGGGCTGCGGCGGCCGGGGCATTGCCAATGCCCCTTGGCAGACGTGCCCCTCGCCAGGCACCACGGCCGGCGAGTTCCCGGTCGGGCGCCGGTGATTGGAGTGCCCCTTCCCCCTTTGCCCCGCGGACTTTTCGGAGACTCAGGCCACGACCAACGTTGTGAGCCCCCCCATGGCAGGTAACTACGACGCGGTGCTCCTCGTCTCTTTCGGAGGCCCAGATGGCCCCGAGGATGTGATGCCGTTCCTGGAAAACGTGCTCCGCGGCCGCAACGTCCCGAGGGAGCGAATGCTCGAGGTGGCGGAGCACTATCACCACTTCGGCGGCCGGAGCCCGATCAACGCCCAGAACCTGGCCCTTCTGGAGGCCCTCCGGAAGGAACTCGCGGATCACGGCCCCGATCTCCCGGTTTACTGGGGCAACCGGAACTGGCACCCGCTCCTGAACGATACGCTCCGCGAGATGGCTGATGCGGGCATCCGGCGCGTGGCGGCATTTGTGACCAGTGCGTACAGCAGTTATTCAGGCTGCCGTCAGTACCGCGAGAACCTTCAGGCTGCCTGTGCCCCGTTGGGAGACCGGGCCCCCCGGGTCGACAAGCTCCGCGTGTTCTTCAATCATCCGGGATTCATCGGCCCGATGGCGGACAACCTCGTCCGCAGCCTGTCGGCCTTTCCCGCCGACCAGCGGCAGAGGACGCCCGTGCTGTTCACGGCCCACAGCATCCCGGTCTCGATGGCTGATTCCTGCCGGTATGTCGCCCAACTGCGGGAATCGTGTCGGCTGGTGGCAACCGAGGCCGGCGTGAGCGATTGGGAACTCGTCTACCAGAGCCGGAGTGGCGCTCCCGGCCAGCCGTGGCTCGAACCCGACGTCTGCGACCGGATCCGTGCCCTCCACGCCGCCGGCGGGGATCGGGTGGTGGTGGTGCCGATCGGTTTCATCTCGGACCACATGGAGGTCCTCTACGACCTCGACACAGAGGCGGCTGACCTCTGCCGGAGCCTCGGGATGCGGTTCGAACGAGTGGCGACCGTCGGCACGGCGCGTCCGTTCGTGTCGATGATCCGCGATCTGGTCGCGGAAAGGCACGGCGAGTCGGCCGAGCGTCTGGCCATCGGAGGCATGCCGGCCAGCCACGACGTCTGTCCTCTCGATTGCTGCCCAGCTCCCCAACGCCCGGGCCTGGCGGCGGGCGGTCCTCCGGGCAGGCCCGGCGTTTCGCCCCCGGGATCGGCTCGATGACCCCCGAGCCCGCCGTTCGGGCCGGCCATCCCGACGACGCCAGGACGGGGCACCAGTGCGTCGCCCTCGTTCACGGATTCTTCGCCCACAGCCTCATGCTCACGCTGCTTGCCCACAGACTCCGTCGCCACGGCTACCGCACCGCGCCGTGGGGCTACCGGAACATGTGCTGCTCGATTTTGGTACACGCCGATCGCTTCGCCGCCGAACTCCGCACGCTCGACGCGGAACCGACGATCGACACGCTCCATCTCGTGACCCACAGCATGGGTTGCATCATTGCCCGGGCGGCACTCGATCGCTTCCGGCCCACGAAGCTCGGACGGTTCGTGATGCTCGCCCCGCCGAATCGCGGATCGTTCGTCGCCACGGCAGCGAAGGGGATTTTTGGCAGGATGTTCCTTCCGCTGGCGGAACTCTCAACCACTGAGGACAGCCTCGTCAATTCGCTCCCCATGCCGCAGGGGATCGAGATCGGAGTCATCGCCGCGGGACGCGATGCGATCATCGCCCCCGAAAGCACACGCCCCGAAGCTCCGCACGATCACACCACCGTCCACTGCTTCCATTCGAGCCTGCTTTACCGGAGAGACGCCGTCGAACTCGTGGCGGCGTTCCTCCGGGATGGCCGTTTCCCGGATCCCCCGGATCCCCCGGATCCCCCAGGGCCTTCCGGGACCGCCCACCGACAGGATCACTGATCGATGGACACGACTCCCCGCCCGCTCGGCCGCAGCGGGCTCCACATCCCCCCCCTCGGGCTCGGTTGCTGGCCTCTCGCCGGCATGACGCGCGAGGGCATCACGCGCGATGTCGCCATTGCCACCGTGGCGGCTGCCCTCGACGCCGGCATTCTCCACCTCGACACGGCCTATTGTTACGGCGAGGCGGGGGAGAGTGAGCGGGCGATCGGCACGGCCATCCGTGACCGCCGCCGAGACGAACTGTTCATCGCCGGAAAATGCGGGATTCACTGGGAGCCGGGGCGGAAGCAACGCATCGACGGCCGCCCAGAACGGATCCGCCGGGAAGTCGAGGAAAGCCTCGGGCGGCTCGGCACCGATCATTTCGATCTCCTCTATCTCCACGCCCCTGACCCGTGCGTGAATCTGGAAGTGTCGATGGCCGAACTCGAACGCCTCCGATCGGAAGGCCTCGCCCGAGCGGTCGGCGTTTCGAATGTCTCTCTGGACCAACTCGCGATCGCGGCGGAAGCCTGCTCTCTTTCCGCTTGCCAGCTCCCCTACAACATGCTGCAACGCGAGATCGAACGCGACGTCGTTCCGTGGTGCCACGTTCACAGCGTGGCGATCGTCGCCTACTGGCCCCTCATGAAAGGCCTTCTCGCCGGCGGGATACCCCGCGACCGCACCTTCCCCGTCACGGACAGTCGGCACAAATACCCGATGTTTAAAGGTACCGAATTTCAGCGCAACCTCGACTTCGTCGACGTGGTGCGTCAGGAAGCCGAAAGACTGCAACGACCGCTCGCCGATTTGGTCCTCGCCTGGACCGTCGAACAGCCGGGAATCTCGAGCGTCCTCTTCGGAGCGACATCCCCGGAGCAGGTGGGTGTCAATGCGGCCGCCCGCTTCTGTGAACTCGATCCCCAGGCACGCCGAGCCATCGCTGAGGGAATCTCTGCCCGCGGGCCGATCATCGGACGCCGGCCGGTTTGATCGAGGTTGGCGATCGGCAACGTGCCTCATCCGATCCAGCCGACTGGCCCTCGGGTGAGCGATCGAAGGCGAACGGAACAGAATCAGGCTGCGCCGACAGAATGAGGCTGATGGGCCGCGACACTCCGGTAGGACTGCTGCACTTTGAGACATGTCTGCCGGAAAGATTCCGGGCGACTGACTCCCGGGAGTCGGAACGTTTCCACGGCTCCCTTGCGAAAAACGAGGTCGCCTGCCGCATACCACTCCTGCCCCGGCTCGACAACCAGCGCAATCGAGTCAAACTTGTCGAAATCGACGAACTGCTGGATCCGCCCGCTCACGCCGCGCTCGACGATCACTCGCCGATTTGTGAGCCGATACCGCTGAATGGCCCATGGCAAGCGGAGCGAGAGATAGAGCATCAGACCGATCGGCGTGCACGCCAAGAGCGCCAATCGGCCGATCGAAACCGGCCCAAATCCATCTTTGATGCGAAAGACTCGCCCCAGGGTCTTTCCCAACGACGTCGAGGCCACCGACGGCCAGACGGTCATAACCGTCGTTTCCATGACGGACGGGGGGGAAACTCCGGCAATTGATTGCATCGCCATGGATCAAACCTGCCTGGGGGAAAAAGCCCCGGTCGTCCCGGGCCTGCATCGTAACGGACCGGCGATCGGAAGGAAGAGCCTCCCCCCGAGAACAACGGCACGGGGACCCAACAAACCAACGCCCCACCGATTTCCAAATGCGCGCATAAAAAAACCCACCGGGGCTTCGGCAGCCCCGGTGGGTCTCGTTCAGTGACTGCTCCCGAGGGAGCAGCGGCAGTTTTGCGTTCGGCAGGTTTCCCCGCCACGCAGATCTCTTTCTTCGGCATAACCCCGCGGGACCGAAGCCCCGCGAGTCACGATCGTCTCCACAATTCTTTGGCCCAACACCCCCGGCCATCAAAAAACTTGCGTTTTTAAACGACGTTCAGTGTTGGGTTGCCCCAAGACTCCGAAGAGTCAAGGAAGCAGTATCCTTTAGAAAGGAGGTGATCCAGCCGCAGGTTCCCCTACGGCTACCTTGTTACGACTTAGTCCCAATTGCAGAGTTCATCTTAGGCGCCTGGCTCCTTGCGGTTACCTCAGCGACTTCGGATGCCCCCCACTTTCGTGGCTTGACG
>CALQRA010000088.1 GCA_943332855.1 Candidatus Kuenenia stuttgartensis
AGCCACGGGGCACGACCTCCTCGCCACTGACCTCCCGGATCGCCCCGGCGAGGGTCCCCTGCACCGTCGTCCGTCCAGGCTGGGACTGCCACCCCGAGAACCGAGTGCCTTCATAGGCCAGCGTGAGGCGGATCGTGCGGGTCATCAACGCACCGGCGCCCCGTTCCCTGCGGCCATCTTCGCCGCCAGATGTTCGGCGATCTGGACGGCGTTCGTGGCGGCCCCCTTCCGCAGATTGTCGGAGACACACCACAGCGCGATGCCGCACGGGCTCGAGTCATCCTCGCGGATCCGCCCCACGAACACCTCGTCCCGGCCTTCGCAGTCGCGCGGCAGCGGGTAACGTTTGGCATCGAGATCGTCGACAACCACGATCCCCGGGCTGTGCTCCAGGAGCCGCCGAGCCTCGGCGGCGGTGAGCTTCCGCTCGGTCTCGATGAGGATCGATTCGCTGTGACAGTTGGCCACCGGCACGCGGATGCAGGTCGCGCAGACGCCGATCGACTCGTCGCCAAGGATCTTCCGCGTCTCGTGAACCATCTTCAGCTCCTCGCTCGTGCTCCCGCCGGGACGGGGGGAGCCGATGTGCGGGATGAGGTTCGCGGCAATGTGGTGGGGGAAGACCGATTTTGTCTCCCCCCTTCCCTCCAACCACGCCGCCGTCGCGTCGCGGAGCTCGGAGGTTGCCGCCAGGCCGGCGCCACTGACCGCCTGGTAGGTGCTGACGATGACGCGCCTCACCCGCGCCGCGTCGTGGAGCGGCTTCATCACCATCACCATCTGGGTCGTCGAGCAATTCGGGCTCGCGATCAATCCCCTGTGCCGGTCGATGTCGCCTGGATTGACCTCGGGGATCACCAGCGGGACATCGGGCCGCATGCGGAAATAGCCACTCTCGTCAACCACCACCGTGCCCCGCTCCACGGCCCACGGGACGAACTCGGCGGCAACCTCGTCCGGCGTGCTGCCGATGGCGATCTGCACCCCCTCGAACGATTCTGGCCGGAGGACCTCGACGTCCATCGTCGCCCCCGCGACGGTGAACGGCTTGCCGGCCGTCCGTGGAGAGGCGAGGAGCTTGATGCGCCGGGCGGGGAACTGCCGGGCCAGAAGCGACTCGACGATGATCCGGCCCACGGCGCCGGTGGCGCCAACGACTGCGATGGTGTCGATCATGGAATACGTTCCGGGCTTGGCCACGGGGTGAGGGGGAGGAAAACGAGGAGGAAAAACGAGGAACCTGATCAGTCACGGCCGGGACGGTCGGCATGGAGGCCCCTGAGGAGCAAGCGCCACGTCGCGGCCGGCACGAAGGCGAGGTTGGCGGCGATCATCGCCAAGCCGAATTCCCCCATCCCCATCGCCGCGCCGATGCCGAGGTGGACGAAGATCCCCATGGCGATTGCCAACCGTCGCGTCAGCCGCGGCCACACGAGAGCCGGATAGGAGACCTCCCAGAAGACCGTCCCGAGCGTGAGCAGGTTGACGAGGAGCGGATGGCGTGCGAGCCAGGTGATGTCGAGCGTCCGGTAGCGGCTGTTGGCCGCCGCGCCCCACAGCGCCGTCCCCTCCCACCAACTCGCCCCGAAGAGTTTGGCGATGCCGGAGAAGAAATAGACGACGCAGAGATGAACCTGAAGGAGCCGCAGCGCGATGTTGGCCGACACCGACGGCCCGTCCCCGGAGGTGGCGATCCCCAACCGGCGATCGAGCGACAGGACCGCGCCGGCCGGCCCGATCGCCAGCGGGATCAGAAGCATACCCAGGGCATCGTCGAACCCGAAGACGGTCAGTGGCGTACGGTTGACCGCCGCGAGGAAGCCGACGAGCGCGACCCACGCCGCGACCGGGGTCGCCAGACCGAGGGCGAGACAGGCCGCGGCGACGAGCGTGACGAGGACGAGCGCCCGGACCGCCGTGGGGGACGAGAGGGCGAAGAACCAGCTCCACTGCCACGGCTGGTCGTTCATCCGCTCCACGTCGCCATCGCGGAGCCAGCCGTGCGGGCCGAAGAAGGCATCGACATCCATCAGCCACACCGCACAGCTCCAGGCCAGGAGGGTGCCGGCGATGATCCGCACGATCGCCAAGGGAAGCGGATCGGCGGGGGTGAACCAAAAACGGTCCCAGGCCGAGCCCCAGGCAGCGAACCACCCCTGCTCGGAGCCCCCCCCCTGCCCTGTCGGCTGGCCGGTGAACACCGCACTCCCCTTCCCCACCGCACTCGATCCGGCGGCAGAAGCCGACTCCGCGCTCCAAGGCCCGGGGATGACGTCCGCCGGACGAGGCTCCGATCGGCCGCTCCGCGGCGGCAGTCGACGGTGCTGGCGGCTCATCGGTTCGGCTCCGCAGAGGAGGCGAAGGCGTAAACCCCCAGCGGCGTCTCGACATCGGGGGCCGAGCGGCCGGCGATCGTGTCCTCGGGGGCGGGGAGGTCGAACTCGACCATCGACAGCTCGACCTCGACGCCGCCGTGGCGCCGCAGCAACTGGCCGGCGACCCCCATCACCAGCGGCTGCCACAGCGGCTTCGACGCACGGCGGACGTCGGCGGGGGCGTCGGCGGCCGGCACGAGCCCGGCGATCTTCTCGGCGATCATGAATCGGCGGTGGTAGAGGAGCCGGGGCCGGTCGACGGCCGGGTCGGGAAGCTCACCGGAGAGGGTCGTTCCGTCGGGCATGCGCATCCCCCAGCGGATTGCATGCCCCGGGCCGGGGTCGGGGGCGAAGAAGCGGTAGCCATGGCCGAGGTAGAGCGCGCCGACCAACGGCCGTAACGGCTGGATCATCCATGTGGCCAGGGCACTCGACGGTGCCGGACCCGCCAGCGGAGGCATGATCACCAGCGCGAGGTAAAGGAGGATCGCCACGGTGGCGGTGGCCCGACCGATGCGCGTCCAGCGTGGGCCCGAGACGGTGGCAGGGCTGGGAAGGTGGGCGTTCACGCTGCGTCGCGGCCGGACCACCGGCACGTCCATCAGGGTCGGAGCGATCGATCCAGGTTCACTCTACCAGCCCCGGGACGGTCACTCCCTGGGGTGGAATCACGTTCGTTTCGGCCGCCGTTCCCCCGCGACTTGCGGAGGAACCGCGGCGGCAAAAAAAAGCTCCCGCGCGGCACGGGCCGCGCGGGAGCAGATCTCACCAGGATGGCCATCCGGCCAGCGGTCAGCGGATCGAGACCTGGGCGTCGGCCGAGGCGGTCCGCTGGGCGGGGTCGAGGCTCACCTCCACCGACTTTCCGGCGACGAGGTCGATGGTCTTCGAGACCACCTGCTCCTTGCCGTCGACGACGGTGGCAACCTTGATCTCGTAGTTCTTCCACGACTGGCCGTCCTTGAGGGTCGTCGTCTCGAAGAGGCGAACAGCCCCGCTCGACGACGTCTCGTTGCCGGCGAGCCAAACCTTGGCGTCGGCGGGCACGCGGAGGGTGAGGCTGGTCTTCGGCGTGTTGACGGCCGTGTCGAAGATGACGTTCGAACGGTCGCCCGCCGTCAGCGTGACCGACTTGGTCTGCTCACGCGGGGTGCCGTCACGGTCGACGACCATCTTCACGACGAACTCGTAATCCTTGCCGGCCTCGAGGCCTCGGGAGACGAACCGACGCTGCGAGCCGGTCGCCGAGGTCTTGGCCCCGTTGACGAACACCTGGGCATCGGCCGGGAGGTTGACGACGAGCATCGCGCCGTCGGCGGGGACCGTCTCGACCGCAGCACCCGTCGTGCTCGACGGCGTGCCGATGATCTCGCCACCGCCGTACGACGGAGTGCCATAGACCGGGGTGGAGTACGACTCACCGATCACCCGGTTGCTCTCGACCGGATAGCCGGTCGAGTACTCGCTGCCGCTGGAGTAGGCCGGGGAGGAATAGCCGCCGTACGAGCCACCGCCGTAGGAACCGCCCGAGCTGCCCCCCGACGAACCGCCCGACGAACCGCCCGAGCTGCCACCGTAGGAACCGCCCGAGCTACCCCCCGACGAGCCGCCCGAGCTCCCGCCCGAGCTGCCGCCCGAGCTGCCGTGGCGGTGGTAGGCCCGCATCGCCTTCTTCTGGGCGTGGTGGGCGAAGAGGCCGCCGTGCGACCCACCCGACGAACCGCCGTACGATCCGTACGATCCGTACGACCCGTACGACCCGTACGCGCTTCCGGACGAACCGCCGGCACCGTAGCCGCCCGACGAACCGCCCGACGAACCCCCGTAGGAGCCACCAGACGAGCCACCGCCCGACGAACCGCCCGACGAACCGCCCGAACTCCCGCCGGACGAGCCGTTCGAAGCGCTGTAGCGATGGTGCCAACCGGCATGCGCATCGCAGGCGGTCGCGACGACCGCGAGGAAGGTGACAATTCCGGCAAACTTGCCGCTGTGACGAAGGACCGACATCGGGATCTCTCTCCGGTGAATAGGTGGATGGTGGATGGTGGAGGTGAAGCAAGGTGAACTGGAAGGGACCGCCCCGCGCCCGGAACCCGCTGACCGGGTGCCGTACCGACCGCATGTGGCAAAGATAATTTGCCGGTCGGGCAAAGCAAGCAGTTTAGGCAAACGGGGTCGTGTTTGACGACCAGTCCCATGAAAGATGGGTGGATTGTGCCGGATAGGAAGGGTGACGCACGGAAGCCACCCCCCCTGTTCCCCTCATCCCCCCGACGTAACCGATCCGGAGGTTGACCACCAATCCCCAAACAAGGCCGCGAGGGGAAGCCTCCCTGGCTGCCAGACCAACGCCACCGGGGAGAGCCAGGCCCCGGACCGAAGCCGGCGCCGTGCCGCCATCAGCGGGCGATCCCCTCAATGCGGACGTCATCCGCCTCGAGCCTGCCGGTTCCCCCGAGCATTCCCACCAGGACGATCGCCTCCCGTGCCCAGACGGGCACCGTCAGGGTCCCCTGCAGGTGCCTCCAGGGAAATGTCCCCTTCCCCATCGGGAGCAGCGCCCGCGACGACCGGGTTCGCCGTTCGTCGAAGAATTGGACGCCGAGGGCCGGCAGTTCCTCCGGCGAAGAGCCCTCGCGGAGCGATTCGCCACGGACCTCGAGCGAAACCGCCAACCGGCCGATCGCACGACCATCGACCGCAAACCCTTGGAAGAGTTGGGCGGGCCTCCCCTTCTCGGCATTCTCCAGGCGCAGGAAGCGCGCCCCCTCCGGGGCGTCGGGTGCCTCGACAAGCTCCATTTGCCGTCCGTAATACCACGACATCGGCACCTCCGCCCCGGGCAGGAGATCCTCGAAGCCGCCGTTTCCGATCGCCGGTCGGGTGCCGTCGGGCTGCACGACCCTCGCCTCCTCCGCCGCGCCGGTCATCGGGACGAACAGACTCGGCACGAGCGATTCGCGCACCATCTCCCCGTCCCGTTTCGTGAGGAGGACGAGCATCTGGTCGTAGCGCTCGCCAACCGGGATCACCATCCGCCCCCCTTCGGCCAACTGCTCCACGAGCGGCTGGGGGATCTCCTCGGGGGAACAGGTGACGATGATCTTGTCGAACGGGGCATGCTCCGGCCATCCCTGGAAGCCGTCGCCGATCTTCGTGATCACGTTCTTGTAGCCGAGCCGGGCGAGGATCCGCGCGGCCTTCTCGCCGAGCGGCTTGTTGATCTCGATCGAGTAGACCGTCTTGACCAGGGGCGAGAGCACCGCCGCCTGGTAGCCGCTGCCGGTGCCGATCTCGAGGACCCGATCGGTGGGCCGTGGCTCGAGCCGCTCGGTCATGTAGGCGACGACGAACGGCCCGGAGATCGTCTGCTTCTCGCCGATCGGCAGCGCCATGTCGACGTAGGCGAGGTGGCGCTGCGGAGGGGGAACGAACTCGTGCCGCGGGGTTGTCCGCATGCTCTCGAGGACACGGGGATCGGTGACCCCACCGGCGGCGATGTCCTCCAGCGCCATCCGCTCCCGCAGGCTTCTCATCCGTTCGGCGGTGGCATCGGGGGGCGCCGCGGGCACCGTGGCCGATGCCAGCATCACCGCCGCCGCAAAACTTCCCCACACCCACGCCCGCTTCATGGCCGCCCTCTGGTCTTGGTCAGCCCCGTCTCGCCGCCGTCACTTCGCCGCTTCGATCCCGAGCAATTCCATCTCGAAGACAAGGACCTCCCCCGGCTCGATCACGGGGGGCGAACCCTCATCGCCATAGCCGAGGTCGGGTGGCACCCACAGCCGCCATTTCGAACCCACCGGCATCAGCGCGAGCGCTTCCTGCCATCCGGGGATCACCTGCTGGACCGGGAACCGTAACGGCCCCTGCGCCGGATCGCTGGCATCGAATTGCTTCCCGTCGAGGTGCGTGCCGCGGTAGTGGGTCGAGACGACGTCGGTCGGCTTCGGCTTCGGCCCGTCCCCGGCCTGGAGCACCTCGTACTGCAACCCACTGGGGAGCGTCACGATCCCCTTCTTGCCCCTGTTGGCGGCGAGAAACTGCGCGGCCTTCGCCCGGTTCGCCTTCCCCTTCTCCACCATCTGCTGGCGGAAGCTCTCCCGCTCCTGCTGCATCCGGGCCTCAAACGCCTGGAGCGCGGCGGTGAGTTGCTCGTCAGGAAGCCGCGGCGGGGTGCCACGGACGGCATCGGAGAGCCCTTGCGCCATCGCTGAAAAGTCAAACGGGGCTTTTTGGGCGCGGAAGTCGGCGGCGATCTGACTGCCGATGCGGAGGCCAAGGGCATAGCCGAGCGTCCCCTCCGGCGTGTCGAGGGGAGCCTCACCCGGCGGCGCCAGCGGCTGGGCGGCGGGGCGCTTGGCCGCCGGCGCCCCCGGCTGGGCGGCGGCGTGAGGGGATGAGCAGAGGGCGGCAAGCGTCACGGCGACAGCCGCGACGGCCCCCCTCCCCTGCCCTGCGATCCCGCGCCCCCCTGATCGACCGACTCCCTTGCGATCCATCTCCGCCCCTCCCTTACAGCCTTTTGGATGACGTGCCTGATCCCTGGCAACCCGCGTCGATGAACGCCGCGTCCGAGTCTACCAATCTCCCCCCGTCCTTCCTGCGCCATCCCTCCTCCCCAGGCGACGGAGCCGGTGATCACGGGGCCGGGTCAGCAGCCCGGTCGCGGTCCACGGCCGGCCGGCCGCGCGACCCGCGTGTGATCTCGAGGAAGGCCGTTTCCAGATTCACCTCCGACTCCCGCATCGACTGGAGCCGGAATCCCTCGGCGACGAGCCGGGCCGCCAGCGGCGACGGGTCATCGCAGCCGGCGGCAAGCGTCACGAGCACCTCGCCGTCACGGACGGCGACCTTGTCCGCTTCGGGGCTCTTCTCGACCACCTTCGCGGCCGGTTCAGGAGGACCGGCGACGCGGATCCGGATGACAGGGCGGCCGCGGACCTGCGCGAGGAGGTCGCCGACGTCGCCGCAGGCCAACAGCCGCCCGTACTCGATGATCCCGACCCGATTGCAGATATCGGCGAGCTCCGGAAGGATGTGGCTGCTGACGAGGATCGTCTTGCCGAGCCCCTGGAGCCGCTTGAGCAGGCCGCGCATCTCGATCCGGGCCCGGGGGTCGAGGCCGCTGGCCGGTTCGTCGAGGAGGAGGACCTGCGGGTCGTGGAGGAGGACGCGGGCCAGCCCCAAGCGCTGCGTCATTCCGCGTGACAGGCTGGTCACGAGTTCGTCGCGCTTGACCGTCAGATCGACCAGCTCCAGCGAACGCTCGGCGACGCGGCGACGCTCCGGCCCGGCAATCCGGTAGGCGGCGGCGAAGAACTCCAGATACTCGATGACACGCATGTCGTCGTACACCCCGAAGATGTCGGGCATGTAACCGATCGCGCGGCGGATCTCCCTGGGGTGGGTGTAGATCGAATGGCCACAGACGTAGGCCTCGCCCCAGGTCGGCGAGAGAAGCGTGGCGAGGATCCGGATGGTCGTCGTCTTGCCGGCGCCGTTGGGGCCGATGAAGCCGAACAGGTCCCCCTGCTCGAGCTTGAGATCGAGCGACTCCAGAGCGGAGAAATCGCCGTACTTCTTCGTCAGGTCGATGGTCTCGATCATGGGCTGCGTTTCTCGACGGAGAACTTGTCCAAGGGAATGACGATCCGCCACGTGGCCTCGGCCGGGGAATCGTCCAGCGGCGGGGCGGGCCCCGGGTCGCCCCCCCCTGCCCCACACGACCAAACCGTTCCCGCCGGACCACGGCCGACGAGGATCGCCCGATCGATGGGGAGGAGCGGCGAGAGATCGATCCGCCCCAACCGGCCGGCCTCGAGGGACGTGTACGACGCCCCCCCAGCCGCGGCGTGGAATCCGGCCACCTCGAGGATCCGCTCGACATCGGTATCGTCGACGCGCCACGCTTGAGTCTGCGTGCGGTCGTAGACGGCCGCGCTCCGAGTCAGGAAGGAGGCGAGCGTCCGCGGGCCCTTGCCCGACTCCGGATCGAACCGCGTGCCGGGGGCAAACGCACCGACGTCGTAGGTCCAACCGGCATGGAACAGGGAACACTCCTGAAGCGCGAACGGGAGCCGGCTCTCGAGGACGCCACGGAGTGTCCCCTGCGCGTCCTGCCGAAGGGTCGAAACGACCGGCAATTCGCTAAGCGGAGCTGTCCACTCCGCCTCGAACAACCGGCTCGATGACGCCGCCACCGGGACCCGATCGAGGCCGGTGAGCCCCGCGGCCGACAGGTAGGGGGCGCTCGCCAGAGACGGGTGCGCCGTCGGACAGTCGACCGCACCGATCCCCCGCCCTCCGGCGCCGTACCAACTGACAACCGCCGTCCGGTCAGCGGCGACGAGCCCGGCGGTCGACGGGACCGCGCCGAGGTCGACCACGGCGTTCGCCGGCGACCAGATCCCGAAAACGGATGTCCCGCGGGCGATCCGCCCCGCCACGTCGAGATCGACAAGCTCGGCCCGACGGACGCGCCACTCCGCCCCTTTCCATCGGTCCGCGGTCCACCACACCAGCCCGGCAAAGAGAAGCACGACCGTCGGTAGCGTGATCCACGCCAGGCCAGGCCTCCCCCCACGCGACACCAGCCACCACTCCAGCGGATAGAGGCAGGCGACGTAGAGCAGGGCCAGACCGGCGATCCATTCGAAGGGCACGGGGCGGACACCATCGAACCGATCGACCGCCATCCGCAGCTGCCCGCCGAGGTCGAGCGATTGGCGGTTGACCTCCGCGGATCTCCCCCCCTTCCCCGACCGCCCGCCGAGGAGCTCGACGAGGAGCGAGTCGGTCCCCTGCCAATTGCGGAAGGCCCCCCGGTCAAGATCGATCCCCGCCCAGGTGACGGTGCCGAAACCATGGGCCCGGCGGACGACGAGGGGAAGATCGGTGGGGGCGTTCCCTTCCCAGGCCTCGATCGCCCCATCGATATTCCCCGGATCCTCAAAGAGGGGAACCTCGAGTCCGCCGAGGGCATTGCGGTCGAGCGGTCGCCCCGCCTTGGAATAGGTTTCGATCGCGGCCGAGCGACGCAGCGGCACCATCCGCACCACGCGCCCTCCCCGCCCCGCCGGCCCCGGCAACCAGGCCGCCGCCGGCCCCTCCGACAGGCCCGGTGGTGCCGCCGACGCTCCCGCGAGGAAGACGAGCCTCCCACCGCGTCGGACCCACGCATCGACACCGGCAAGGGCAGCCGAGGGCGCGCTTGTCACAGCCGAGCCACAGACGACGATCGCGTCGGCCCCGTCGAGATCGAGACCTGTTGGCCCCAGCCCCGAGGCATCGGGGAGTGCGACGACGCGGATCCGCTCGCCATCCTCCCGCTGCAACAATCGGGCGGCCCGGTCCGCGCTCGGCAGATCCCCGATCACGAGCAGGACCTCGTCGGTCGATTCCAGCGGTACCGGCAGGCGGAGGGGGGCCTTGGCCCCACGGTCATCCTCGACGAGCACCCGCCCCGCCGGGCGACCGAAGCGGACGCGGAACCGGCACGGCGCATGGCCCGCCCCTTCCCCTGTCGTGTCCTCCACGGCCGGGTAGCCGACGAGCTCGCCATCGGGATCCTCGACCCAGACGCGGATGGCCGTCGCCGGCGTGATCAGCAGTGGCGTCCAGGAGCCGGTCCGGTAGACGCCGTCGAACCCGACCACTCCCTCCCACGCCCCGGGCTCGGCCCCGACGGCAAGAGATGATGGGACCGCAGCGCACGCCACCAAGAAGGCCAACCACACCACCACCGACGCGACGGCGCTACGCCGCGGCGCGAGGACCTGCAGGCCGGCAGTCGGCGGAGCCTCGGCAGCTGGCCGCATCACGGCTTCTCCGCATCGGGGCAGGTGCAGGCCAGGCGTCCGCAGCCCGGGCACCCCCCGCCGTACTTGCGCTTCACCGCCTCGTCGAGGTCGACATCGACGACGTTGGCAATCGTCACGAGCCAAGCGAGGACGTCGGCGAACTCCAAGGCGATCTCCTCCTTGGTGCCGCTGCGGAGCGCCGTGGCGAGCTCGCCGATCTCCTCGGTGAGCCACATGAAGGTCCCCTCGACCCCCCGGGCAGCATCCTTGTCGTGGTACATCCGCCGGATGAGCGACTGGAACTCGGAGAGCGTCATGGGGGTCAACCTGGGGAACGGGCCGGAGGGGGGAACGGGCTGGAGGCAAGGACGGGGCCGCCGCCACGGGCGGGCCGAGCCTCCCGCGGTACACGTTCTACCCCGCGTGGCGATCGGCGGCGACATCCGGCGGCGAAGTCGGCTCGAACCGGGGGACGAACCGGGGGACGAACCAGGGATAGATCGCCGGGATGACCAGCGCCGTCAGGAGTGTGCTCGTGACGATGCCCCCGATCACGACCGTCGCGAGCGGACGCTGGATCTCGGCCCCGGCGCTGGTTGCCATCGCCATCGGGAGAAACCCGAAGCTCGCCACCAGCGCCGTCATGAGCACCGGACGGATGCGGACCTCGGCGGTCAACAAGCTCGCCTCACGCGGCGACATGCCCTCCTGCCGGGCGTGCTCCGCGCCGCTGACCCACACCAGGCCGTTGAGCACCGCCACGCCGAACAGGGCGACGAACCCGACGCCGGCCGCGATCGAGAACGGCATCCCGCGCAGCGCCAGCGCCGCCACGCCGCCAGAGGCCGCGACCGGCACCGCGCAGAAGATCAGCGCCGCCAGACGGAACGACTTGAAGCTCGTGTAGAGGAGCATGGCGATCAGTCCGAGCACGAGCGGGGTGATGAGCGCCAGTCGCCGGCCGGCCGACACGAGGTTCTCGAAATCGCCCCCCCAGGCGATCGTGTAGCCCGTCGGCAGCCGCACCTCCCGCTCGACCGCCGCCTGCGCCTCGGCGACGAAGCCGGCGACATCCCGGCCGCGGACGTTGGCCGAGACGTACGTCCGCCGCCGCGAGTTTTCATGCTCGATCGAAGGGGGGGTCTCCTCGTTGACGACATCGGCGAGCTCCCCCAGCGGCACAGGCCGGCCGGCAGCCGTGCCGACAGGGATCTGCGGAATGAGCTCGGCATCCTCACGCCACTGGCGGGGGAACTTCAAAATCAGCGGGTAGCGCGGCCGCCCCTCAAAGATCACCCCCGCCGGAATCCCTCCCATCGCCGACACCGTGCGCATCACTTCGGCGCCGTCAATGCCGTGGCGGGCGAGCTGTTCGGGGCGGACATCGATCCGCGTGGTGGGGACGTTGGCTTGCCAGTCGGCCCGCACGTCGACCGCCCCGCGGATGCCGCGGAGCAATCGCTCGATCTGCTTTCCAAGGTTGCCGAGCGTGTTGAGGTCGTCGCCGTAGAGGAGCACGGCGACATCCGACTTCACCCCGGCGACGAGCTCGTCGACACGCATCTCGATCGGCTGACTGAAGCCGAAGTTCGCCCCCGGAACCGCCGCCGTGAGGGCTTCCGACATCCTCTCCACGAGCTCGTCGCGCGACACCTCGGCCGGCCACATCCGGCGCGGCTTGAGCATCACCCAGACGTCGGTCTGCTGCACCCCCATGACGTCGTTGGCGATCTCCGGCCGCCCCGTCTTGCAGAACACCGTCCGGACCTCGGGGAACTCCTCCAGCACCTTCTCGATCCGGGTCGTGATCGGCACCGAATCCTCGAGGGTGGCGCTCGGCAGACGCACGACTTCGACGAGCAGATCCCCCTCGTCGAGCCTGGGCATGAACTCCGCCCCGAGCCGCATCGCGACGGGGATCGTCGCCGCCACGAGGGCGGCCGCGCCGAGCGAGATCCACACCGGATGCCAGACGGCGAACCGGGCGACGGGGTGGTAGACCCGGTGGAAGAGGCGCATCAGGAGCGGCTCGTGCTCCGGCTCGCGGCGGAGGAACGTCGCCGCCAGCACCGGCATGAGGGTCAGCGAGATGATGAGCGAGCCGAGGAGCGCGAAGAGCACGGTCAATGCCATCGGCCGGAAGAGCTTCCCCTCCGTCCCCTCGAGGAACAGGATCGGCAGGTAGACGACGGCGATGATCAATTCGCCGAACATCGTCGGGCCACGGACCTCGATCGCGGCATCGCGGACGATCGCCAGCTTCGATTCCCCCGGCGCCGCCAGCCCAAGCCGGCGGACGCAGTTCTCGACCATGATCACCGAGCTGTCGACGACGAGCCCGAAGTCGATCGCCCCGAGGCTCATGAGGCTCGCCGGGATCCCCGTCGCCCACATCAGGTTCGACGCGAACAGCATCGACAGCGGGATTGCCAGGGAGACGATCAGGCCGGCGCGAACGTTCCCGAGGAGGACCAGGAGCACGCCGATCACCAGCAGCCCCCCCTCCGCCAAATTGTGGAGCACGGTGTCGAGGGTCCGCGCGATCAGCTCCGAGCGGTCATAGACAATTTCGATCTCGACCCCCGGCGGCAGCGTCCGCCGGATCTCCTCGAGCTTCTCCTTCGCCGCCCCGACGACGCGCCGGCTATTTTCCCCCCGGACCATCATCACCATTCCCGTCACCACCTCACCGCGGCCGCCGCGTGTCACCGCCCCCTGCCGGGTCAAGGGCCCGATCGAGACGCGGCCGATGTTGCGGATCAGCACCGGCACGCCCCCCGCCGGGCTGCGGACGACGACCTGCTCGATGTCGGCGACGCCCTCGAGGAGGGCCTGGCCACGGATGAAGCGCTGCTCGCCGTTCTTGACGATGTAGCCCCCGCCGGTGCTCTCGTTGTTGCGTTCGAGGGCCGCGAGCACCTCCCCGAGCGTCACTGCCTGAGAACTCATCCGGTCGGGGTCGATCTCAACCTGGTAGCTCTTGGCAAAGCCGCCGTGGGCGTTGATGTCGGTAACCCCCGAGACCTCGCGCATCGTCGGACTGATGTCCCATTCGAGGATGCTGCGCAGCTCCATGAGATCGTGGCCGGTGCCTCGAACCTCGAACTGGAGGATCTCCCCAAGGGCCGTGCTCAAGGTCCCGAGCTTCGGGTCGCCATGGCCGACCGCGATCCGCCCCTTCGCCTCGGGGAGGCGCTCCGCCACGAGTTGGCGGGCGAGCATGATGTCGGTCCCCTCGCGGAAGACGATCGTCACCAGCGAGATCCCGAACCGGGAAATGCTGCGGATCTCCTCGACATTCGGTAACCCGCTCATCGACAATTCGACCGGGTAGGTGACGTAGCGCTCCACCTCCAGCGGCGACATCGTCCCCGCCTCGGTGACGACCTGGACCTGGATGTTGACAAGGTCGGGGACGGCGTCGACGGGGATCTGCGTGGCCGCGTAGAGCCCCCCCACCGACATGAGGATGAACATCGCGAGCACGAGGGCCCGATTCGACAAAGACCATTCGATGAGGCCTGAAAGCACCGTCGTCCTCCCCGCACTCCGCCCGCCCGGCGGCCCGTTGGGGGCCCCATGGAGGGCAATCGATCAGATCCCGAGCCGGGCCGTCCGACGGCTAGTCTTCCTTCTCGAGGAGCCATTCGCTCTTCAGAACGAACGCCCCGGCCACGACGACCGGCTCCCCCTCCTGGAGTCCCGTGACGATCTCGACGAGATCGCCGCTGTCGATGCCGGTGGTAACGGCGACGCGCCGATAGCGCCCCTCCGTGAGCGGCTCGAACACGAACGCCTCCCCTTCGTGGCGCATGACGGCGGCGGCAGGGACGGCCATCGCCTCCCGCAGGCTCCCCTGCGGGAGATCGACCCACACGAACATCCCCGGCTTCAGATGGGCGTCGTCGTTGTCGAGCTCGGCGACCAGCGACACGCTCCGCGATTCGGCCTCGACGATCGCCCCGACGTGGTGCACGCGGGCCACCAGTTCGTGGCGTTCGGCGCCCGGAACGCTGACCTTGACCTCCTGCCCATGGACGACGTCAACGGCCGTCCACTCGCGCTCGTGGATCTGGGCCCGCACCCAGAGCAGCGACGTGTCGGCAACGACAAACATCGGATCCCCCCCCTGGACGCGTTCCCCCCGGGCCACGAACACATCCTCGACAATCCCGTCAAACGGCGTCCGCATGATGAGCGTGCTCAACGAACCGCTGTCGCCGGGGCTATCGGAGGCGTCCTCGGCGACCGCCGCGATCTCGGCGCCGAGCCGGCTGCCGACGAGGGTCCGGAGATGTTCCTTCGACACCTCGACGAGCCGGTCGGCCTGGGCCAGGCTTGCGCGCGCCCGGTCTCGTTCCTGCCGGGTGGAGAAGAGGACCTCCTCGCAGGCGGCGTCGAAGTTCGCCTTGGCCACCTCGAGATTGCTCGTCCGTTCCTCGATGATCCGCCCGGAAAGCACCCCGCCGTCCCCCAGCTCACGGGTGCTGCGGTTGACCTTCTCGACGAGGAGGAGCTTTGAGTAGGCCCCGACGATCTTCTCCCGGTTGATCCCCAGGATCCGATCCTTGAACATCACCTCGACGTCGGCCAGCGGGGGCTTGTGGGCGAGCGTATCGAGGAGCGACTCGACGTTGTCGGCGATCGTCGTGGCCCACTCCGTGGCCTTGATCTCGATCTGTTTGTCGTCCTCGCGGCGGCGGACATCGTCCCGGGCCATGCCCACCGCGGGGCTCGACACCTCGGCGAGGGAATCCCCCTTGGAAACGCGCTGGCGGACCTGCGCGAAGACCTGCGAGATGATGCCGTCGACCGGCGAGGCGTAGTCGAGGCGGCGGCGGGCGTCGTAGTCGATTCTTCCCGGGACGGTGATGTGGTCGTGCATCGGCACCCGGGCGACCGTTCCCACTTCGATCCCGGCCGAGGCCCGGGCCTCCTCCGGGAGCGAGACCTCGTCGGCCAGCCCGCTGGCCGAGACCTTGGCTGCCGTTGCCGCAGGCTCCTCGCTGGGGTGTTCACCGCCGCTGAAGTGATGGGTCGAGATCCACCACCACGCCACCACCCCCAGCACCAGGGCCGCCCCGCCCCCCAGCCCCTTCGGCAGCGTCGCCAGGATTCCCGCGAATCCCGGACGTTTTTGGCCGCCAGGCCTTCCCGCGGCGGGCGTATCACCCCGGGAGGCGCGGCCGGCACGCTCGCCAGGGCTCTCGGCGGTGACGCTGGCACTCATGTCGGTCGCACTCCGGTAGACGGCGATCGGCAGAGCCGACCTGCTCCGATTCTACACAACCACGCGTTACTCCCTATACTTCCCGATCCGGTCGATCGGCCCCTGCCCCCTGACGCCATTGTGGGTCGGGGGGCCACGATGGGCCATCGCCGCAGCCCCGGTCGGGGCAGCCCCACGTCTCCCCGGCCGATCCGCGATCCCTGTCCGCCGGCGCCCTCCGAGGCCTTCCATGACGTCCGCCAGAACGATCCGCATCTTCGACACCACCCTCCGCGACGGCGAGCAGTCGCCGGGGGCGAGCATGAACCTCACCGAGAAGATGGAGATCGCCCAGGCGCTCCAGCAACTCGGGGTCGACGTCATCGAAGCCGGCTTCCCGATCGCGTCGCCGGGCGACTTCGCCAGCGTCCGGGAGATCGCCGCCACGATCCGTGGCGCGATCGTCTGCGGGCTGGCCCGTTGCAACGATGCCGACATCGACCGCGCCTGGGAGGCCCTCCGCGGCGCGGAACGGCCGCGGATCCATGTTTTCCTCGCCACGAGCTCAATCCACCGCGAGTTCAAACTGCGGATGACCGAGGACGAAGTGGTGGCTCGGGCCGTCGCCGGGGTGCAGCGGGCACGGCAGCTCTGCGCCGACGTCGAGTTCTCGCCGGAGGACGCCGCTCGCACGGAGCTCGACTTCCTCTGTCGGGTCGTGGAAGCGGCGATCGACGCCGGTGCCACGACCGTCAACATCCCCGACACCGTCGGCTACGCCACGCCCCAGCAGATGCACCGGGTCATCAGCACCCTCCGCGAGCGGGTTCGGGGGATCGACCGCGCGGTGATCAGCGTCCACTGCCATGACGATCTCGGCCTCGCGGTGGCCAACAGCCTCGCGGCCGTCGAGGCGGGCGCGGGGCAGGTCGAGTGCACGATCAACGGGCTCGGGGAACGGGCCGGGAACTGCTCACTCGAGGAGGTCGTGATGGCGCTGCGGACGCGCCGCGACCACTACGGCTGCGAGACGCGGATCGCCACCCAGAAGCTCGTCCCCACCAGCCGCCTCGTGGCGACGATCACCGGGATCCAGGTCCCGCGCAACAAGGCGATCGTCGGCCGCAATGCGTTCGCCCATGAAGCGGGCATCCACCAAGACGGCATGCTCAAGGAACGGAGCACGTACGAGATCATCCGCCCCGAGGATGTCGGGCTCGACCGCACCGATCTCGTCCTCGGCAAGCACAGTGGCCGGGCCGCCCTCGCTGACCGCGCCAAGGCACTTGGCTACCAGCTCACGCCGGAGCAGCTCCAGAGCCTGTTCGACCGCTTCAAAGTCCTCGCCGACCGGAAGAAGGAGATCTACGACGGCGACATCGCCGCGCTGTGCGAGGACCAGTTCACCGCTCTCCCGGAGCGCTTCACGCTCGTTGGCTACGACCTCACCTGCTCCAGTGGCCAGCCACCGCGGGTCAGGCTCCGCGTGGCCCAGGGGGAGGAGGAGAGCAGTGTGGAGGTCAACGTCGGGGATGGACCGATCGACGGCATCTTCCTGGCGATCGAGAAGCTCACCGGCGTGGTCACCGTCTGCCGAGATTTCCGCGTTCAGGCGGTGACCGTCGGCAAGGATGCCCAAGCTGAAGTGACCGTAGAGCTCCAACCCGCCGGCGCTCCCCTCGGCAGCCAGATCGCCCGCGGCCGCGGCGTGTCGACCGACTCGCTCGAGGCCTCTGCGAAGGCGTTCCTCGCGGCGGTCAACCGGGTCGTCCTCGGCGGCCAGTCGCGGCTCCATCCCCAGCAGGGCTAATTCCCGCCCCTAAGGCGCCCGTGCGCCCGTTAGATCGCTTCGCGGCCACGCTCGCCGGTGCGGATCCGCACGCATTCGTCCATCGGCAGGATGAAGATCTTGCCGTCGCCGATCTCACCTTCCTCCCCCGTCCGCCCCCCCTTGACGATGGCGGCGATCGTCGGCTCGACGAAGTCGTCGTTGACCGCGATCTGGAGTTGCACCTTGCGGAGGAGATTGACGGCGATCTCGTGCCCCCGGTAACTCTCGACGTGTCCGCGCTGGCGTCCGAATCCCTGGACGTCAAGCACCGTCAGCCGGAAAACCTCGACCTCGGAGAGGGCTTGCTTGACGCTCTCCAATCGAGACGGCTGAATGATGGCGATGATGAGCTTCACCGACGGCGTTCCTCCCCCCCACAGCCTACCCGCATCCACGCCCCGCGTGGGAAAAAGCCGCAGTCCATCCCCACGGGCTGCTTCCCCCCGTCCGAGCTAGGCCGGCCTTCTCCGCCCCCGGCCCGGGAACCCCTCCCTGAAAACGACCCCGAAGAATGCCCCGGCCTGGGTGAGCTAGGCGGAAAGCCCACCCAAGCCGTTGGGGCATCCTTCTGGATCGTGACCGTCGGGGGCATCGCTGGCCTCCGACGGTGGACGGTGCGGAGCGACCGTTACTCGGTGCG
>CALQRA010000089.1 GCA_943332855.1 Candidatus Kuenenia stuttgartensis
ACCCGTCTCGGCTGGGTCGGCACCGGCGTGATGGGGCGATCGATGGTCGGCCGGCTCCGCGATGCCGGCTTCGATATGATCCTCACCACCCGCTCGCGCTCGAAAGCCGAACCGCTCCTCGAGCGTGGCTGCCGGTGGGCCGATTCGCCGGCCACCGTCGCCGCCGAGGCCGACGTCGTGTTTGTGATGGTGGGGCATCCTGCCGACGTCCGCGCGACGATCCTCGGTGGGGATGGCGTCCTCGCGGGAGCCAGGCCGGGAACGATCCTCATCGACCACACCACGAGCTCGCCGGGGCTGGCCGAGGAGATCGAGGCAGCCGCCACGGCGCGGGGCGTGTGGAGCCTCGACGCCCCGGTGTCGGGGGGCGACAAGGGCGCGCGCGAGGGGACGCTGACGGTGATGATCGGCGGAGCGGATGCCCCGCGCGAGGCGCTGGCGGCGTGCTGGAGTGCCGTGGCCGGGAACGTGGTCGCCTGTGGTGCCGCCGGGGCCGGTCAGCGGACGAAGCTCGTCAACCAGATCGCCATCGCCGGCGGGATGGTAGGGATGTGCGAGGCACTCCTCTTCGCCCACCGTGCCGGGCTCGATGTCGAGACGACACTCCGCGCCATCTCCGGCGGGGCCGCCGGGTCGTGGTCGTTCTCCCACCTCGCTCCGCGGATCGTGCGCGGGGACTTCGCCCCGGGATTCATGGTCGAGCACTTCGTGAAGGACATGCGGCTGGCGCTCGACGAGGCGCGCCGCCTCGATCTCCCCCTGCCGGGGCTGGCGCTGGTGGAGTCGCTCTCCACGGCGCTGCTGGCCCAAGGCCGGGGGCGGCTGGGAACGCAGAGCCTCGTGCTGGCGCTGGCGCAGCTTGCAGACCACCCCTGGCCGCCGCCGCCGACCACCCAGGTTTCCTGACCCTCCCCGCCGAGCCACGGACCGCTCTTAATGGGGGGTGCTTGGCCGGGGAGAAGAGGGTGAAAACGGGCCGTTTCTCCGATCCGGATGAAATCCCGAATCGCGGCTTGAGTGGCGTCCGTCGGTGGACTAAAAGACCACTGGCGGGCCGTCTCGACGGCCTGCCCACAGCGCGTAGACGAGGTCGCCCAAGCCTCGTCTACGCGCTTGCGTTTTGACAGGATCCGCGGCGGCTTTCCGCTCGGCAGGCGATGGATCGCCTGTGGGGATTGCCGCCGTCAAACCGGCGGGTTTCCAGGGAATGGATGCTCACGCCATGGCGATGCCTCCCCACCGCGCCGTTTTCGCACGGCCGCAGCGCCCGATTGCCACCCCAGCGCACCCCGCCCCCGATGGCTGGTCGTCGCGCCGGGCAACGTCGACGCTGTGGGTGCTGCTGCCCCTCGCCACGTGGCTGCTGCTGCCGGGGGCGGAGGTTTGCGGGCAGGCCCCGACGGAGCCGGTCGAGGTGTCGGTGCTGCGCAACGCCGAACCGGCGGATCGGCCGGTGGCGGAGAACGAAGGGACGCTGCCGATGGCGGCCGAGGTCGGCGTCGACATGGCCTATCTGCGGGCCGGGCCCGGCGACGACTTCTACCCCACCGAGCGGCTCGCGCTCGGGCGGGCGCTCGAGGTGTGGGCGATCGATGCCACCGGATGGTGTGCCGTTCGTCCGGTCGAAGGGAGCTTCAGTTGGGTCCGGGCCGCCGACATCGATGACGAGGCGGCCCTCGACCCCGTCGCCCGTTCCCCTTCCGGTGAGGCGGGGGCCGGCGTCGGCGTGGTCGTCGCCGACGGGGCCGTGGCCCGCGTCGGGTCGCAGCTCAACGATCTGCGCCACGTTGCTCAGGTGCGTCTCGAAGCGGGGGAACGCGTCCGCATCCTCAATCGCGCTCGCATCGACCGCGGCCGGCATGCCGGCCTGTGGGCCCGGATCGAGCCACCGGCGGGTGAGTTCCGCTGGGTGCGCTATGCCGACCTCGCGTCGTCGCCGTCCATCCGTCAGGCAGCGCTCGACGCCGGCGTCAGGCCAGCCGGTGGCAGCGGGGAGGAACGAGGTCCTGCGGCGGCGATGATCGCACCACTCCCGCGGGCCGAGGAATCAATCACCCTTGCGGCCAACGAGGCGCCCCTTTCCCCCGTGCCCGCCCCTCTTGCGCCGCCGCAGCCGCTCGGAGCCGTGCCGCAGGCGAAGCGGATGCTCGCCGGCTGGTTGCCGCGTGGTACCGGGGTGTTCGAGGCCCCGCCGCCGGTCGCGGTCGTCGCTCCCCCCGTCTCGATGGCCGACGAAATGGCCGAGATCGATCTGGCCCTTTCTGTGGCGGTGGCAGGCCCGCCCGACACCTGGAACCTCCCCCAGCTCCGCGAGCGACTGCGGCTGGCCGCCACCCGCTCGAACTCCAATCCCGATCGGCTCCGGGCCGATGCCATCGATGCCCGGATCGCCCGCTTCGAGGCGATCCAGTCCAAACAGCAATCGTTCGCCGCCGGGCCGCCGACCGACCCGTCGCCGCTGCGGCTGGGGAGCATGTGGTCGAGTCTCGGTGGGGTCGGGACGCGCCCCATCCGTCCCGGTGTTCTCCCCGGCGGCGCTCCGGCCGATGGCCGTCCCGGCTGGACCCCACCAGATGTCAGCGAGACGACCGGGCGGTTGGCGACGGTCGTCTCGCGCCGCCCCGACGCGCCGCGCTGGGCGCTCGTTGATGGCAGCAACAACGTCCTCGTCTTCGTCAATCCGCAGCCAGGGGTGAATCTGGCGCCGCTGGTGGGACAGCAGATCTCTGTCCGCGGCGCCCGCGGCTACATGCCGGAGTACAAGCGCTCCTACCTGGTCGCAACCGAGGTTCGCCCGCGGGTCGCCCAGACACCGCCGCCCCCCCGCGCCGATCTGACACGCTGACAAGCATCCGATGCCCGTCGGCCACGGCCGGGAAGCCCCCCGGTATCCCGGCCGTGGCGACGACGAGTGTGGAAGAGCCGTTGGCCGGCTTCAGCGGATCTGCTCCGTCTGGAGTTGACGGGCCGGAATCCAGCGTGAGGCGAGCTTCGCCGGAAGCTTCTCGGCGGCGATCGGGTCGACGGTGATGCCGCCGCTCCCCGCGTTGCGGGCCAGGGCCGCGAACGTCTGCCGGTCGGCAGAGTCGATCTTCGTCAGCCGGCCGGACAACCGCGACACGCCTTCGGGATTCTCCGCGGCGGCCGCAGAGAGCGATGCCATGAACTGGCAAATCTCGTGGAGGTTTGAGGCGCTCGAGCGGACGATCATCGGCTGGAGCGTGCGGGTGACGATCTCGAGCCCCACGCCATCGGCATCGAGAAAGGCATCGACCTGCATCGCGTGCCGGGCGGTGCCGTCGGCGGCGGCGCCGGTGGGACGGTAGCGCACCAGGAGGAGGCATGAACCCGACAACGGCTGCGGCGAGAGTGACCCGGTGTAGCCCCCCTGACCGAGGAGCACCATCGTCCCCCCTTCGGCCGTGCGCTCGTGGCGGAGGAGGCGGAGTGTCCCCTCCGTACCCCAGCCATCGCTCATCTGCCACTGGCCCGGCGCGGTGGGATCGAGCGCGACCTTGCTGATCCCGAGGACCCGCCAGATGTCGACGACGATCTCTGGATGGGCCAGGGAGAAGTCGAGGAGGGCCCGATCGCAGGTGAACGACTCGACGGGGAGCCGGCGGTAGAGCGTCGGGTTGCGGAGGATCTTCTCCGCCGCCCGCCGGTCAGCCTCCGCCATCCCGTCCAGAGGCATCGCCTTGCTGGCCGACTTCCGGGCATCGCGCCCTGACGAGCCGCCGTCGCCGAACATGGTGGACAGCGACAAGCCGCCGGCCACCGGTTCAACCGCCGAAACGGTCGCGACCGTCCCACAGGCTGCCAGCAGCCCGATGGCCGCGGACAGACCCCACATTCGCGCACGCATGAAACATTTCCCCCCGGAAACTTCCTGCCGGTGACCCGCCCCGGCCACCCTGCAGAGAGAGTTTTCGGCCTGGGCAGCCGGTGCGGCACAGTCATTCCCCTTTCAATCAGGAGAGTCGACCCAGGCCTCCTGGATTGCCAGATTTCAAGCAAATCGGGGGTTGGCCCTGCTGTGCAGAGTCCCTACTATCGCTCGCCCCCGGAGCCACCGGACGGTCCCGGGGACGTAGCCACGGAAGGTGAATCACCGCATGCGCCCGGACGATCCCACCGATCGCACTTCGGCTCCTGCCCCAGCCCCCCGGCCGACCGGGCCGGGCCACGCCCACCCAGGCCCGATCGGGCGGGCGCTCTTCGCCTGGACGGAGCTCTGTCTGCGGGCCGGATGGACCATCGTCGCGGTGGCCGTCTTCACCGCGGTGTTGTCGGGGGTCTGGTCGGCGCGTTGCCTGGGGTACAAGGTCAACCGCACCGATCTCCTCGATCCGCGCAGCGACTACAACAAGCTGTGGGTCGATTACGTCGCCGAGTTCGGCGAGGACGACGATGCCGTGGTCGTCGTCGAGGGGCCGACGCGGGCGGAGACGATCCGCGTCCTCGAGGAGGTGTCGGAGGAGGTGGCCCACGACGAGCGGCTCTTCAGCTCCGTCTTCCACGCCGTCGATCTCTCCCGCATCCGCGCCAAGGGGCTCCATTACCTCTCCCCCGACGAGCTCGAGCAGATCGATCACTTCCTCGAGGAATCGCACCCGATCCTCGACGGCGGCTGGGCGAGTCTCAAGGTCGGCTCGATGGTCGGCGGGCTCGCCAGTCAGATGGTGCTCGGCTCGCCGCGCAACGCCCCGGCTCCGCGTGAACTGCCCGTGGCGACGCTCGAGCGCTACGCCGAGAGCCTCGTGGCGGGGCTCGAGCCGGCAGCCCGCATGGCTGCCACGGGCCCGGAGGATTTCGTCTCCCCATGGCCGGGGATGCCCGCCTCGCTCTCCACCCTCCGCGATCTCTCCAGCGACCAGCTCCTCGCCAAGGATGGGCGGATGGGCTTCGTCCTCCTGCGGCTCGCCAAATCCAATGGCGGCTTCGCCGGCGCGTCGGAGGCGACCGACGAGCTGCGGCGGCTGATCCGCGGCGTGGCGGCCCGCCATCCGACCGTAACGATCGGCCTCACTGGGCTGCCGGTGATGGAGGATGACGAGATGCGGGCGAGCGCCCAATCGATGGTTTGGGCGAGCGGGCTCTCGATGGCAGCGGTGGTGATCGTGATCATCGCCGGCTTCGGTGGCGTGCGGCACGCGCTGATGGCCAACGGCGTGCTCGTCATCGGCATGGCGTGGGCCTTCGCCTGGGCGACCGCGACCGTCGGCCACCTCAACATCTTGAGCGTCACCTTCACCGTGACGATGATCGGCGTCGGCATCGATTACGGCACCTACTACGTGGGGCGCTACCTCGAGGCCCGCCGCCGCGGGCTCGAGTGCGCCGAGGCGCTCCTCGAAACGAGCGCCGCGGTCGGCCCGGGGATCCTCACCGGCGCGATCACGACGGCGGTGGCGTTCTTCTGTGCCGCCCTGACGAGCTTCGTCGGTGTTGCCGAATTGGGGCTCATCGCCGGTGGCGGCATCATGCTCTGTGCGGCGGCCGAGCTCCTCGTCCTCCCCGCGGTGATCGCCCTGGTCGATCGCGGTCCGCTCGGCCGTCACATCCCCGAACCGGTGCCGGTGCACACCTGGCTCGAGCCGGTGGTGCGCCATCCCCGCTTCGTTTCCCTGGCGGGGCTGGCGGCGACGCTGGCGATCGTGTCGGGGCTCCACGATCTTCGCTACGACCACAACCTCCTCAACATGCAGCCGGAGGGGCTGGAGAGCGTGGAGGTGGAGAAGAAGCTCCTCACCGAGTGCGACCAGAGCGTGTGGTATGCCCTCTCGATGGCCGACACGCGTGAAGAGCTCCTCGAACGGAAGAAACAGATCCTTCTCCTGCCGACGGTCGAGCGGGTCGACGAGATCGCGTCGCTGGTGCCGACAGACGAGGAACGGAAACGCCCCATCATCGAGCGGATCCGGGCCCGTCTGGCGACGCTCCCGGAGCGGCCGCCGGAGATCCCCGTCGACCGGCTCGATGCCCTCGGAGAGACGCTCGCCTGGGCGCAGGCGGAGGCCTCCAAGCGGCCCGGGGCGCTGCGGACGGCCTGGCATCTCGAGCGCGTTCGTGATTCGCTTCGGCAGATGGGCCCGGCCGACTGCTACCAGGCCCTCGCCACCTTCCAGCAGCGTTCCGCCGGTGATCTCGTCGGCCGCCTCCATGCCCTGGCGGCGGTCTCCGATCCTGATCCCCCGGCGCTCGAGGATCTCCCTGCGAGTCTCGTCGAGCGGTTTGTCGGATCGAGCGGCAAGTACCTCCTCAAGATCTACGGCCGCGGCGACATCTGGAACTTCGAGTCACTCGAGCGCTTCGTGACGGATGTCCGCAGCGTCGATCCCCGCGCCACCGGCAACCCGCTCCAGGCGTACGAGGCGTCGCTGGAGATGAAGCGGAGCTACGAGCAGGCGGCGATCTCGGCGCTCCTGGTGATCCTCGTGGTGTTGTGGTTCGACTTCCGCTCGATCCGCTATGCCCTTCTCGCCGCGCTCCCGCTGGCGATGGGGATGGGGCAGACGTTCGGCCTCATGGGGCTGCTGGGGATCGACCTCAATCCCGCCAACCTCATCGGCATTCCGCTCGTGCTCGGGATCGCCGTCGACTACGGCGTTCACATCGTCCACGATTCTCTGGAGCGCCCCGGCCCCTACCGGATCAGCTCGTCGACGGCCAACTCCGTTCTCGTCGACGCGCTGACGACGATCCTCGGATTCGGCGCGCTGATGGTGGCGAGCCACCGCGGCCTCGAGAGCCTTGGTCGCCTCCTCACGCTCGGTGTCACCACCTGCACGGTGACATCGCTCGTCTTCCTCCCCGCCGTGCTCCGGTTGCTCCATCGCGAGCCGGCGACGGAAGCCGACGAAGCCGACGAAGCCGACGACGGGGCAGGAGGGGAAAGGGGCGTCGATGAGGTCATCGCGGTCGACTTCGGCGCGGGGGTCGATCGCTCCGGGGAACGGGCCGCGGCCTGATCTTCGCCTCCGGGAATCGATCTTGTGCCGGCGCGATTCAGCCTGCTATCCCCCTCTCCCCGCACCCGCCCCCAACCCCCCTTTCCGGTGCCTCATGACGCTGCCGCGCCCCGCTCCCGCCCACGCCTGCCTGCTCGGGTTTCTGTTCCTGTTCCTGGGGATGCCGATCGTCCATGCCCAGTCTCCCGCGCCGCGTGCCCCCGCTGCTCCGGCACCGGTCACGGCCGGCCCGGCCCGCGCCATCCCTGCCGCCGCCGCACCGGCCGCGCCGACGGTGAACATCGTCATGGAGGATCAAAACCGGCAGGCGCACGACACCGGCGCCCTGCGGGGTGACGTGATCGTCCTCCTCTACGCCGACCGCAACGGTGCCGAGTCGGCCCACGACATCGGCAAGCGGCTCCACGTCCACTTCCATCCCAATGCCGCCAAGGTGGAGGGGCCGGAATGGGCGCGCCAGCCGGTCTCGGGGATCGCCGGCTGGCCGGCCGGGGCTCGCGTCCCGAATGTCCATGCCGTCGCCGTCGCCTGTCTCCCCGAGATCCCCAAGGCGGTTCATCCGGTCGTCCGGTCGCAGATCCGCAAGGAGTCGCCGCACGTGCCGGTGTGGCTCGACTTCAAGGGGACGATGCCCAAGACCTTCGGCATGGCCCCCGAAGTCCCCAACATCCTCGTCATCGACACCTTCGGTCGCCCCCAGGGGGTGATCTCGGGGGAGCTCGATGAGACGAAGTACCAGCAGCTCGTGGCGGCCATCGATCGGCTCCGCCAGCAGGCCCAACCGGTGCGGACAGCGTCGGCGACCGAAGTGGTGCCGGCGACCCGCTGACGGGGCGCCATTCGGCCCCATGCGGCCTGGCAGCCGTGGGCTTCATCGGTTTGGCGGCGTCGATCCCACGCCGTCGATTTGGCCGCTCCCCTCGGTGAGCTCGGTGAGGCGGTCGATCGGGACGGCGGTGAACGTCTCGCTGCCTCCACCGATCCAGCGGACCTCGATCCGGTCGATGATCGCCCGGTTGCCGAGGCCGAAGTGGAGCCGGGTGCCGAAGTGCCCCTGGTAGCCGCGGCCGGCGTGAACCTCGTCGACGAACATCGCGTCGCCGGCGTGGAGCACGACCCTCGCCCCCACCCCGTCGCGGTTCCCCTGCCGGCCGCGCAAGCGCACCTGGCACCAGTGATTCGTGCCACCGCGTTCGCGGTCGAGGTTTTTGAAGAGCGTGGGGGCCTCGCGCGAGTTGAGGATCAGCAGATCGAGGTCGCCATCGTCGTCGAGGTCGTCGCAGGCGACGCCGCGGGCGGCGTGGCGCGGGATGTCGTGGAGGCCGGCGGCGGCTGAGATGTCGATGAATCTCCCCCCGACATTGCGGAGGAGGAGGTTGTGGTTGCGGTAGGTGGTCGTGTCGTCGAAGGCCTCGACGTTGTCGTTGAGGTGGCCGCAGGCGAGGAACAGGTCGCGGCGGCCGTCATTGTCGAAGTCAGCCAGCGCCGTCCCCCAGGTGACGAATTGCCAGGCCCCACTGCCGGCGGCGGTGGCAGCGGTGGCGTCCTCGAACTGCCCCCGCCCGAGGTTGCGAAAGAGAACGGGGAGATCGGGCTGGAAGTCGGTGACGAACAGGTCGATCCTCCCGTCGCCGTCGGCATCGCCCGCCTCCGTCCCCATGCTGCCGATCTCGGCGCCGAACCGGTTCACGGCCACGCCGGCCGCCAGCGCGGTCTCGCGGAAGTGGCCCCGGCCATCGTTCTCAAAGAGAAAGTTCCCTTCGAGGGCGTCGTTGCCGACGTAGATGTCGCTGTCGCCATCGTCATCGTGGTCGAGACAGACGACCCCCATCCCTGGGCCGGCCACCGCGGCGATTCCCGCCTCGCCGCTCGCATCGACGAAGCGGCCATCGCCTGAATTGCGGAAGAAGGTGTCGGGCCAGGGGGGATAGTCGCGGGGGCCGGCGTAGGTGGGAAAGCCCTTGAACGAGCGAGGGCGGTGGTCCCCGAGCGTGAAGCGGACGTAGTTGGCGGCGTAGAGATCAAGGTCGCCGTCGCCGTCGGCATCGAGGAAGGTGGCCCCCGCGCCGACCTTCTCCCCATCGGCCACGTTGGCGCTTTCCGTGGCATCGACGAACGTGCCATCGCCGAGGTTGCGGAACAGTCGCTTGGCGCCGAACGTGGTCAGGAAGAGATCGGCAAAGCCGTCCTCGTCGACATCCCCGGCGACGACCCCGAGGCCGTAGTCGCGGCAGTCGATGCCGGCGGCGAGGCTGACGTCGCGAAACACCCCCGTGCCGAGATTCCGGCAGAGGGCATGCCGGGGGGGCGACTCGGAGTCGCCGGGCTCGGCTCCCGGAAGGAGAGCCCCGTTTGGAAAATAGAGATCGATCCGGCCATCGCCGTCGTAGTCGAACGTGGCGACGCCGGCTGAGAGCGGCTCGACAAGATACCGCCGACCGCTGCTCCCGTCGGTGTGGACAAAGCCGATTCGAGCGGCTTCCGTGGCGTCGACAAACCGGATCGGCTCGGCGGCGGATGGTGGCGCCGGCTCGGAGGCGACAGACGCGATCGCTGGCGGGGACGAAGCCCGATCGGCAACGGAGGTCGTCCGCGGCGGCGCTGCCGGTGGTCTCGGCTGACCACAGCCGAGGATCAGAACGAGGACAACGAGGCTCAGCGCAAGCCGATGCGGGGAGAAAACAACCATGTCAGTGGCCTTCTCCCGCCGCTGTGGCAGGGGGGGCGGTGGAAGAGGAGGCAGATAGATCGACCGTGGCGCCGCGGAGCCGGAGGGCCTCGGCTTCGTTGTGGTCACCATCGAGGGCGGCGATCCGCCCGGCGGCCGCGTACCAGCCGGCGAGCAGGCGCCGCATCCGCGCGCTGTCGTCGCGGGAAAGATTCCTGGCCGCGGTTCCGGCATCGTCAGCTTTCAGGCGCCGGAACTCCGTCAGCGCCCGCTCTGCGTCATCGGCCAGGCCGAGGCGCGCCAAGGCGGTGGCCAGCCCGTACCAGGCGCCGGTATAGGAAGGGGCCCGGTCGATCGCCCCTTGAAACGCCGCCTGGGCCGCGGTGTTTTTCCCCTGGCGGAGCCGGGCATGGCCGAGGTGGAAGAGCCGGACCGCGCCACCACGGTCGTCGCCGATCGCCGGTTCGAGGACGATGGCGGCCTCGTCGAAGCGGTCGAGTTTGAGGAGGCAGCGCCCCAGATGCCCTTGGATGTCCGGGAGGTTCGGGTCGAGCCGACGGGCCCGCTCGAGCCACTCGGCAGCCTCGCCGTCGCGCCCTTCCTTCACGGCGTAGAGCCCGAGTCGATACCACCCCTCGGCCGTCTCCGGATGACGCTCAAGTTGGGCCCGCCACAGCGTCGCCGCGGTCTCTTGGTCGCCCCCCTCGGCGGCGATCGTCGCCGCCAGCGCCGTCGACTGCGGCCGCTGGGGATGACGGGCCACGATCCACTCAGCGAGGGTCTGCGCTTCGCCCGCTAGGCCGGCGTAGCCCTCCGGCACCGCGGCTGTCGGCGCGGGGAACCGGGTGGGCCCGGCCGGCTGTGCCGTCGCTCGGCGAGCGGTCGGCGGAGTGGTGCGGGGGCGAATCGAGGCGACGACGATCGCTGCGAACGCAGCGGCGGCTCCGATCGAGGCGAGCGACCGCCACAAACCGGTCCGGGATGGGGCCCTGGCGGCTCCTGCGCCGGCGGGGCGCGGCGCGCCGTGCGGCGGAGGACGGTCACGGGGCCTGCGGCGGTCTGTCGGCATGACGACGCGCCGGCCGCGGTCAGCGGAGCCGTTCCTTGAGGCGCCGGCTGGCGAGGGTCAGGGTGTCGCGCTCCTGGGGCGTGAGGCTTGCCTCGCCGGAGCGACTGATCTTCTCGAGGATCGTATCGACCGCATCACGGAGCGCTTCGTCATCCTCTCGTGACGTCGGGCGCGACGGCGGCCGCGGAGGATCGTCTTCTGGGCGGAAGATCCGGAATCGCTGCCGCGATTGGAGGAGCTGCGCGGGAGCCTCGAGGAGATCGCCGATGTTCCAGCCGCGCCAGGCGTAGAGCAGGCCGAAGACCGCCCCGCCGATGTGGGCGATGTGGGCGACGTTGTCGCGGCGTTCGACGGCGCCGCTGATGTCGGAGAAGAAATAGAGGATGCCGAGGGCCCAGGCGGGGATCGGAAGGATGCCCCAGAGGAGAAGCTCCTGGTGGGGGTTGTTCCAGATGAAGACGGCGAGCGTGGCCGTCACCGCGCCACTGGCGCCGACGAGCAACCCGGCCTGGCCCCCTCGGCCGAATTGCACGCTCGCCAGCCAGGCGAGGCCGGCAAGGACGATCGCCGTTAGCCAGAAGCGGAAGAACTCGTTACGACCGATCCGCGCCTCGACCTCCGGCCCGAAGAACCAGAGCGTGAGCATGTTGAGGAACAGGTGCCACGGCGAGGTCATGTCGTGGGCGAAGCCGTAGGTGAGCAGCCGCCACGCCTCGAGGGGATGGCTCGCCAGATCGCCGCGCATCGCCAGCCACCCGGCGAACGGGGAATCGTTCCCGGCAAGGAGGCAGGCGACCCAGACGGCGCAGTTGGCGACGATGATCGTCGTCACCGCGCTCCAGTCCCCGGCGCTTGCGGATCCCCCCCGCCACGAACGATTCGGCGGCGCGTAACGGCGGTCTGCAAAACCCATTGGATGCCTCGTCGGCCGGGGCGCCGGCGGCGGCCCGCGCGGCAATCACCACGCCCGGGCAACCGGCATGGTAGGGCCTCGCCGGGGGTGGGGGCAACGGCCTGCCCCCTCCAGCCGCTGAGCCCGGTGTGATAGATTCCCACCGTTGTCCGCGCCGGGGGGTCCTGGTGCGGGGGGCGATGATGGGACGAGGGGGGCCGATACTCCCCTCCCGGAAACTGACGCGACGCGAAGGGGAGAGCAGGGCATGGCCACGAACGGGACTTTGGGTCGGAAGCTGCGGATGGCGATCGTCGGGGGGGGGCAGGGTTCGTTCATCGGGCGGGTGCATGTCACCGCTGCCGTCCTCGACAACCGTGCCGCCCTCGTCGCCGGGGCGCTGTCGAGCGATCCGGCCCGGGCCAAGGCGAGCGCCGCCGACTACGACATCGCCCCGTCGCGGGCCTACGGCTCCTACGCCGAGATGTTCGCCGCGGAGCGGAAGCTCCCCGCCGACGAGCGGATCGACTTCGTCTCCATCGCCACGCCCAATCACATGCATTTCCCGGTCGCCCGGGCGGCGGTCGAGGCGGGCTTTCATGTGATCTGCGACAAGCCGATGACCCTCAACGTGGCCGAGGCGGAGGAGCTTGCCGCACTGGTCAGAGGTTCGAACGTCGTCTTCGCCGTGACGCACAACTACACCGGCTATCCGCTCGTCCGTCAGGCGCGGCAGATGATCCTTTCCGGCGAGCTCGGCGACATCCAGGCGATCCGCGCCACCTACATCCAGGGCTGGCTGCGGAGCCGGCTCGAGACCGAGGGGCAGAAGCAGGCCGCTTGGCGGACCGACCCGACCAAGAGCGGCGCTGCCGGTTGCTTCGGCGACATCGGCACCCACGCCTACAACCTCGGCCGCTACATGACCGGCCTCCTCCCCGACTCGATCAGCTGCAATCTCAAGGTCTTTGAGCCGCCGCGGCCGCTCGACGACTATGGTCACGCCGTCATCCGCTACGGCAACGGCGCCCTCGGCACCGTCACCGCCTCGCAGATCAGCCACGGCCGGGAGAACGACGTCCGGATCGAGATCGACGGCACGCTGGCGAGCCTCGAGTGGCACCAGGAAAACCCCAACCAGCTCTTCATCCGCAAAAACGGCCATCCCCACCAGATCTACACGCGCGACCCCAACGCCCCCTACACGAGTGACCCGGCGAAGGCCGCCTGCCGACTCCCGTCGGGGCATCCGGAGGGCTTCTTCGAGGCCTTCGCCAACGTCTATCGCTCCACCTACGACGCGATGGAGCTGGCGATCGCCGGCAAGCCGTTCGAGCGCACCAATACGATCTATCCCAACATCCACGACGGCGTGGAGGGGATGTATTTCATCCAGCAGTCGGTCGCTTCGAGCAAGGCTGGCGGCGCCTGGCTGCCGCTCAAGCACCCGCTCGCCCGGCAGTAGTTCCAAAAAGGTGCCAGCCACCAAATCCAGGGGGACTCGGTGATTTCGGCCCCCCCAAACTGCCTGGATTTGGTGGCTGGCACCTTTTTGCCTCGAAAGGAATCGACACTTGCCTCCGGCTCCCCCAGTGAAGCGCGACACCGCCTACTTTGTCTTCGACATCGAGAGCGTCTCCGACGGCGCCCTCGTGTCACGGCTCCGGTATCCAGAAGAAAAACTCTCGCCGGCGGCGGCGATTGCCCGGTGGCGCGCGGAGCTGATGGCGGAGCAGGGGAAAGACTTCATTCCCTACACCTTCCAGCTCCCGGTGTCGCTGGTCATTGCGCGGGTGGCGGCCGATTATCGGCTCATCGATCTGGTCGCCCTCGACGAAGAGAAGTCGCGGCCGCCCGAGATCGCGAGACTCTTCTGGGAGGGCTGGCGGAAATATGGAAGGCCGTGTCTGGTGACGTTCAACGGCCGCGGCTTCGACGTGCCGCTGCTCGAGCTCTGTGCCTTCCGCTATGGGCTCCCGATCCCCGACTGGTATGCCGAAGACAAGCGCAACTACGACCAGCCGCGCTACCGCTACAACATGGCGGGGCACTTCGATCTCCACGAATGGCTCACCAACAGCGGCGCGAGTCGGTTCCAGGGGGGGCTGTCGCTGGCGGCGAATCTGATCGGCAAGCCGGGGAAGCAGGACGTCGCCGGATACATGGTGCAGGATCTGTGGGACGCCGGCCGGGCTGCCGACATCCACGACTACTGCCGCGGCGACGTTCTCGACACCTACTTCATCTTCCTCCGCTCGCGCGTCCTGGCCGGCGAGCTTTCCCTCGACGAGGAGCATGTCCTCATCGAGGAGACGCGGAAGTGGATCGAAGAGAAGTCGGCCTCGTCGCCGGGCCTGGCCCGCTACCTGAAGGCCTGGGGCGACTGGAAGAGCCCGTACGCGTGATGGGGGGCGGCTCTCACTCTGCTGCCGCCGCCGGCTCGTCGCCCGGGGCGGGATCGGCCGCCGGTACCGCCCCTTCCGGCTGACCCGCCGGAACCCCTTCGGGGCGGAAGAGCGTGGCGGCTACGGCCTTGGCTGCCGCCTTGGCGTCGTCGTCGACCTTCCCCTTCGGGGCGCGGGCCTCCACCGTGTAGAGCCGCCCGCCGAGGACGACGCCGTAGGCAAACCGATCGACCGGCTCGGAGAGACCGCCAACCTTCGCCGTCCCGGGCATGGCCCAGGCGACGCCCTTGTGGCTCCCAAACGTGGCCGCGGCCGGTTTTTTGATCAGCTTCACGGCGCCGTCAGCCGGGAACGTCTCGACGAGCTTCGTGCCGATCGCCGTAACAAGCTCCGATTGGTTGGCAGCGGTGATCTCCCCGAGCCCATCGGGCGCCGGCTCGGCCGTGACGACGATCGAGGGATACGACTTCTTCGGGCCGGGCTGGTAGCGGACGAGATAGTTTTGCGAGCGCGGCGAACGGGTCCACCCGAGAGGGGAACAGACCTCGACGCGCCCACCGTCGAGGCGCAGCGCCGTGTCGGCATCGATGAGTTTGGAGGTTGGCCGCGCCGGGCCACCACTCGCGGCTGCCGCCGCGAGTCCATCGAGCGAGGCGGCCGGCGTGGTAGCGTCGGAAGTCGCGGGTAAGGGTGCCGCCGGAGGCATCGGCTCCGCGGGCGCCGCAGGCTCGAGTGCCGGCGCTGGCTCAGCCGCGACGTCGGCCGCGTCGCCGCCTGGTGTGGGAGGGGGGGCGTCAGTTGCCGCAGACTTCGCGGTGCTCTCGGCAGCAGGATCGGCAGCGCCTTCCGCAGGTTCGGTGCCGGCAGCGGGGGGCGCTTGGGAGCCTTCTGTGCCGGCAAGCTCGGCCAGCCCCGTCTCGGGGCGTTTGGCTGTCTTCGCGCGCTTCTTCGCGGCAGGCTTCGACGAGCAGCCAGTGGACGTGACACCCAGCGGCGCGAGCATCGTGGCCATGACAGCGAGGAAGAGCAGGGCCCCCCAGGGGCGAACGCCGGCCGCCGGCGCGGGCCGCCGCGGGCCGGGGCGAGGGCCCCCGGCAGCGCGGATCGTCGTCAATTCCTTCCCGGAGCCACTCATGCAGGATGCCCTCGGAAGGAGGCTTGGGAGCGAACGGATCGCTCCGGCAGGGATCACTCGGTGATCGCTTCCTTCACCAGCTGGATGAAGTGCGTCGCCCGGGAGGAGGCGGTCAGTTCGGACGCCTTCTTCTCGGCCGACTTCTTGTCGGCGTATTCGAACAGCACCAGCCGCTTCATGGCTTGGTTGAAAACGCCCCAGTAAGCCTTGAGGCGGGTTTCCTTGGTGACCTTCTTGCGAACGGTCTTCTTGGCGGCGACCTTCGGCTCCTTGGCCACCTTCTCCTTCTTCGCCTTTGGCTCCTTGGCGACCTTCTCCTTCTTCTCCGTCTTCTCCTTGCCGCGGGCCTCCGCGGCGTCGTTCTGCGCCCGGAGCTCCTTGCGATTTACCACTTTCCGCGCCATCGATCGAGCCATCCTTCCCGTTTGGTTCCTGACGGTCCGCGGGGGGCCCCTGGGGGGCCGCAGGCCACAGCGACCGTCGGGAGGAAAGTATAGCGATGGCGGCAGTCTCCGCACGCCGGGCGTATACTTGGGCTCATGAGCAGCTCCGCCGCCGCCCCGCCCATCCCGGGCCCGTTCACCGACTACCGCTCCCTCTCCGACGCCGAACTCGCGGCCCGGATCGAGGGGGTCCGGCAGCGGATGGGCCGCCGGCTCGTGATCCTCGGCCACCACTACCAGCAGGACGGCGTCATCGCCCACGCCGACTTCCAGGGGGACAGCTACCAGCTCTCCCGCTCGGCGGCCGAACGGGACGAGTGCGAGGCGATTGCCTTTTGCGGCGTCCACTTCATGGCCGAGACAGCCGACATCCTCGCCAACCGCCCCGACAAGGTTGCCGCCCGCGGCGGCCGGCGCGTGTCGGTCGTCCTCCCCGATCTTGCCGCCGGCTGTTCGATGGCCGACATGGCCGCGATCCATCAGGTGGAGGATGCGTGGGCCGATCTCGGCACCGTCATCGACACCGCCGAGTTGACCCCCGTCACCTACATCAATTCGGCGGCGAGCCTCAAGGCGTTCTGTGGCCGCCACGGCGGGATCGTCTGCACCTCGAGCAACGCCCGCGCCGTCCTCGAATGGGCCTTCGCCCGCGGCCGTCGCGTCCTCTTCTTCCCCGACCAGCACCTCGGCCGCAACACGGCGCGCACGATGGGGATCGGCCTCGATCAGATGTGCGTCTGGAATCCGCACGCGCCGGAGCTCGGCGGCAACGGCACCGCGGCGCTTGAGGCCTCGCGCGTCATCCTTTGGCAGGGCCACTGCAGCGTCCATGCGATGTTCCGCCCCGAGCATGTCGACGGCCTGCGGAAAAACATTCCCGGCGTGAAGATCCTCGTCCACCCGGAGTGCTCGATGGAGGTGGTCGACAAGGCCGACCTCGTCGGCTCGACGAGCTACATCCTCCGCCAGGTCGAGCAGGCCCCGCCGGGCACGAAGTGGGCGATCGGCACCGAGCTCCATCTCGTCAAGCGACTGGAATCGGCTCACCCCGAGCAGGAGATCCGCTTCCTCTCGCCGGTGGTCTGCATGTGCGCCACGATGTACCGGATTGATCTGGCCCACCTCTGCTGGAGCCTCGAGCACCTCGAGGCCGGGGATGCCGTGAACGTGATCCGGGTCGACGACGAGACGGCGAAGTGGGCCGTGGTGGCGCTCGAGCGGATGCTCGCCGTCGCCTGAGCGGGGGCTTTCGCGGCGGGCGGAGTCGGTCTGCGGCAGACCGCGTGGAGAGACGGGGGATAATCCTTTCCTGGGGAGCCTTTTGGATGGCACGATTCACTGGCTGCGGCTTGGCCTGGGCGTTTCTTGTTGCGGCGACGCTCGGCTCGGCCCCTGCGGTCCTCCACGCAGCGGCCCCGGTGCCGGTGATCTTCGACACCGACATCTGCGGCGACTGCGACGACGTTGCGGCGCTCGCCATGCTCCATGCGCTCGAGTCGCGCGGTCAGTGCCGGCTGCTCGCGGTGACGGTCACGGCCAACCACGCGCTCGCTGCCCCGTTTGTCGACTGCATCAACCGCTTCTACGGCCGCACGGAGATCCCTATCGGCGTCGTCCGCCCCGGTGGCGTCGAGGAGCAGAGCGTCTATCTGAAGCTCGCCGAGGCGACCTCCGACGATCCCGCCTTCGCCGGCAAGGAACGCTATCCCCACTCGCTTCGCCATGCGAAGGATGCCCCCGATGCGGTCACGGTCCTGCGGCAGGCGCTTGCGGCTGCGGAGGATGGCTCGGTCGTCGTCGTCCAGGTCGGCTTCTCCACCAATCTCGCCCGCCTCCTCGACAGCCCGGCCGATGCGACAAGCCCGCTCGACGGCAAGGCGCTCGTCGCCAAGAAGGTGAAAGTCCTCGAACTCATGGCCGGGGCCTTCCAGCCAATCGATGGCAACGCCGCCTACGAGGAATACAACGTCGTCAGGGATCGGGCTGCCGCGGCGAAGCTCGCCGAGGCGTGGCCGACGGAGATGATCTGGAGCGGCTTCGAGATCGGGATCGCGCTGCCGTATCCCAGCCAGAGCATCCTGGAGGATTTTCGCGATGTCCCCCATCATCCGGTGGCGGAGTCCTACAAGATCCTCTCGCCGCCGCCGCAGGATCGGCCGAGTTGGGATCTGACGAGCGTCCTCGATGGGGTCCTCGGGAGCCGTGTCTACTTCGACCGCTCGCCACCAGGGAAGGTGACGGTGACGGAAAAGGGGGCGAC
>CALQRA010000090.1 GCA_943332855.1 Candidatus Kuenenia stuttgartensis
GCCGGGGGGGATGCCGGCCCCGTCGTCGTGCCCGGAGACCCGGCGGCCGGTACGCTTGTCGCGCGGCTCATCCACACTGACCCGGCCGAGCGCATGCCGCCGGAGGGGGAGGGGGAGCCGCTCGAACCAGAGCAGATCGAAACCTTGAAAGCCTGGATCGCTGCCGGCTGCCCGGCGCCGGCTGACGAGGCACCGGAAAGCGACCCGCGCGAGCACTGGGCTTTCCGGCCGCGCGTCCGCCCCGCGGTGCCGGCGGTCACCCATCCGGACTCCGTCAGGAATCCGATCGATGCCTTCCTCGAGGCGGCGCGGGAGCAGGCGGGGATCGCTCCCCAGCCGGAAGCTTCTCGCGAGGTTCTTGTCCGTCGCCTCCATCTCGATCTTGTCGGCCTTCCCCCGCAGCCGGAGGAGCTCGCGGCGATCCTCGCCGACGCTTCCCCCGACTGGTACGAAACCCTCGTCGACCGGCTCCTCGCCGATCCCCGCCATGGTGAGCGCTGGGGGCGCCACTGGATGGACGTGTGGCGCTACGCCGATTGGTGGGGCCTGGGGGATCAGCTCCGCAACAGTCAGAAGCACATCTGGCACTGGCGCGACTGGATCATCGAATCGCTCAACGCCGACACCGGCTACGACGAGATGGTGCGGCTGATGCTCGCCGCCGACGAGATCGCCCCCGACGATCTCCCCAAGCTGCGGGCAACCGGGTTCCTCGCCCGCAATTGGTTTCTCTTCAACCGCACCCCTTGGATGGACGAGACGGTCGAGCACGTCGCCAAGGGATTCCTCGGGCTCTCGCTCAACTGCGCCAAGTGCCACGACCACAAATACGATCCGCTCCGCCAGGAAGACTATTACGCGATGCGGGCCTTCTTCGAGCCGCTCCACGCCCGGCTCGACGTCCTTCCGGGCGAGCCCGATCTCGAGCGTGACGGGATCCCACGGGTGTTCGACGGCGTCCCCGACGTGCCGACGTTTCTTTTCATCCGCGGCGAGGACACGAAGCCCGACACGTCGCGGCCGATCCTTCCCGGCGTCGCCGCCGTGTTCAATTTCTCTTCCGTCGAGGTCCGGCCGGTGAGCCTGCCGAAGACCGAATCCCAGCCGGCTAGGCGTCCGTGGGTGATCGACGCCCATGTCGCCGCCGCCGGCCGCCGCCTCGACGCGGCCCGGGCCGCCCGCGATGCCGCCCCGTCACCCGGCAGCGAGCAGGGAGTGGCGATCGCCGCGGCCGATCTGGCGGCGGTGGAGCGGCGCGGCGCCGCGATGCGCGCCGCCTGGGCCGCCGAGGATCTCGCCGGGGCCGGCACGGACGAGTCGCTCTCCCTGGCTGCCGCCGCAGCCGCTTTGGAAGCTGTTCGCGCGGAGCGAACGCTCGTCGCCGCCCGGGCCAAGGCCGCGCTTCTAGAGACAGAAGCGAAGCTTGCTGCCGCGGCAGCCGAAGCGAAGACCGCCGCCGAGAAGGCCGTCGCCGATGCCAGGACGGCCCTCGAGCAGGCCGAGGCATCGGCGGCCGAGCCGGGAGAAGCCTTTACACCCCTCGTCGGCGCCCGCTGGACACCGACCCGGTTTCGCAATTCGAGCGCCGACGATCCGGCGATCCCCTTCCCGACGACGAGCACCGGTCGCCGTTCGGCGCTCGCCGCTTGGATCACCGCCCCGGGCAATCCCCTCACCGCGCGCGTGGCGGCCAATCATCTCTGGGCCCGCCACATGGGGAGGGCGCTGGTGCCGACGGTGTTCGACTTCGGCCGCAAAGGCACCCCTCCCGATCACCCTGCGCTTCTCGACTGGCTGGCGAGTGAATTGGTGGAGAGTTCGGTGAACGGCCCGTACAAAAATCCCTGGAGCATGAAGCGGCTCCACCGGCTGATCGTGACCTCGGCCGCCTATCGACTCCAATCGTCGACCACCGGGAATGCCGCGGGGGTGCGCCTCGATCCCGACAACCGCACCTGGTGGCGGCGGGAACCGATCCGGCTGGAATCGGAGGCCGTCCGCGATGGCATCCTCGCGCTCGCCGGCACGCTCGATGCCCGCATCGGCGGCGCTTCAGTGGCGGCGGCAGAACAGCCGGCGTCAACAAGGCGGAGCCTCTATTTTCAGCACACCGATCCCGACCGCAATCCATTCCTCACCACCTTCGACGGCGCCGGCGTGAAGGAGTGCTACGAGCGCGAGCGGAGCATCGTGCCGCAGCAGGCGCTGGCGCTGGCCAATGCTGGATTCGTCCACGATGCCGCCGCCCGGATCGCGGCCAGGATCGCCCCCGCCACTCCACCCGTCGACGAGGCGACGTTCATCGATCGGGCCTTCCGCACGGTCCTCGGCCGACCGGCCAGCGCCGCCGAATCGGAGGCTTGCGTCGGGGCGCTCGCGCAGTGGCGAAGCCTCGAGCCAGTCCCCACCGACGGCGCGGTGGAGCCGGCCCGGATCCATCTCGTTTGGGCACTTCTCAACCACACCGACTTCGTCACGCTGAGATAGCCGACATGCCAAGCCCCTCTCGAACCAACGTTGCCATTCCGCCGCGCCGGGCCTTTCTCGCCGATCTCGGCCTCGGCTTCACCGGCCTGGCCCTCGGCGCGATGTTCGCCCGCGACGGCGTCGGTTCGCCGGCGGACTGGACGCCACCAGACGGCAGGCCCCACTTCGCCCCCAAGGCGAAGCATGTCATCTGGCTGTTCATGAACGGCGGCGTCAGCCATCTCGAAAGTTTCGACCACAAGCCTGAGATCACGAAGCACGCCGGCAAGACGATCGCCGAGACGCCCTACGCCGACGTCCAGAACCCGGCGAAGCTCGCCCTCGAGCGGGCCCCCGTCCCCGATGCCAACGGCCTCCAGCGGAACGTCCTCTTTCCCCTCCAGACCGGCTTCCGCCGCCATGGCCAAAGCGGCATGGAGATCAGCGATTTCTTCCCCCACACCGCCCGCAACGCTGACCGGATCGCCGTCGTCCGTTCGATGTGGACCACCGACTCCAATCATGGCGCGCAGACGCAGTTCCACTCCGGCCGCCACATGCTCGACCCAGCCCAGCCGACGCTCGGTGGCTGGGTGCACTACGGGCTCGGGTCGATTAACGACGAGCTGCCGCAGTTCATCTCGATCGGCTTCCGGGAATACTGGAATCGTAAAGACGGCCTCTACCTCGGCCCCGCCCACGACGCGGTGCCGCTGCGGATCGATCCGGCCAACCCGCTCGACTTCGGCCGGCCCGAGCGGCCGTTCTCCCCGCAGGCCCAATCGATCGGCTTCGATCTCGTCAGCCGACTCGACCGGGCGACGGCGGTGGAATACCCCGACGACCCGGCCACGGCTGCCCGGATCGCCTCCTACGAGCTTGCCCACTCGATGCAGCAGAGCGTGCCGAAGGTCGTCGACTTCGCTGACGAGACGGAGGAGACGAAGCGGCTCTACGGCCTCGATCTCCCCCACTGCCGCGACTTCGGCATGCAACTGCTCGCGGCACGCCGGTTCGTGGAGCGCGGTGTCCGCTTCATCCAGATCCAGCATGGCGGCGGCGGTGCCGGCGCCTGGGACGCCCACGGCGGACTCAAGGCCAACCACTCAAATCTCGCGCTGGCCGTCGATCAGCCGATCGGCGGATTGCTCGAGGATCTCGCCCGCCGCGGGCTCCTCGACGAGACAATCGTGCTGTTTGCCTCCGAGTTCGGCCGCACGCCCGGCACACAAGGCTCCGATGGCCGCGACCACCATCCCTTCGCGTTCTCCGTGTGGATGGCCGGCGGCGGCATCAAGGGGGGCGTTGTCCACGGCGCCACCGACGAGCTCGGCTTCCACGCCGTTGAAGACCGGCACTACGTCACCGACATCCACGCCACGATTCTCAAACAGCTCGGCCTCGATTCCCACAAGCTCGAGATCCCCGGCCGCAAACGCCTCGCGATCGATCATGGCACGCCGATCGACGCGATCCTGGGGTGAGGGGCCAGCCCGATCACCAGGGCTGCACAAAGAAAACCTGAGGGAGCGCGCTAGCCACCGCATCCATCACCATTTGGTCGCAGCGACGTATTGGCCTCACCGGCAACCAAGGCGAGGAGGTCATTTTCCAGGGAATCCGATGGCAGTCGGGTCGCTCGCTCGAGGTCCTTCAAAGAACAATGTGTATTGCGATGGCGTTCCGGGCCACTCCTCCTCGAGTGCAAATCCCTCTAACTGGTCGAGATAGCCATTGGCAACGAAAAGGACAAACTCGGCACCTCGAACAAGCCCCGGGATGTCTCCGGCGACATGCGTGATCCGAATCTGTTGGTCGCCGGTCAGCGCGGGAGGCAAGGTCCGACTCGGTTCAAGCGTTGTCAAGAATCCACAGCCAGTTGATTCCCGCTCGATTACTGCGCACTTCGGAAGTTGGGCACGAAGCGCCGCGAGGACAGAATGGTCACCTTCGAGCAGTTTCCGCAGCACATCATGCTCGAACGGAGTCAATCGGGTATCCGAGTCGTTCATCGCCAGGCACTCCCAACCCTGAAGACACCTCCGACAACGACGCCTCTGACAGTCACTTCAGTGCCGTAGATCGTAACCGCGCCCTCAAAGACTCCTGGCCGAATCTCCTTGAGCCCACCGACGCTGAAGGCCGCCTGCGCCCCGCGCTCCATCGCGTCGAATGCTGCGTCCTCCGATCCTGCTGAAGTGACCATGTCTGCAAGGCGGTGTCGGTGGTTTCCGAAGATATGGTGGAGTTTATTGCGAGTCTCCTGATTGGCGACGCGTCGCGCCAGATCGACGGCATCATCCCCCTTGGTGATGAACCACCAAAACCCGGCGAGGACCGGGGCACCTTCAGTGACCGTAATCACTCCGACTTCCTTCAGAACCCCGTTGACGCGTCCGCCGACTTGGCCAAACGCTTGCTTGGCATTGCCTCCCTCGACCCGTGGCCCATAACCCCACAACTTCCCCGTCTTCGGATCAAGAGCGAACGCCAGCGGATCGTCATCGGCCGCTCCGGAGAACTTCGGAGGTCGTTCCGATGCATCGGCAACTCCTGGTGCCTCCAGCCCATCCGGCGGTAGCAGACCAATCTCCTGCCAGACTTGATATTCCCAGCCGGGAAGCAGACCACCCGGCGCCCAGGGATCGACATCCGGGGCGAAACCCCCAGAGGCTCCGGGTGCGCCGACCGGCACGACCTGAAAGCTGCCGCCGGTGCCATGCTGCACCGCCGGTGCGATCGTCGGGGCCGCCTGGGCACCGGTGAGCACCAGCGGCGTCACCTGAAAGGGAACGACCGCAGTGCCGATCCCCGCTGTATCGGGGCGGGCTGGCTCCGCCAGAACGATCGCCGCAGCCCGGTCGCCTCCCGTCGGCAGCGGCACGGTTGCGGCCAGGGGCGAAGCGAATCCGCCGGTCAGGCCAGCAAGCAGCGCCCGGGGCTCAAGCTGTTCAACGCTTGAAAGCTGTGTGTGTGTGTGTGTGGGTGTGTTTGGCGGCAGCGACGCAACCAAGAACCGGTCTTCATAGCGTTCTTCCTCGTGGTTCCCGGCGACTGGGGCAGACTGTCAGCATCGAGCTCCAAGCCGCTCACCAAGAAGTTACGAAAGCCCTCCAGGGCTGTCAACGATTCGGTAGCCTCGCCATTGAACCGAACAGGTGCCGGACCGCCGCCCGGCTACGACAGAATCTCGCCGGCCCACAGTTCCCGGAAGAACTGTCGCCAGGGGACGATCCGGATGCCGTCGACGACGCGCTCGGCGGCCTCGTTGCAGACCACGATCGCCAGCCGGGGGCGGTGCGTCTCGCCGAACAGCCGCAGCCCCCGCAAGTCGCGGTCGTCCACTCGGCTGGTGCCCTTCACCTCGATGGCGACCTCGCCGTCTCCAAGGATGAAGTCGACTTCGGCCCCCGCCTTCGTCCGCCAGAAATGGATGTCGTAGGCGAGCTCCGAATACGAGGCATGGGCCACGAGCTCCATGAGAACGAGATGTTCGAAGGCTCGTCCGAAGAGATCGCCGCGCGGCTCCACGATCCGACGCCGGCTCACCGCGCCGGCGACCCCCACGTCAAACAGATAGAACTTCGGCGCCTTGCTGATCACCTGCCGTTCCTGACGCTTCTTGTAGGGGAGGACGAGTCGCCCCAGAAGCGTGTCGCAGAGGATCTGGAAATATTCCTTGACCGTCTTCGCATCGACGCCACAGTCGCGGGCGATGTTGGCATGGTTGATCAGCTCGCCATGGCAATAGCCCAACGCCTCGAAAAACCGGGAGAACGCCGGTACGTTGCGCGTCAGCCCCTCGTCGAAGACCTCCTCCTTGAGATAGTCACCGACATAGGCCTCGAGTGACTTCCGCGGATTGACGGAAAGGTAGTGGGAGGGGATGAGGCCGTTGTTGAGCGCCCGCAGCAGATCCATCCCCCCTTTCCCCCCTTCCCGCTCGTCCCCCTCGTCCGCGCGGGGAAACTCGGCGGAGACCAGCGGCAACATCTCGCAGCGCCAGGCCCGACCTCCGAGCAGATTCGCCCGGCCACGCTTGAGTTTGCGGGCGCTCGATCCGCACAGCACGAAGCGCAGCCCATGGCCTTCGATGAGCCCGTGCACCTCGTCGAGGAGGGCCGGCACCTTCTGCACCTCATCGAGGATGACCGGGAGTGCGAGCTCCGCAGGGGAGCGGGCCAGGAGCTGCTCGCGGAGGAGGGCCGGCCGCGTTGTGAAGGCGATCAGCAGATCGGTGCGGAGGAAGTCGAAGGAGAGGCTGCCGGGAAAGGCCTGCCGCAGAAACGTCGACTTGCCGGTCTTGCGGGCCCCCCACAAAAACGCCGACTGGCGCTCGGGAAGGACGATCGAGAGCCGCCGCTGAAATGCTTCCATTCGGGACAACACTCCTGTTTAGTGCTACCAGAATGGATCATACTCCCGTTTAGTTAGGAAAAAAAAGGTGCCAGCCACCAAATCTGGGTAATCCACGCTCCGGTGATTGCCCATCATCCCCAGATTTGGTGGCTGGCACCTTTTTCGGGGTCGAGGAGGAGCGACCGGGTCGATGTGTCGCCGACAAGCCGCACGTGAATGCGTTCTCGAGGGGTACCCTCGGCGCTGGGCTCGATCGCCGGCTCGTACGTTCCCCCGTCGATCCGCCGGGCGAAGCCACGGCCGCCGGAGACTTCTCCCGCCACATGATCGAGCCAGGCGAGCCGGTGGGGCGCGATCTCCACGGCCGTCATGGCCGGGCCGCCCGGCGCGGGGATCTCGGCGAGCCGCCAGGTAACGCAGGCCTCCCCCGCTTCAAGGAGGAGATCGAAGTGCCGCCCGGTGGGGTCGTCGGGGGCACCTACGTGTTCGAGGAGGATGAAGCGCGGCATGAGGAGAGTGTCTCACGCTGCGGAGGCCCTGTCGAACCGCCAGAAGGGAGGAGATGAGGCCGGATCGCGGCGGCCGTCATGGCTCGGCGGGATTCGGCGCGACCACGAGCGGCGGCGGAGACAACGCCGTCTCTCCGATCCGGACCGGGCCGGGGCGGGGGCTGGTTCGGGCGAGGGCGCGTTGTCGGGCGAACATCTCCCCCTGCCTCCGGCCGTGGATCCGCACGACGCCATCGGCGCCTGAGGTTGCCATCAGCCGGCCGTCGGAGCTCACGGCGGCAGCCCTGATCGTGAGGGAATGGCTCTTCGCGACGACGAGCGATGACGCCCGCGCGTGGTCCCAGAGCCGCACCGTCCCGTCGGCTCCACCGAGGATGAGCCGTGCACTGTCGGGGGAGAAGACCGCCGCTGCGGTCTGCACGTGGTGCCCCGGCAGTTTTGCCGCCAGACTCCAGTCGGAGGTGTTCCAAAGCTGGGTTGTCGGGATCTCATGGGTGGTGGCGAGCCTGGTGCCGTCGGGGTTGAAGACCACCGACCGCACCCGGCCCAGGCCGGTGGGAAGACGTTCAAGGAGGGTGCCGAGCCGAGGATCGTGGATCGTCAAGATGCCGCTGGTGTGGCCCACGGCGAGAATCGCGCCATCCCTTCCGAACGCCACATCCAGCACCCCACCTTCACCGCAGTCGCAGACAGACACCGAACCACCGTCGTCGAGGCGCCACACGCGCACCGTGCCGCCGGCCGATCCGGTGGCGGCGAGCCTGCCGTCGGGGCTCGTCGCCACACAGGTCACGCCGCCGTCATGGCCGCCGAGCTCAGCCAGCGGATCGGCGATCGCGGGCCCCCAGAGCCTCGCACTCCCGTCGTCGCCGCCGCTGATCAACCGGCTGCCGTCGGGGGAGAACGCCAGCGCACTCACTTCCCCTCCATGCGCGCCGCTCAGGAGCCGTGTGATCCCCCGCGCCTCGTTCCAGAGCCGGATCGATCCGCGCCGGCTGCCGGCCGCCATCCAGGCAAGATCGGCGGTGGCCGCGAACGTCTCCCAGCGTCCGCTGCCAAACCGGACGCTCGCCAGCTCGACGTCGCCCCACGCGTCGAGGAGCGCGAGCGACCCGTCGCGCGTCCCCACGGCCAAGCGTCTTCCGTCGGACGCAAACCGCAGAAACTCCACCGACTCCCCGGTGGCGGCTACGACGTGGTGGAGCGCGGGGTCGTCCCCCCGCCAGAGCCGGATTTCGCCGTCGGCCCCCGCCGTCACCAGGCGCTCATTCCCCGCCAAAAAGCCGACGGACGTGATCGCGAAACGATGGCCGAGGAGGTATCCGGCCGGTTCGGCATCGACGGTGGCCCATCGGCCCACCGTGCCGGTGGTGGCGCCGGACACCACGCGGGAGGAATCGGGGGAGAAGGCGACCGCGACCACTTCCGAATCGTGCACCGCCGGCCGGCCGCGCGGAGATCCATCGGCGACGTTCCATAGACGGAGCGTGCGGTCCTTTGACCCGGTGGCGAGGACCTTGCCGTCAGGGCTGAAGGCCAGGCAATGCACCTTACCGTCATGGCCCGCGAGCACCAGGTCGTCCGCCCGCTCGCGGTAACGCCACAGCTGCAGGCTTCCGTCGAGCGACGCGGTGGCCACGACGGTCGAATCGGGCGAGAACGCGAGGGCCGAGACGACCGCACGGTGCGACACGCGGGAGGCGCGGAGCGCGCCGTCAGCGGCGTTCCACACCCGGTATTCGGTGCCGTCGCTGGCCGTCGCGATCGTCGTCCCGTCGGGGCTCCAGGCCATGCAGGAGATATGCCGTCGGTGGCCAGCGAGGCTGGCCGCGAGCGTGCCGTCTGCCACGTTCCAGAGGCGGCAGATCCGGTCGGACCCTGCCGTGAGGAGTCTCGTGCCATCGGGGCTGAAGACGATTCCCACGCCGATGCTGACCGGCTCGGGGAAGCTGAGGACCACCGCTCCGTCGTCGCTGTTGCGCAACTGAATGAAGCCCTTCGTGTCGACCGTCGCGAACACGCGGCCGTCGGGCGAGAAACGCACGAACTGCACGGCCCGCCCGCCGGCGGCGGCCTCCGCCAGGAGCGTGCCCACTTCGGCATCCCAGAGCCGCCACCCCGGCTCCCGGCCGCCCGACACGAGCCTCCGGCCATCGGGAGAGCAGGCCATGTCGGTGACGCCGCCGGGGTGGGCGGCGAGAACGGCAAGCGCCCCGTCGACCAGCGCCTCGGCGCAGTGCAACTCCAAAGGCCACGTCCCCGTCCTCGCGTCCGCGATCCCCAGGCGGCCGGCGATGTCGATCGACTCGCTCAGGAGGCTGCGGGCCTCGAGCGTGTTGCCATTCCCCGCCACCTGCCCGAATCGGAGCAGGTTGCCGGAATAGAGTCGATGGAGCGCCACCTCGCGCTCGTCGCGGGCCTCATCACGCCCCCGCTCCGCCTCGGCGCGCGCCCCCTGCTCCCCCAGCCGGGCCCGCCCGATCCCGATCACCGCCACGACGAGCCCGAGGAAGAGCCCCGCGACCGCGGCGCTGCCGGCCGGATGGCGGCGCACCAGTTGAGTGACAGACTCGACGAAGGTCGGCCCTCGAGCGAGGACCTTGGCACCGGAGGCGAAGCGATCGAGCTCGTCGGCGATCGCCCCGGCATCGGCGTAGCGTCGGGCCGGATCGGTCTGGAGGCATTTGTCCACGATCCGCGAGAGCGGCAGCGGGATTGTGTCGTCGACCGAGACGAGCACCGGCACGTTCACCTTCGACACCAGGGCAATGATCGCGGGAAACGGCAGACCGCGGACGTCGTACGGGAGCTGGCCGGCGAGGAGCTGGTAGGCGATGACCCCGAGCGACCAGACGTCGGCGCGGGCATCGACTCTGCGGCCACGGGCGTCGAAAGACTCCGGGCTGATGTATTGCCAAGTGCCGGCGAACTGCCCCGGCTGCGTGAGCGACGTGGCCTCCGTGAAGTCGCCGCCGGAAGCGTGGGCCCATCCGAAATCGATCACCTTCGTTACGCCATCGGCGCCGACGAGAATGTTCGCCGGCTTGAGATCACGGTGGACCACGCCCCGCTCGTGGGCATGCCCCATCGCCCGGCAGACCTGTGCCAACAGCGCCACGCGACCGGCGAGATCGAGACCGGCGGCATGCTCCGTGAGCCGCCGCGCGTCGGCCACGAGCTCGGTGACGAGGAACGGCACCGGGCCCCGGCTCGTCCGCGCCATGCCGACGTCGTGAACGGCGGCGATGCCGGGGTGGGAGAGCGCGGCGGCCAGACGCGTCTCGCGGAGGAACCGGGCGACGATGTCGGCGTCGAGATACTCGCCTCTCAGCACCTTCACCGCGACGCGGCGCCGCGTCCGGTGCTGCCAACCCTCGTACACCCGCCCGAATCCTCCCGCACCGATCGGCCGCAGGAGCTCGATGCCGTCGATGGCGAGATCCGCTGGCACCTTCTCCTCGCCCCCACCGGGCATGTCGGTCACGAGCCCGAGGGCCTCCAGCAGCGTCCGCTCGGGCCATGCCGTGCCACCGTCGTGGTGGGCCAGGAGCCGCTTGAGGCGCTCGAGCCGTGCCGCGTCGCCGCCGCAGGCACGGGCGAGAAAATCCGCTCGGCCGGCAGCATCGGGGATGGCCAGCGCCCGCTCGAAGAGGTCGGCGTCGCTCATCAGGCGCTCCCGCGCCGGCGGGCCTCCCGCCGCGGTCCCGGAGCCTCGTCTTCCCAGCGGCAGGCGAGCCATGATCGGGCGTAGGCCAGCCTCCGATCGACGCTCCGCCGCGGCGTGCCGATCTTCTCCGACACCTCAGCCACGGTGAGCCCGCCGAAGTAGTGGAGGCGAAAGGCCTCCGCGGCGGTCGCGTCGTCACGGGCGAGAACGTCGAGCGCGTCGTTGATGAAGAGCACCTCGCTGTCGAGGTCGGGCGCGGCCAGCGCCAGGCTCGAGATCTCGTGGCGGCCCCGTCCCCCGCCACGCTTGAGGGCGTTCCGGCGGCGGGCGGCATCGACGACAACGCGCCGCATCGCCTCGGCCGCGGCACCGAGGAAGTGGCGGGGAGAGTCCCACCATTCCCCCCCCACCCCCTCGAGGATCCGCATCACCGCCTCATTGGCCAGCGCCGTCGGGTGGAGCGAGTTGACGGCCCACTGTTCGGCGAGCTGGCTCGCGGCAATGGCCCGGATCTCGGCGTAGAGCGAACGGACGAGCGCCCCGGTCTCGAACGACCGCCGCGCCGGGCCGCCGTCGAAATCTTCGACCGCCTCCCCCCAGGCCGGCCCGATCAAACCGGCCACGCCCGCCTCTGGGCCTGCCACCCCGGCGGTGTCTTGGAGCACGAAAACAGCCTCGTCTCCCGCGGCAAAGCCGCCGGCCACCACTGCCGCGACAGGCTCGAGCGTCTGTGCCATCGACCCACACTCCCGAGGAGGCTGACCGGAGACGCCCGGCATCTTACCCCCCCGACATCCGAAATCCACTCCGACGGGGGGAGAACCGCAGATCACGCCTGCCACCCCCTGCCCGCCGCCCGCGGCGACCTTTTTTTGACGGCCCGGAAATCGGTGGCGCACCCCGGCGTCGGATTGCGTCATAGGGCTAGAGGCCCGTGGCCCAAGTCGCTTTCCGAGGCTCTGACCGTCTGATCATCAGCCACCGATGGCGCGCGACCACGGCGCCATGGGCGCGACCAGCGTCGCCACCAGGCGATCCAGAGCTGACAGGAGCCGCTCGAAGTGAATCCAGGCGGTTTGCAGAAGAGCGCGGAGCCCCTGCAGGCTCCTCGGACTGCCGATTCCGAAGATCATTCGCATGATCGTCGAGAGATTGCGCGCCGCGACCATCATCAGGTGTCGCTTCGTCACGCTTGCGAGTCCTCGCAGCCATGTTCGCCTCGCCCCGCCGGTGTTGCAGACGTTAGCAAAGGATCGTTCCGTGAGCTCGCTTCGCAGTCGCGAGAGTTGCTTGCCTCGCTCACTCTGCGTGCGCCTTCGCGCGTTGTAGACGGCCCGCTGCTCTGCTGGATCCTTGTCTGCCCAGCGCCGCTTGTTCGGGGAAGCGCGCTCGGGGATGTAGGCCCGCATCCCGAGCTCATTCGCGAGCGTCACGAACTTCGTCGAGTGATAGCCCTTGTCGGCGACGATCGCCTGCAGAAACGCCTATAGCTTTTTAGATCAAGAGAGGACTCATCGCTCGATCTGCGATGGATAGTGCACGTGCGGCCTGACCTATTTGCACTGCCGGTGAGCTTTCGAGAAATCGCTTTTCAAAACGCGGGGAAACCACACCGCCAGCGTCCTTCACCTTTACCTCGTCCACCCACCACCCATCACGCTATGAATCGATTTCTGAAATCCCTCTTCCCCTCGCGCCGCCGCGCATCAGCTAATTCAAAGCCCAAGAAGCAACTCTGCTGCCGTCCGAAGCGTTCCCGAGCGCTAGGCGGCGGCATCTGCGAACTCCTGGAAAGTCGCATCGTCATGGATGCCTCCACGGTTCTGTTCGATGTCGATGGCGACCGCATCGACGTGAACCTGATAGGCCCTGGGCGCTTTCAGGCGGTGCAGAACGATCCCGACGGCGACCTGTTCGGGTCGCTCGCTGCGCTGAACTTGCGCGGGACCACGTCAAAGAGCGTCCTTTCGATCAAAGTCACAAAGTTTGCGATAGGCGACGGCGCGGTCAATCTCGGTAGTCTCAATCTTCCTTCCCCGCTGGGCGGGATCCTCGCTCCGGCGGTCAATCTCACCGGGACCGGCCTCACGGCTGGCGACTCGGTGAGGGCGATCACGCTCAAGAGCATTGCCAATGGTGCCGACGTTTCCGTCGGTGGTCCGGCGACGTCGCTGCTCGCCTTCTCTGTCGGTTCCGTGAGCGCGGGTTCGGATATCAGCACTGCAGGCGCACTGGCGGGCAATTTCGGCCTCGTGGAGGCCGCCACATGGACGGCCGCAAGTTTCGGGCAGATCACCGCCGCAGGCGATTTCAACGCGAACCTAGTCTCCACCGCCACCACGGCCGCCTTGGGCAAGACTCCCGCACTCGCCTCGCTAGCCGTCAACGGCGGCAACCTAACCGGCGACATCACCGGGCAGGGCGTCCTCGGTCCCCTCTCCGTGAAGGCCGTGAAGACTAAGGGCGGCGCGATCCTTGGCTCGACAATCACCGGTTCGGGACTCGCTTCGCTCACCTCGTCGGGCAAGATCGACGCGACGCTCGCGCTCTCCGGCGCGGTGGGTGCTATCACCGCCGGAGGGGATGCCAGCGGCGCTTGGACGGCAACCTCATTCGGCGCCCTTAAAGTCACCGGCGGCAACCTCTCCACAACCATTGCTTCGACCGCGACCGCCGCAGCGCTTGGCAAAACGATTGCCATCGCGGGGGCAACCGTCACCGGTGGCGACTTCACCGGCGACCTTTTTGCACTGGGGAACGTGGGCAACATCACCGTCGTGGCAAACAAGACGGCGGGCGGAAACGTGACCGGATCCACCTTCACCGCGGCCTCGTTCGGAAACGTCATCATTGCCAAAAACCTCAGCGACTCCCTGCTCCTCGCGGGTGCAAATCTTGGCGCTGACCGCGCCCTCGGGGGCATGGCCACGAACGGCGACTCTTTCACTGCCGGCAAGATCGGTGGCATCACGGTTGGCGGCGCCGTTGTGAAAACAGTCATCGGGGCCGGCCTCTCACCGGTCGATACGGAGTTCAAGGATGGCAACGACCAGTTGATCGGCACGGCGAACAGCGCCTGCATCAAATCCATTGCCGTCATGGGAACGCTCGACAACGAGAGCTTAATTGGCGCTTTCGTCCTGCCGGCAAAGGTCAAGATCGGCTCAGGCTCTATTCGCCCGATCGTCGATGCCCGCTTCCTCTCAAACGCGAGCATCGGAGCGGGGTTCCTCACCTTCAAGCTCGTCACTGACACCGGCCTCTATGCCGCGGATGCCGTCTCAAAAGAAGTGGCCGTCGCCGCGAAACTCGTGCTGCCCGACGGTGCCACCGGCTTCCGCGCCGCCATCGGCAACGGCCCTCTCCAAACGCTCAAAGTCACTCCCAACGCGACCGGTAACTTCACAATCCCCACCGCCACGCTCGCGACTCTCAATGGCGGCTCGCTCACTGACGGGAGCTACACGCTGCGGGTCGAGGTTCGCGAAAAGGGTGGCGCCGTCCTTGAAACCTCCTTTGCCTTCCGGCTCGACAGCTCCGCACCCACGGTAACGACCCTGGGTCTCTCGGTCGCTTCCGACACAGGAGCGCCGGGCGACGGTTCTACCAGCGCCTCGGTCGTGACTCTCGGCGGCAGCACCGAGGCCGGGGCAAGGATCACCGTCGGAAGCCAGATCGCTCTTGCCGACAACAACGGGACGTTCGTTCTTCCAAACATCACTCTTGCCGACGGTGTCAATGCGCTCGAATGTGGGATCATCGACGTCGCAGGTAACACTGCCACGGTCAACGCCACCTTCACCAAAACCGCGCCATTGGGGGGCACGGACGTGGTGCTTGAGTGGAATGCGGTGAACCTCGAAGCCGTCCGCCTCGACGCCTCCCCCCCACCCGTCGCCAGTCGCGGCCTTGCCATGACGAGCATCGCGATGTTCGACGTGGTCAGCGCCTTCGACGGCACTGCGGGGTATTACACCAGAGTCGCCGCACCCGCCAACGCCTCTCAGGAGGCGGGGATCGCTGCCGCGGCGCATCGCGTCCTCTCCTATCTGTACCCCGGCCAGGAGACCGTGCTCAACGCCGCTCTCGCCACGACCCTCTCTCGCATCGCCGACGGCGCGGGAGAATCCGCCGGGGTCGCCTTTGGCAACTCAATCGCCGACACCATCATCGCCATCCGCAGCGGCGACGGCTTCGACAAGTTCGTCAACTACATACCCGGCACTTTCCCGGGTGAATGGCAGCAGACAGCGCCGATGTACGACGTTGCTCTACTCCCGCAGTGGGCGACACTCACTCCCTTCGCGCTCACTTCAGCCAGCCAATTCCGCCCCGATGGCCCGCCCGCCCTCAACAGCACCGCTTACGCTACCGCTTTCAATGAAGTGAAGAACCTCGGCAGCGCCATCAGCACCACGCGCACCGCGGAACAAACACGGATCGCCCGCTTCTGGGCAGATGGCGCCGGCACGATCACACCACCAGGCCATTGGAACGACATCGCCACCGACCTAGCGCGTGCCAAAGGCAACAGCACTGCCGCCAACGTCCGCTTGCTCGCCGAACTCAACGTCGCCCTCGCCGACGCAAGCATCGCCGCCTGGGACGCCAAGTACATCTATGCATCCTGGCGCCCGATCACGGCCATTCAGCAGGGTGAGACCGACGGCAACGCCGCCACCACCGAAGACGACGCCTGGCAGCCGCTTCTCATCACTCCGCCCTTCCCCGAATACGTCTCCGGTCACAGCACCTACAGCGGCGCCGCGGCCAGCGTGCTCACCAACTTCTTTGGCGCAAATCAATCGTTCACGAGCGACAGCCCGGGCCTGCCAGGCGTGACCCGTAGCTTCAACAGCTTCGACGCTGCCGCGCAGGAGGCCGGCCAGAGCCGCATCTACGGAGGTATCCACTTCCAGTTCGGTAATCAGGACGGCCTCGTCACCGGCAAAAAGATCGGCGATTTGGTTCACGCCCGTTTTAGTCCTAGCCGCGACACTTCCGCGCCGCTCATCATGCTCAATGGATTGGAAGACGGCGACGTATTCGCGGCCAGCCCTGCGATCTCAGGCTACATCCTCGACAATCTCTCCGGCGTCCTCAACGCTACGGCGACATTTGACAAGGCTCCCCCAGTCGCTCTAACGCTCGACGCCACGGGCAAATTTACCGTGTCACCACGCATGCTCGCCCATGGCCCTCACACGCTGGTCATTAATGCCATCGACGCTGTCGGCAATACCGCCAGCCCGTTCACCGTCCGCTTCACCATCGATGCTCTCGATCCGATCATCTCGGTCACCAGCCTCGCCGACAACGCGAGTCTGACCGTCGAGTCGCGTCTAACCGGCCAGGTCGATGGCACTGGCTCGCCAATCGTATCGCTCTGCTACACCTTCGACGGCGGCGAACTCTTACCGCTCCTTTACGACACCGTCACCGGCGCGTTCGACATCGTCCCCGACCTCAGCGCCCTAGCCCCCGGCGAGCACGTCCTCACCTTCGATAGCCTCGACGCCGCCGGCCATCGCGTCGTGAAAACAATGAACGTTACCCTTGACTCCCGCATCGCTTTTAGCGTTACCACGTATACCCCGTCGAGCTTTGACTCCGAAGTCGGTAGCACCTTCCGCCCGCAGGTCTTCTTCAGCCGCCCGGTCGATCCCGCCTCGCTCACCGTGGCAAACTTCTACGCCACCGACACTACCGGCTCGGTGATCCCCTCCACCATCGTTCCCGCGGCCAATGGCACCTTTGCCTGGCTATTCTTTCCGAACCCGATGCCCGGCGCATCCACCGTCACCATCCACCTCGTCGGCGACACCATCAAGGCCGCCGCCGATCAGCAACCGCTAGACGGGGACGACGACGGAATCGCCGGCGGGACCCTCACCTACAACTTCTCCACCGTCAGCCTCACCCCGCTACCCCGCACCTCGCTCAGCGGCAAGGTCATCGACCCCGGCGTGGATTTCAAGCCAATTACGTTTGACGACTTCCGCGTTGGTCCCGACGGCATCCCGCACACCGCCGACGATATCTTCCTCAACCCTATCGCCGGCGTGAAAGTCTTCATCGTCGGCCTGGAAAGCACCGTCTTCACCACCACCGACGCCCAGGGCCATTTCACCCTCCCGAGCGTCCCCGGTGGAAACGTCAAGCTTGCCGTCGACGGCCGCACCGCCACCAACGTTCCTGCCGGTGTTTACTTTCCCGAAATGGTAATGGACCTAAACATAGTCCCCGGCACTGCCAACACCGTGATGGATTCGATGGGCGAACCCGCGGACAAGATCGCCAACGCTGGCCGCCCTGAAGTCTATCTCCCACGCCTACAGAACTCGATCCTTCAAACTGTGCGCGCCGTCGGCAACACGATGGTCGGCGTCGATGCCAAGTCCGCCCCCAACCTCACCGACGCTCAGCGCCAGTTCCTCGAATTGGAAGTTCAGCCCGGCGTTGTTCTCGATGCAAACGGTCAGCCGCTCGCCAACCCCCAAATCGGCATTAGCACCGTCCCCCCCGAGCTCGTGCGCGACATGCTTCCCTCAGGTGTTCTTCAACACACTTTTGACATCACTATACAAGCTCCCGATGCAGCCACTTTTGCACAGCCACTTCAACTCACATTTCCGAATGTGTTCAACGCAACGCCTGGAACGAAGCTTAATTTTCTGAGCTTCGATCACACGACAGGCCGGTTGGTTA
>CALQRA010000091.1 GCA_943332855.1 Candidatus Kuenenia stuttgartensis
ATCCGCTCGAGCCTCGTCTCCGACGGGTGCATCGTCGAGCAGGGGGCGGTGATCGAAAACAGCGTTATCGGGCTGCGCTGCCGAATCGGCCGCAACGTCGTTATCCGCAACTCGGTCGTGCTCGGCAGCGACTACTACGAGACCACCGACGACATCGCTGCCAACACCGCACGCGGACTGCCGCCGATGGGCATCGGCGAGGGAACAATCATCGAGGGGGCGATCGTCGACAAGAACGTCCGCATCGGCAAGCGGACCCGGATCGTCAACGACCACGGCTGGGACGAGATCGGCGACAGCACCACCTTCACCGTTCGGGACGGCGTGGCCATCGTCCCCAAGGACGCCATCGTCCCCGACGGCTGGCAGCCCGATCCGGGGCTCCACACGGTGAAGTGACGCGGCCGTTGCCGGTCACGCCAGGCCTGTGTCAGCGGAGCAGGATCCGCGGACTCTCCTTGGGCAAGCGCGACTCGAGGATCGTCGCCGAGCCCCTGGCCTGGGGCTGTTCGTCGGCCGCAGAAACGCCCTTCAGCGCGGCGGCCGACGGGGTGCGGGCCATCCGCCTCGAACTGACCGGCCAGAGGGCCCGGGCCGGTGCGGCGGACCCGATCTCCGTCGCTCCTGCGTCGTCGGCGTACTGACCCGCCGACTCCTGGGCGCCATCGAGCGCCGCGCTCCCGGCCTCGGCAGGCGCCGTCAGCGACGCTTCGAGGACGGAGACCAAGTCGGGATCATCGACCGGATCGAGCGGGGAGACTGTGGCGATCATCGCCCCTTCGTCCCCCTCCGCATCCCCGGCTGGCGTAGGCCGGCGGGGAGCCGAGTCGACGATCGGCGGCCAAGGGAAGGGCGTGGCCCGGACCGGCAGGATGCCGTTGCTCCGTGCCGCGAAGTCATTTTGCGACACCGCGCCGTTGGGCACCGGGCCGGTGTAATCGAATGGATCGGGGCACATCGTGCAGCCGGTGCCAAGCAGACAAAAAGCGACCGCCGCGAGCGCGCCCCGATGCCTGCTCCGGCCCATGCAGGCGGCTGTGGAGCTGACAGTATCCATGCATCACCTCTGTTCGGCCCGGTTCCCATCCTGCCAACCGGGCGGCAGCGCCGACCAGCGGCACGGATCGTCGCGACGTCGCCTCCCCAGGCGGCATCCCGACCGACGGACGGGCCGCAAGCCGGCCCGAAACCCGTCGACGACAGCCAGCAGCGGCTGTTCCCTCCCAAGACCCACCCAATCCATCGGACCGGCACGACCGGCATCTTGAGCCGAACCGTCATCCCCGGGACATCTGCCGGAAAACCGGCGCGCGGGGGGGCGGGGAGATCAGCCGCCGGGGCCCTTTCGGGGCATGTCGATTCCCATCCTCGTCATCAGCCGCTGCATGTCGTCCCACACGTCGCGCTTGGCGGCGGGGTTGCGCAGCAGATAGGAGGGATGGTATGTGCAGATCACCGTCGCGGCACCATGCTCGAACCAGCGCCCCCGGAGTTTCCCGATCGTTTCTTCGGTCCGCAGAAGTGACTGGGCCGCCGACGTCCCGAGGCAACAGATGAACTCCGGGGCGATCGCCGCGATCTGCCGCTCGAAGAAGCCCCGGCAGTTGGCCACCTCCTCCGGCTCCGGACGGCGGTTCTCGGGGGGACGGCACTTGAGAACGTTGAGGATGTAGACCTGATCACGGGTGAGTGTGCAGGCCTCGATGATCTTCGTGAGCAGTTGCCCGGCCCGCCCCACAAACGGCTCCCCCGAGGCATCCTCGTCAGCGCCGGGAGCCTCACCGAGAAAACAGAGCCTTGCGGCGGGATTCCCCGTGCCGAAGACGGTGTTGGTGCGGGCTGCGGCGAGGTGGACGCAGGCACGGCAGCCGGCCACCTCGTCGCGGAGGATGGTCAGCGCGGCGAGCCGCTGGGCAGCGGGTGCCCCAGCAGATTTTCCTCCGGGCGACGCGGATCGTGACGGCGTCACGGCCGCCGGGGGGACCGCAGCCCGGGAGATCGGGGAGGAATCCGCTATCGCCTCGGCGGCGTCGTCAGTGACCCCCGGAATGGCGCGGGGGAGATCAAGGACCCCGGCATCGGCGAGACTCTCGAGCCGCTGCTTCACCCCCCGCGCTGACTTCGGCACGGTTCGTTTTCGTCTCCCTCCAGGGGATTCACCACCAGTCTGGCGCGCCATCGGCGACTCCGAGCGGTCTCGAGCGAAGGTGCCTGGAGCCTTACAGCGCCCGGCGATGCCGCTTCGGACCACGGCCCTTGCCGAGGAGCGCAGCCGACGACGGCTTCTTGGGCGGCTCGGGCTCGGCCGGCGGCTCAGCCTCCTGACCCTCCGGGGCGACAAACGCGCCGCCGGGCCCGGTCTGCTGGATCGGCGCCGCCTTCGCCCGCCGATCGAAGGCCTCAAAACCGGGGATCTCGTCGCGATGGAGGAGCTTCTCGATCCGCATTTCGATGCGGGTCAACTGTGGCCCCTCGTCGGGGGCGACGAACGTATACGCCACCCCTTCGCGCCCCATTCGCCCGGTGCGCCCGACGCGGTGGACGTAATCGTCACAGAACTCGGGGATGTCGTAGTTGATGATGTGCGACAGGGCCGTGACGTCGATGCCGCGGCCAACCACGTCGGTGGCGACAAGGACCTTCACAGCCCCCTCACGGAACTGCTTCATGACCCGGTCGCGGACATTTTGCGCGAGGTCGCCGTGGATGCAGCCGATCTCTTCCTCGCCACCATGACGGGCCCGGCGCCGCGAGAGCCGTTCAAAAACCTTGTCGGTGCCGCGCTTTGTCCGGCAGAAGATGATCACTTGGCGGGGCTGCTCGCGGTCGAGGAGTTTCTCGAGGAGATCGAACTTCCGCGTCGGATCGACGGTGAAATAAAACTGCTCAATCGTTTCAACGGCGATATCGCCGATCGAGAAATCGAGGATCTCCGGATCGCGCATGTAGCGCGTAGCGAGTTTGGCCACCGGCGGCGGAACGGTCGCCGAGAGGAGGAGCGTCTGGCGACTGTCCGGACAGCGCCGGAGAATCTTCTCGATGTCGGGGCGGAACCCGATGTCGAGCATCCGGTCGGCCTCATCGAGCGTGACGATCTCCAGACCGGAGAACTCGAGCGTTCCCCGACTCATGTGATCGAGGACACGGCCGGGGGTGCCGACGACCACAGCCGGATTCTTGGCCAGTTTGTCGATCTGCCCGCGGATCGGCTTGCCGCCGTAAATCGCCACGCAGTGAATCTTCGAGCCGTGGGCGAGCTTTTCAAACTCGTCACGGACCTGCACGGCGAGTTCGCGGGTGGGGACGAGGATGAGGGCCCTCGGCCCGGTACCGCCACGCTCCGACGGCTGCGACACCCGCTCAAGGATCGGCAGGACGAACGCGCATGTTTTACCGGTGCCGGTGCGGGCCTGACCGAGGACATCGATCCCCTTCAGGGCCCGCGGGATGAGGCCCGCCTGCACCGGCGTAGGGACGGTGTAACCGGCCCGCTCGACGGCTGCCAGTGTCGCCGGGGCGAGACCGAGCTTGGCGAAGTCACCGGCGATGGCGACGGCCTGCAAGGCAACGGGGTTCATCCCGTCGGAATTGGCAGATGCCGGGCTCCCACAGCTCTGGGCAGCCCACTCTTCAGGCGACCAATCCCTGGAACGCCGGTCGTCACGGGCCCCACGGCCGGATTCCAAAGCCACTCGTAGTCCTTCCTGGTTCTGTCCTGAACCGCTCACGACGCCCCTCTCCGCGGCCAGACCGGCCGGGGAGGGAACATTCGTAAAGGAAAACTACCACGATTGGCGGGGGCAGGCAATCGTTGCCACGGCGCTGGGCCTGGCTGATGCCCTCTGCGGAGCCCCTGTCGGCCCGGAACTTCGGTACTTCCAGCCCAGCTCAACGATCGAAGAGTTTCTTCAGGGCCCACAGGGTCGCCGCCCGCCCGGCCCGGGCGATCGAGCGGGTGAGAGGGATGTGCTTGGGGCAGACGGCCACGCAATTTTGAGCGTTTCCGCACATTTGGATCCCCCCCGGGGCCGTCAGGGCGGTCATCCGATCGTCGGCAATCATCCGGCCGGTGGGATGCTTGTTGAAGAGCACCGCCTGGCTGACGGCGTGGGCCCCGATGAAGCCCTGGTCGTAGGCCGCGGTCCGTCGGGCCGCCAAGTGCTCGTCGGTCTCCCCCTCGCGTCGGGGCGTCTCGATCCGCGTGAATTGGGGGCAGGCCTCGAGGCAGCACCCACAGCTCATGCATTCAGAGAGCGGGTACGCCTCCTCCTGCTCCTCCGGGGAGATCCGTGGCCCCGGCCCATGATCGAAGGAATCGTCGACCGGCACCCAGGCCTTGACCCGCTCGAGCGAATGGAACAAGCGCCGGCGATCGACGACAAGATCACGGACGACCGGGAACTTCGACATCGGCCGCAATTCGATGCCGTCGGGATGCTCCTCGAGGACCCGGTCGACGAGGGCCGAACAGGCCATCCGCGTCCGCCCGTTGATGAGCATCGTGCACGATCCACACACCTCCTCGAGGCAGTTGCAGTCCCAGGCCACGGGGGCCACGGGCCGACCATCCTGCGAGCGCGCTCTCGCAGCGACCTTCTGGAGGACGCTGATGACGTTCATGTTTGGCTCCCAGGGGACGTCGTGACGTTCCCAGTAGCTCTCCTGCCCGGGGGCGTCCTGCCGCAGCACCCGGACCGGGATCGTGCGGGCGGCCGTCTGGCCGCCTTGGTCGTGGTCATTGGTTTTCATAATCATGTCGATGGGTCTCCATCAGCGGTGTGTCGCGTCGGACCGTCTCTGTGCACGCCGGCTCCCAGGCCCCCCCGGTCAGGACTGGGTCGCCCCGACCTCCCGACCCTCCTTCGCCCCGTGCCCGCCGGGGGTGCTCCGGGCACGCAGCCGCTCCCTCCACACCTCCTCGATCAACTCGCCCCCAACCAGGCCGTAGAGCCTGGGGCGCGGCGGGATGAGCGAGGTGTCGATCTCCTCGTAGGTGATCTGCGGATGGCCGTCGGCGCCATGGTTGGCGATCGTCGACTTGAGCCACTTTTTCGTGTTGGCCTCGAAGCGGTCGCACCACTGCTCTGCCTCGCGGCGCTTCCCCTCGGCGTCGGTTGCGGCGATCCCCGGCATCTCGAAGTCGGGCTTGTAGTGTGCCCCGCGGCACTCGTCCCGGAGGAGAGCCCCCTTCAGAATCAGCTTCGCGAGTGGGAACATGTCGCCGAGCGACTTCGTAAACACGACATTTTGGTTGGTCCAGTTGCCGGTGTCGGAGAGCGAACAGCGCCGCCAGCGCTCCTCGAGGGCACAGACCTCGTCATAGGCCGAGGCGAGTTGGTCGTTGCGGCGCACGACCGTCGCGACCCGGGTCATGAGATCGCCCAGTTCGTGGTGGATGCCGTAGGGATTTTCGCCCCCGCCGGGCCGCTGGAGCAGGGCCTCGTGCCGCTCCTCCTGGCGCCGCAGGGCCGACGCGTAGAGCGACTCGGCGGCCGGGGCCCGCTTCGCCCCGGCCGAAGCCTGGACGCCGGCAGCACAAAACAAGCCACTGAAGATGCAGGAAAGGAGCGAGTTGGCCCCGAGCCGGTTGGCGCCGTGGTACTGGTAGTCGCACTCCCCGATCGCATAGAGGCCGGGAACGCTCGTCTGCTGGTTGCGCGGCGAGCCCTCGAGCATCCCCCCAGAGGGACTCTTTTCAAAGTCGACCCACAGCCCTCCCATCGAGTAGTGCACCGCCGGGAAGATCTTCATCGGGGTGGTGCGCGGGTCGACCCCCTGGAACTTCTCGTAAATGTCGAGGATGCCCCCCAGCTTGCGGTCGAGCGTCTCCTTGGGGATGTGCGTCAGGTCGAGATAGACGCAGAGCCGGTCCTTCTCGACCGACAGGCCTTCGTTGGTGCAGATGTCGAAGATCTCCCGCGTGGCAATGTCGCGAGGGACGAGGTTCATGTACTTCGGGTAGCGCTCCTCGAGGAAGTAAGAGCGCTCCGCCTCGGGGATCGTCCGCGGATCGCGCGGGTCCTGCGGGGTCCGCGGCACCCACACCCGGCCCCCTTCCCCACGGGCGCTTTCGCTCATCAGCCGGAGCTTGTCGGCCCCCGGGATGGCGGTGGGGTGGACCTGGATGAACTCGCCATTTCCGTAGGCCGCCCCGGCCTGATAGACGCGGCTGACCGCGCTGCCGGTGCAGACCATCGACATCGTCGATCGGCCGTAGACGAGGCCGCAGCCGCCGGAGGCGAGGATCACCGCATCGGCGGCGAACGACCGGAACTGCATCGAGACCATGTCCTGGCAGACCGCGCCACGGCACCGCCCGGAGTCGTCGATGACGGGGGCGAGAAAGTCCCAGAACTCGTACTTGCGGATCTTCCCTTCGACCTCGAACCGCCGCACCTGTTCATCGAGGGCGTAAAGGAGTTGCTGGCCGGTCGTGGCCCCAGCGAAGGCCGTCCGCTTGTAGAGCGTTCCGCCGAAGCGACGCTGATCGCGGAATCCCTCCGGCGTCCGGTTGAACGGCACGCCGAGCCGGTCCATGAGATCGATGATCCGCGGGCCCCAGTCGGCCATTTCCTTGACCGGCGGCTGGTGCTGGAGGAAGTCACCGCCGTAGACGGTGTCGTCGAGGTGCTTCCACTCGGTGTCCCCCTGCTGACGTGTGAGCGCGTTGACGCTGTTGATCCCCCCCTGGGCGCAGACGCTGTGCGACCGCTTCACCGGGACGAGGCTCATCAGGTCGACATCGACTCCGAGCTCGGCGAGGCGCATCGAGGCCGCGAGCCCGGCAAGACCACCGCCGACAACGAGAACGCGGGGCTGTGCCATGGTGGATCAGTTTCCTGCAGGACTGGGGGACGTGGCCGGAACGACGAGGCGGGACGGCTCGGACAGGGTGCGGAGTTCAATGGCGTCGGCAGCGGGAACGGTGGCCGTTGATGCGGGGGCACCATGCCCGCCGGCGGCGGCTTCAGGAGCCTGACCCTCCATCATCCGCTTGAAGTCGTCCATCCGGGTCTCGATCTGCCGGGCCGCAGCGACATCGGTGGCCCGCAGCCCCCCGATCGCCCCCAGCCCCGCCGCAGCGAGCACGACGCCGACGACAATGCTCACGACATTCGCTCGCTGCATCGCCGCCGGGCTCGTCCACAGCCCCCACGTGATCCCGATCGTCCAAAGGCCGTTGGAGAGGTGGAAAACCGCGGAGAGAACGCCGATCGCGTAGAGGAGCGAGATGCCGAGCGGGGCCACGACCGTCGCCGCCGAGCTCGTCGCATGGTGGGGGTCGAAGCGTCCTCCGCCGAGCGGCGCCCCCATCCAGTGGAGCTGGATGATGTGCCAGAGGATGAACGCGAAGGCGATCATTCCGGTGGCCCGCTGGAGCGTGTAGCGAACATTCCCCATGTAGGGGTAGGAGCCGACGTTGGGGAGCCCGCCGGCGATGATCGCGAACCCGACCGCGGCATGGAACAACATCGGAAGGAAGATGAAAGCGAACTCCACCGGGACCAGGAGCGGCCCGAGGGAGTGGATCATGTCGACCCGCGACTGGAAGGAGGCGGCGCCCCCCAGAACGGAGGCGTTGGTGAGCAGATGCACGACCAGAAAGGCACCGACCGGAATGAGCCCCGAGAGGGAGAACAGCCGGTAGATGAGGAACTGGTGGCGGGAAACAAACGACGGCAAGTTCACGCGCGGCTGCTCCAAACGGAAGAAGGGATGCCGTTGGGAGTATAGATTTGTGGAGTTGGGCGGCAACGCTCGATGGGATTTGGCGGCTACGACCAGCAAATTTATACTGGCAATGCGGATTGGGATCGCCCCCAGGGAGGGCCGTTGGTGCGTGATTCACCCAGCTATCTTGTCGTCCGCGATGCGGAAGGGGCCTCGATCACCCAATCCCCCCCGCTGCCAGCCTTTTCCCCGTCCACCGGCGACCCCGCCGGCACGACGCCCGCCGCGCCTCCCCGGCCGCCGGACGCACCGGTCCCAGCCGGGGCCATGATCGAGGCGGTCGATGGGCTCGCCGCCGCCGTTGCCCGCATCGTCCGCGGCCCCAGGGTGGCCGGCGTTCTTCTCACCGGAGGACTGGTTTCCCCGGAAGGGGCGCTCGTGACGAGCGTCCGAGCCCAGCGCATCCTGGAAAACCTCCCCGACGGTGTCGTCCTCCTCGACTCCGGCGACACGATCCGCTGGGCTAACGCCCGCTTCCGCCAGTGGTGCAGCCGGGAGGATCTCGGTGGGCTCGGGTTTCTCGCCGCGCTGGGCAACCCGGAGATCCTCGGCCCGGAGTTCAGCCCGTTTCACGCCGCCCTCGCCTCGGGGCGGATCTCCGGTGCCACGCTCCGCACTGCCGACAACCGCTACCTTCATCTCAACGCCGCCCCACTCCTGGCCACCGCCCCCGCCCTGGCGATCGAATGGCCCGCCGCCGACCATGTTGTCGTCAGCATCCGCGACGTCACCCACACGATCCTCGAGCAGCAGAAGCGGGCCGCCATCCATCAGGCCGGCCAGAAGCTCGCCGACCTCTCGCCGGCTGAACTGGCCGACATGACGATCGAGGAGCGGATCGACCTCCTCAAGAGCAACATTCTCCATTATTCGCGTGATCTGCTCCTCTTCGACGTCGTCGAGATCCGCCTCCTCGACCGGAAGACAGGCCGCCTCGAGCCGCTCCTCGCCGAGGGAATGCAGCCGGAGGCGGAGGCCCGGATCCTCCACGCCCGCACCGAACACAACGGCGTCACCGGCTATGTCGCAGCCACCGGGCGGAGCTATTTCTGCAACGACACGACGAAAGACAGCCGCTATCTCGAGGGCTGCAAGGGGGCGAAGAGCTCGCTCACCGTCCCGCTCATGCTCCACGACCAGGTGATCGGGACGTTCAACGTCGAGAGCCCCGAGCCGGGGGGCTTCTCCCACACCGACATGCAGTTCCTCGAGATTTTCTCCCGGGACGTTGCTGCGGCCCTCAACACCCTGGAGCTCCTCGTCGCCGAGAAGGCCTCGACGACCGCCGAGAGTGTCGAGGCGATCCACGGGGCGGTCGCCCTCCCGATCGACGACATTCTCAATGACGCCGTCAACGTCATGGAGCGCTACATCGGCCACGACGCCGACGTCGTCGAGCGTCTCCAGCGGATCCTGCGCAACGCCCGCGACATCAAGCAAGCGATCCAGAAGGTGGGAGAGAAGATGACGCCGAGCACGGCCCACGCCCAGCATCGGCGCGGCGAGCGGCGGCGGGCCTTGGCGGAGAAGCGGATTCTCGTGGTCGATGCCGACGAGGAGGTTCGCGCGGCGGCCCACTGCCTCCTCGAACGCAACGGCTGCATCGTCGAAACGGCCCGCGACGGCGCCGAGGCGGCCTCGATGGTGCGTGCCGCCGGGGATGCGGACTACGACGTGATCCTCTCCGACATCCGCCTCCCGGACATGTCTGGCTACCAGCTTTATCTACGGCTCAGCGAGATCCTCGCCGATGTGCCGCTGGTGCTCATGACGGGCTTCGGCTACGACCCTGGCCATTCGATCGTCAAGGCCCGCCAAGCCGGGATCAACCTCGTCCTCTTCAAGCCGTTCCGCGTCGACCAGCTCCTCGAAACGCTCGAACGGGCCCTCGAGCGCCCCAAAACCGGCGCGGGCTAGTCGGTGGCGGTCGATTTCCGCGCGCCGCCCCCCCTCCAAGAGAGTGGGCTGGGATCGCGTCGACGCAACGCCCGCCGCCGGTTTTCTCCGGGGCGCAATGAAAAAACGAATCTGCGCGGTCCAAAAACATCTTTTTCCGCGGCGATGGATGCCCTTGACCCGTTCCCCCCGGGGCCAGTAACTATCCCGCCCTCACGGTTCTCCCATCCACGGGGATCATGTTCATGGCACGCTTCCGCGAATTTCACGCTGCAGCCGGCAACGCCTGGCCAACGATGCGCCTGCAGTCGGTTCGTAACCAGGCCCCGGCCTCCGGCTGGGTCTGGCTGGCGGGGGTGTCCCTGTCGGTGCTCTCCGTCCCCGGAATCCTCGTCGCCGACGACAGCGTAGAGGCACTCCCGGTCCCCGTCGCCGATGCCCCCGCCGACAGCGCCGCAGCCGGCAACGCGGCCGACGCCCGCCGCGTCATCGAGGAGGCCCTCGCCCGTTCGGCGGCCCAGCGCACCGCCCCGACACCCGTCGAGGCCGCTGCCCCCTCCGGCCAGGCGGCCCTGCCCCGCGACCTGATCGTCGCCCGGCTCTCGGCTGAGGTCGCAGCCCGCCAACTCGAGGCCCGTCGGGCCGCCCAGCGGTCCGCCGCCGAGGCTCTCGATCTCCTCGACACGGCCGCCGCCGATGTCGCCGCCGCCGACATCCCCTCCGAGACCCGCATCCAACTCACGAAGCGCATCGACCGGGCCCGACGAGAGATCGAGGAGACGACCGGCAAGCGTGCCTCCGAGATCGCCCTCGACAAGAAGAACGCCGAGGTCGAGTCGAAGATCAACCGTGAGCGGGCCAAGAAGGTCGAGGTCGACCAGCGTTTGGCGATGATCGTCGACGAGTACAACACGATGATCGACGAGCGCCGGTACCCCGAGGCCGAGGCCCTGGCGAAGAAGGCCGCCCAACTCGCCCCCGACAATCCGGTCGTCCGTCAGCTCCTCTCGCAGAGCCGGATGATCCGCCGCCTCGACACACAGAAGTCGATCGCCGGCGACAAGGAGAACGGCTTCATCGAGGCGATGGTCGACGTCGACCGCTCTGGCACGCCGTTCGTCGGACCGATCGAGTTCCCCGCCACGAAGGCCTGGGAAGACCTGACGAAGAACCGCAACCGCCTCGAGGGGGAGGGCCGCGGACGCGCCTCGCCGGCCGAGGCCGCGATCCACAAGAAACTCTCCGCCCAGGTCGTCGCCGTCCATCGCGCCGAGCCTTTGGCCGCCGTCCTCGATTCGCTCGCCAAGCAGGCTGATGTCCCGATCCATCTCGACATGGTCGGGATGGAATCGGAGGGCGTCAGGAGCGACACGCCCGTGACGATCTCCCTCGAGCAGAAGATCACGCTCAAAAGCGCCCTCAAGCTCCTCCTCGAGCCGCTCCACCTCGACTACTGCGTCAAAGACGAAGTTCTCAAGGTGACCAGCCCGCGCCTCATGAAGGGCCAGGTCTTCAGCATCTCCTACCAGGTTGCTGACCTCGTCATCCCGATCCCGAACTTCATCTCCGACGACACCGGCCTCGACGGTGCCATCAATGGCGGCTATTCGCGGCTCTCGACGCTCTCCAATCTCTCCGTCCATACCGGCCCCGCCCCCGGGGCGGTCGCCCGGGCCGGCACCGACACCCCGCTCGACGGCAACAATCTCGCCCAGATCCCCGGCGGCGGCAACGCCCCGCAGGTCGGAAGCTCCGGTGGTGTCCCCCTGTTCGGCGGCGGATCGGCGGCCGGCGGTTCCCAGGCCGACTTCGCGTCGCTCATCGATCTGATCCAAAACACCGTCGCCCCGCAGACCTGGAACACCGTCGGCGGCCAGGGAGCGATCCAGCCGTTCCCGACGAACTTGAGCATCGTCGTCAGCCAGACGCAGGAAGTGCACGACGAGATCGCCGATCTCCTCCAGCAGCTCCGCCGTCTCCAGGATCTTCAGGTGGCGATCGAGGTCCGGTTCATCCGCCTCAACGACACCTTCTTCGAGCGGATCGGTGTCGACTTCGACTTCAACATCCAATCCAACGTCCGTGACCCGCTCAACATGACCGCCGTTCCCGGTTCGGGAGGCGGCTCGACGTCCCCCTTCTCGCTCGGCATCCCCGCCAGCCCCGGTGGGCCGACGCAGACGATCGGCCTCGACAACGCTGGCAATCCGGGCGTGGCCCGGATCGGGAACGTAGGCCAAAACCAGACCCTCAACGGCCAGCCGCTGCAGAACTTCTACTCCATCCCCTTCCGGCAGAACAGCTTCGGCGGCGCCCAGGTGCCCTCGATGCCGGGCCTGCCCGATCCGACGACGTCGGCGGCGACGTTCGGGTTCGCAATCCTCTCCGACATCGAGGCCTACTTCCTCATTCAGGCAGCCCAGGGCAACACCCGTTCGAACGTCATGCAGGCCCCGAAGGTGACGCTCTTCAACGGCCAAAACGCCTTCATCAACGACTCGGTGTCGCGGCCGTTCGTGACCTCGGTGATCCCCGTCGTCGGCGATTTCGCCGCCGCGCAGCAGCCGGTGATTACGGTTCTGAGCGAGGGAACGAGCGTCAACGTCCAGGCCGTCGTCTCCAACGACCGGCGGTTCGTCCGCCTCACCCTCATCCCGCGCTTCTCGCAGATCGGCAAGGTGCAGGAGTTCCAATTCGAGGGCTCGCGTTCGACCTCCTCGAAGAGTGCCGACGAGAAGTCGGGGCTCGACGGCGGCGTCGGCCAGCAGGGGCAAAACCCGCTCGGAGCCTCGCTCGGCCTCAACGCCAAGACCTCAAACGAACAGACCGTCCGCTCCAGCGGCACGACGATCCAGCAGCCGGAATACATCACGACGTCGGTGACAACGACGGTGAGCGTGCCCGACGGCGGCACCGTGCTCCTCGGTGGCATCAAGCGTCTCCGCGAGGGACGCAACGAGTTCGGCGTGCCGATCCTCTCGAAGATCCCCTATATCAACCGGCTCTTCAAGAACGTCGGCATGGGGCGGACGACCGACAGCCTGATGCTCATGGTCACGCCGCGGATCATCATCCAGGAGGAGGAGGAAGACAAGCTCCTCGGGGTCAACCGGCCCTGACCGTAACCGCGGCGGAGGCCCACGACGGGTTTCCTCCTCGCCCCCCGAGCGCCTCGTGCGGCAAGGGCCGTCAGTTTGTCCACAGCCTGCTAGGCTGAGGGCGATCGAAAGCGCCTCGCGACTGCGATGCGGCACGCTCCCCACGGGCTCCTCTCATGGCGCGATTCTGGTTCCTCGCCGGCTCCCTCCTCGGCGGCATCGGCGTCGCCGCCGGGGCCTTCGGGGCCCACGGACTGAAGGCCCATTTTGAGGCCAACGGTCAGGCCGCCAACTGGGAGACGGCCGTCCGCTACGGCCTCTTCCATGCGCTGGCCATGCTCGTCGTGGCGGTCGCCTCGGCGCTCCCGATCACCGCCGTCTGCCGCCGCCGACTCCGGGCCTCAGGGGCCTGCTTCCTCGCCGGCACGTTGATCTTCAGCGGGCTGCTGGCGATCCTCGCCTTGACCGGCATCCGGATCCTCGGCGCGGTCGTGCCGGTCGGTGGCGTGCTCCTCCTCGCCGGCTGGGGCTGGCTGTTCGCCGCCGGGCTTCAGCTCGGGTCGGAATCGTAGAACACGCGCCGTGGATTGCGGACGAGAAGGTCGAGCCCGAGGTCGACCGCCCGCTCCTCGCTCCAGCCCCGTTCGATGACGAACCGGCCGGCGAGCACCCGGGCGAGGGTCCGCCGGTACATCGCGAACTTCGGATACCCAAACTCCGCCTTGTACATGTCGCTGTAGTAGCCGAGGAGCTTCGTCCGCGGCACCGCCTCGATCCGCTGCTCGAGATCGGAATGAATGGTCGACGGCGTGTTGGCATACCACCAATGGCCGAACGGCAGGACGTTGGGGAAGATCCAGGCGAAGCTGACGAGCTCGTGGTTGAGCGGTCTGGAGAGAACCGACACCGGGAAGCGCACCCCCGGAAAGGCATTGAACAGCGGCGCATAGTCGGCCAGCGACAGCCGGCCATCGAGGAGGTCCTGCCCCTGGTGAACGCCGCCAGGATAGACGGCCCGACGCACCCCGATCATGAGGTCGAAGGGGAGCCGGCGCTCCTGGCAGATGCCGGCGATGGTCCAGAAGAGGTGGGCCGAGAGCGCCGCCCGGTCGGCCGCGGGAGCGGCGAGGCCCTCCCGGAGCACCGCCGCCAAGCCCCGCCCAGCATCGGCCGCATCGATGGGACGGGGGCAGAAGTCAGGGGGGAGCGAGATCGCCACGGCCCGCGCCCCGCTCCGCACGAACCGATCGGCGACCGCCGCGACCGCCTGCCCGATTCGGCCGATATCGCCCGGCTCCACCCCGGACGTCCGCGCGAGCCTCTCGAGGACGCCCGGCTTCCCGGTGTGGAAGACGAGCTCGTCGACCCGCAGGCAGGGCACCCAGAGCGTGGTGTCGAAGCCCTCGAGGGGATCGTCGAAGTCGTTGGTGAGGAAGACCGCCTCGATGTGGCTCTTGGCGAGCACCGTGGCCGTCCACCCCGGATCGGCCGAACGCTCCCGGACCCGGTCGGCCAGATCGGGCCAGTTGGAGGGCGTCAGGACATCCCCCTGAAACCCGAACAGGTCGCGGGCGATCTCCATCAGCCAGGCGACCTGGATGGTGTTGGTGAGATTCGTGAGACCGGCAACGATCCGCGCGACCCGCGTCTCCTCGTCGAGCCCAGGCCCCTCAATCGCTTCCCGCGGAACCCCAGCCGAATGGACCAGTTCGGTGTAGTAGTGGTAGCCGAGGATGTCGGCGAGAGTGCGCGCTGACGGGGCGAAAGGATCGATGTGCGAGTGTGAATCGACGAACGTCGCCGTGGCGAGTTCGCTGTCGATCCTGGCAACGAGCGCTGCTGAAGTGTTCACGGTGATCAGCCCCCGACCGTTCGAGCAACACCCCCGCCCGATGCGACGCGATCGTCAGAACCCGCCGGCGGCCTCACGCTCCTGCTGAGCGTCGATCTGGTCGAGGCGGTCGTCGAGTTCGGCCGCCGCCTCTTCACTGTTCCGGTCGCGCTGGTCGAAGCCGTCGTCGGTCTCAGCGGCGCTCTCCTCCATCTGTTCGTCCCGCTGGTCGAGGCGGTCATCGCGGAGCGGTTCGTCGCCAAACGGATCATCGGTGGCACGGCCGGACTTGGGAGCCGAGAACGGATCGTCCTCTTCGGGCGTCTCGACCGGGGCCTTGCGCGGTGCGGGGGGGATCTTCCCGGTCGCGGGGGCCTGGCGGTTCACCGGGCCACGCGCCTTCGGGACGGGGACATCGAGCGGTTCGGCCGGCGTTGCCACCGTCTCGGGGACCCGGCGGCGGAGGACGTCGGGGGCCGTTTCCTGGACCCCGATGTAGCGCTGGCGGATGGCCGCCTCGTCGCGCTGGACGGCGGCGACACGGGCCCGCTGACGGAAGGACTCGAGATGCCGGCGATCGCGCCCCTGAACGCGTTCGAGCGAGCGGGAAATCGAGATCCCGCCGCGCCCCATCGTCTCGCGGCTGGCGCCCTCCGCGAAGTCGCCGTTGATCTCGTCGTCGATCTTGCCGAGCTTGATCGACGTCAGACCACGGTAGTAATAGGCCCGCGGATCGAGCGTGCCTGCCTCGATGGCGGCCGTCAGGGCATCGTAAGCCGCCTGGTAATTGCCGTCGTAGTAGGCGTGAACCCCAGCGCCGTACGAGGCTGCCACGCCGAGCGGCTCGTCCGCACGGGCCATCGAGGGGGTCATCCCCGAAAGCGTGACGAGGCCGGGAATGGCCACGGTCGGGAGACAGGTGACACCGATCCACAGCCAGCGGCCGAACCGCTTCCCGCCCCGCATGCCGATGTTCATTTCCATGCCCGCAGACTCCGACCGAGGTGACAAACGTTCCACCGGAGGATCCGGCCCCACTCGTCGTATCGGCAGACGATCCGTGCCCCGCGCGGAATCGGCACGACCGCCGGAACAGTCTGCCACCGGCCGCCACTCACCCCCCGCAGAGTCTGCCCAACCCGACCGCTCCCCGGCCAGGCGGCGGGGGGCAGGGCCGATCAGCCGGCAGCACCGACCGCCGCGGCATGGCGACGGAAGGTCGGTTCGTCGACAAACACCCCGGCCCGCACCAGTTGCACCGCCAGCGGCTGCCCCGGCCATCCCCACACCGCGAGGAAGCGGTCGAGGACGTCCACTGGGCAGGTCCCCTTCGTCTCCACGACGAGGACGCGGCCGTGGCGTTCGTAGGCATTGCCGTCGATCTGCCAGCGTCCTCCCCCCCCCGGCCCGACCCACACGAACGAACCATCGGGCTCGACGAAGGCCCGCTCGAGCGCCGCCAGGCCGGCGAGCGCCTCGTCGAAATCGCTCGCCATCGTCATCCCCGCCGATTCCGCCGGGGGCACGATCGTCGGCCAGGTTCCGTGGCGATCGACAAGCGGCGGGCCGGCGATCGCAGCGCCGGAAAAAGGGTGGAGGGAGACGTCGAAGCGGAACTGGTTCATGGTCTTTCCCGATCCCTTGGGCCAATCGCGGTGCGGGCCGTTCAGGCCGCGTCGACGATCCAAGCCCCGCCGTCGACCGGCACCTCCGACCACCCCCGCCGCCGATCGGTGAGAGACCATTCTGCCACGGCGTCGCCGAGGGCCGCGATGCTCGAGCCATCCCCTCGATCGGTGACCAGAGCCGTCGTCGGGAACGGCGGCGCGGTCGGTCGGAGGGAAATCTCGCGGACACCGGGCGGATGGCCGTCGCGGTCACATGCCATGCCCTGCCTTGGCCCTAGCGCGATGCACCGACGGTGCCCTGCGGGGATGATCGGGGTGTCGATCGGCGCGTGCCCGAGGACGACGATCCCAGGTGCGGCCGGCGGCGGCGCGATCCCCAGGAGCTCCCCGAGGGGATCAGCAGCCCCGACCGGCGGACGGTGCGCGAAGGGGCGCCTGTCGATCGCGGCGAGCCGAGCGGCGAGGGCCTCGACGAGGTCAAACGGCGCCTCGCTCCAGCGCCCGGCGTCGGTCAGGCCCGAGCCCCGCGCCGCACGGTGCCAGGCCGACACGCTCCGCAGCCACTCCTCCTGCAGCGAGCCTGCCGTCGCCGTGTCGCGGCGGCTGGCGACCCACGCGGCGACCGCAGCGGCGAGGCCGAGGGGATGGGTCGACCGCAGCGCGGCGAGAAGGGGGCGGCGCGCCTCGGCATCGATGACCGACATCGCGTCCGAGGCGGCGAAGCGGGCGAGGAGGTCGACGCGAAGGCTCGCCCCGAGGCTCGGGCCGTCGTCCTCGATCCATAGCGGATCGGCGCCATGCCCGTGGACGACACGCACGCCGCGGGCGTCCCAGGCGGTGCCGACACCGATCCCGCTCCGTTCGGCCGCCATCCGGGCCGGCTCGCGCGTCAGGCCGGCGTCGAGGTTGCCCTCGAGGATCGTCAGCCCGACCGGGACGCGACGGGATTCACCCGGCACGGGGCGGCCATGCCGGTCGGGCTTGGGAACATGCAGTCCGCGGCGCACCAGCGCCAGCATCCCGCGGACGATCCCCCCTCCAGCCCGCAGCGACCGCGCCACGACCCGCGCCCGGATCGCCCGCGCCTTGGCCCCCCGGTGCCAGGGTCGGGTCGCGCCGAGCCATAGCCGCGAGCCGAGCCAGTCGAAGGTGTCGCCGGCGAAGACGATCTCGACGCGCGGCACCGGTTCGTACCGACCGTCGGCCCGCCATCCGGCCCGAACGGCGGCCCGGGCGACGTCGGCCCGGAATCGCCCCATCATCCCGGCGGCCGGCGCCGGCCAAATGGAGCCGTCACCGATCTCCCAATTGGCCGTGACGACGATCATGGTGGACGGGCCCTGCGACGACATGGAGGAGCGCGTCCCCCAAGGTCTCTCCATCGGCCCCTCGATCCCACGCCCCACCGGGGGCAGAGGATGAAACCGATTCGCGCGGTCGCACCGGTCGTGCC
>CALQRA010000092.1 GCA_943332855.1 Candidatus Kuenenia stuttgartensis
CAGCCAACCCCTACGGCCTGCACGACATGTCGGGCAACGTTTGGGAGTGGTGTTCCGACTGGTACCGCCCCGACACCTACGCCCGCGATGCCCGCAGGTCGGCCCAGCCACTGCGCAATCCGCAGGGACCGGACACGAGCCACGACCCGCAGGAACCAGGCCAGGCGAAACGGGCGCTGCGCGGAGGCTCATTCCTTTGCACCGACCAATACTGCTCTCGATACATCGTCGGCACGCGGGGGAAGGGGGAGGTGTCGTCTGGGGCCAACCACATCGGTTTCCGCTGCGTACGGTCGTCCGAGTGATCAGGTCGACCGTCCCCCGAGCAGCCGACGGAAGTCACTCCAGCCGAGGGTGTTGACGACGTCGGCGCGGGTCAGCCCGGCACGGCGCGCCTGGAGGACGCCGCACCGCATCACGCCGAGCCCCCGGACCGAATGGGCATCGGTCGAGATCACCATCCTCACGCCGGCCCGTCGAGCGGCGGCCGCGTGGTGATCGTCGAGGTCGAGCCGGCTCGGATGGGCATTGATTTCCAGGAACGTCCCCGCCGCCGCCGCCGCCGCGATCACCGCTTCCATGTCGACGTCGTAGGCAGGGCGGCGATTGATGAGGCGGCCGGTGGGATGCCCGATGACCCTCACGGCGGGATGGCGGATCGCCTCCAGGATCCGCTCCGTGATCCGGTCCCTGGGCTGTGACTGCCCGTAGTGGAGGCTCGCGACGACCCAATCAGCGCGCGCGAGCACGTCGTCGGGAAGGTCGAGCCCGCCGCGCTCGAGCATGTCGACCTCGATCCCCTTGAGCACGATGATCGGCGCCGGCCCCTCGGCGGCGAGCGTCTCATTGAGCCTGTCGATCCGATCCCACTGCCCGAGGAGCCGCGTCCTGTCGAGCCCGCGGGCCATCGTGACACGCTGGCCATGATCGGTGATCGCGACATACTCGAGACCTCGCTCCCGCGCGCCACGGACCATCTCGACAAGCGTGTCCTCGCCGTCGGTGTCGGTGGTGTGCATGTGGAGATCGCCACGGATCTCCCGCTCCTCGAGAAGGACGGGGAGCCTCCCCTCGGCCGCAAGCAGGACCTCGTCGCGCCCCTCACGCAGTTCCGGGGGAATCCAGGCGAGCCCGAGGGCCCCGTAGACATCGGCCTCGCTCGCCGCCGGAGGGGGCGCCGCCGGGGCGGAGGCCCCGACCGGCTGGAAGCCATATTCGTTGAGCGACCAGCCCCGCTCGCGCGCCCACGAACGGAGGCGGATGTTGTGCTCCTTCGAGCCGGTGAAGTATTGCCAGGCGGCCCCGAAGGAAGGCGCCCCGACGACCCGGAGATCGAACTGGAGTCCGCGCGGCCCACGGATGCTCGACTTCGTCGGGCCTGCCACGATTCCCTCCACCGCATGGGCCCACCGCCGGAAGTGCTCCATCACCGGCGCGGCGTCGGTCGCCACGGCGACAAGATCGATGTCGCCAACCGTCTCGCACCCCCGCCGCCAACTCCCGGCCGCCTCGATTCGCTCGACGGCCGGACAGCCGCGCATCCAGGCGACGATGTCGGTGACGACCTGATCGGCCTCCTCCCAGAGTTGCCGCGGCACGGCAGCGCCCCTGACGAAAGCGATGTTCTTGAGGATCATGGCTTCCGTCTTTTCGCCGAACCCCTTCACCTCGCGCACCGTTGCGGCGCGGCAGGCCGCCTCGAGGGCATCGAGCGAATCAATCCCCAGGGAATCGACGAGCAGGCGGACCTTCTTCGGACCGAGCCCGGGCACCCGCAGCAGATCGAACACCCCGACCGGAACCCGGGCCGACAACTCCTCGAGGAGCAGAAGTTTGCCCGTGTCGAGGATCGTCTCGATCTTGGCGGCGAGATCCCTACCGATGCCGTCGAGGTCGGTGAGGGATCGTGCTTCGTCCCCACGGATCGATTCGAGGGAATCAACCTGATCGGCGATGGTCCGGGCCGCGGCGCGGTAGGCGCGGATGCGGAACGCGTTCTCCCCGTCGTATTCGAGGAGGTCGGCGAGGCGATCGAAGAGGGCGGCGACGTCGGCGTTGTTCAAGGAGGATCCCGCTGGAACGGACCCCGTCAGTTCACTGCTGCGGACGCGACGGCAGGGCTGCGGTGGGATAGGGGGTCGGACGGGGTGCAACCGGCTGCCATGACGTGGTGTGGGCCGTCGGCGCGAGGAGTCGCGGGAAGGCCCCGGTGGTCGTTCCTGGCCCAGGCCCCGGGACCGTCGGCATGCCGGGAGTCGTTCCACGGGGGGCAGGGGCGGCGGGTGCGACCGGGATCGGAACGAGTCGCTGGGCACCGGCCTGGGGGACAGAATCCCCGCTGATCGGCTTGTCGGTGGGGGCCTGCACGGCGGCCGGTGCGGGGGAGACCGATCCCTCCGCCGGGGCCACAGCGCTGGTTCCCGCCGCGGCCGACGCCGAACCGGCCTGGCCGCCGCTCTGCGGCAATTCCGTGACCGGCCTCAACGACGGGGCCGGGGTGAGCGAGGGTGGAGTGGTCGGCTGGAGCAGCGGCGTCTGTTGCTGGGGCACCGGGAAGGCCCCACTCTGGGGAACGATCTGCGGTTGATAGGTCGGCGGCGCCACGGAGCCCCCCTGCTGGAGAACCGGAGCCGAGATGTTCGTCTGGCCGGGGACGACCTGCTGGTTAATATCGGCGCCGGCGGCGCCCCACGCCTGCGGCGTCGTCTGCACCGGCGCGGCGAACGGGCTCGCTGCTGCCCCTGCCGGCCCCGGAGCGACGCCGGTCCCCGGAACCCACGCCGACGACGGCGCTGCGGCGGCCGGGGCCGCCACGGGCGCTCCCACCATCGGCTGGGCGTAGGCGGGCTGTCCATACGCCGGCTGGCCGGAGGCGGGCTGGGCATATCCCTGCTGGGGCTGCATCTGGACGTATTTCGTGGAATAGACGGCGCGATACTGCGTGACCGGGACGTTGACCGCCTGCTGGACGTAGTTGGTCACCTGCTCCATGCAATCACGCGGGCAACCGGTGCAGGGATCGATCTCGCAGGAGGGCTTGTAACTGGTCACCGGCACCGAGCGGTATTCGGTTCGATACGTCGTCTCGGGGACGTAGCTCACCTGCTGGACGGGAACCGTCACGGGGGGTGGAGGGGCGATGGGCACCGGCGCCATGACCGGCGCCATCGCCGGTGCCATGACCGGCGCCATCGTCATCGCCGGCGCCGCCACCGGAGCCACGACCGGCGCGATGGCGTAGGCCTGAGGGGCCTTGTAAAAGCAAGAATGGAAACCGGCAAACAGGTCATTGAGACAGCACTGCGCCGAGCCGACGCGAGGGGCTCCAAGCGCCAGGGCCCCAGCTAGGTTCAGCGTCACGATCAACCGCCGCACGTTCATGACTCACTCCTCTGAATCGCCCGCCATCCCACCATTCGCCGCAGCGGCTGGCCAGCACGGGCATGGCCACCTCCACGATCCTGTCTAGCGTAGGTTGCCGACCCGGGGGGCTGGGCAATTTATTTCGGGAGTAAAAACGTGAATTCCAGCGGCGGTCACCGCACAACCGGCACCAATCGCACGATCGATACGACCGACCGGCGCCGGCGCTTCTGCGGAGGGCCACCCGACGGGAACCCCCCCGGGCGCCCCTTCAGTGCGGCATCCGCAGCCGGCCCCGTTCGAAGCGGTCGTAGAGCCGGTCGAGGGCCTGCCGCATGTCCCCGTTGGCCGCGCCGAGCGCCGCATCCAGATCGGCGGCGACGATCGTCCTGCCGAACCACTCGCCATGGTCGGGGAGCTCGCCGACCAGTGCCCCAAGGAGAGCTCTGGTGCCCCGACAGGAAATCAGTGTCGGCAGGTCCGCCGGACCGTGGGATGTGACCAACAGGCCGACTCCGCGGACCCTGGCTAGACCGCGGACGACGGCCCGGCCAGCAAATCCGAGGAGCTCCCAACTGTCGATGCAGAGCAGCCCGTCCCGGGAAGCCTTGCGGACCGAGCGGACGGCGGCGGGGATATCGCGCCGGCTCCGCAGCCTGACCCTGTCCACGGGCCGTTTCCCGGTCGCGATGAAGTCGCCCAGATGGGAGAGTACGGTCGACTTCCCCGTCCCGTGCGGACCGACGATCGCCCCCGATCCCCCGAGCGCATCAAGCCTGGCGACGAGCGACGCGAGATTGAGAACCCCACCCTGCTCGTCCCGTGGCAGAAGACGGGCCGACGCGACGTATCGCGTGGCGAATGGATTGGGACGGTGAATCGTCTGTCCGATATCCATGGCGCGACGTCCCAGGGATGGCTCACGGCAGGATCGATGGAGGAACGCGGCCGACGGTGAACACATGCTCCGAGACATGGTCGCGTCCCGACTCGAAGAAGATCCGCAGGCGGATGCACCAGCGGATCTTCACGATCACTCCTTCATAGGACAGTGGGCTCGGCGGCAGTTGGAGGGCGAAGGTACCCTCTGGCACGACGCGATCGATGGTCTCGAGCGTCGAGAAGCGTTCGAAGAAATGGACACCGAGATCCTCCTCCCCCTTGCCCTCGGTGTACCACAGGGCGGAGCGTTCCAGTGCGCGAGGCCGCTCTCCGTTGAGGCCGTCGATGGTGTACTCGGCCGTGACCCATTCTCCCGGCTCGTACCTCCGGCCCGGATGACCGAAGCGGAGCTCCATGCGCGGGAACGGCGCCGAACCGGCGGGACCATGAGCGCTTCCCCCGTGGCTGTCGGCAGCGTTCATCCCATCGCCTCCACTGATTCGGGGACGGCCCCGGCACCCGCCGCCATAACGGGGAGCACGACAACGGGAAAAACACGGACAAATTCCGGCCACCGGTCAGGCTGCGCACGGACCACGATCCGCCATTGAACGGCGTTGTTCTCGCTCGAGAAGGAGTGCATTGCATCGGCCGGGATCGTCAACGGCACGCGCGCTTCAAAGATCCCGCCGGGCACCGGTTGGACGCGCTGCCACCCCGAGACGGGGACTCGCCTCACGACGATCCGCTGGGTTCTCGTGTCGGTGCCCTGACGGAACGTCGCCGTCTCCTCCAATTCGAGCCCCAGATCGATCGATCGGAAAAGGTGCGCGCCCCCCTGGCCGAGCCGGACGTCATACCGCCTGCCGGGGACGAGCGGGTGATCGGAGATCTCCACGTGCGTCGGCCCCACCGACGTGGAGAGCACGACCGATCTGACGAACAGCGCCACCCCACCCACACCGACGACGACAAACGGCACGAGGAGACCGATCAGCAACCAATCGGTCGTGCCGCCGATGAGATCAGCCCCAACGCCGACGGCAAGCACGACGACGACAGCGTTCCACAGGAGCGCGAACAATCCGAACCCGACCAACGACCAGTTCTCGGGACTCTCCAGAGGGAGTCGGTAGCGAAGGACGATGCCGGGGGAGTTCTCGAGGTTGTCGCACGACGGGATCGCCGGACGACCTGCCGCCCCCGCCGACGGACCGGCAAGTCCGTCGAGGATCACCGCTCGTGAAGCCGCGGCACGGTGTTCCTGGGATTTCCCCCACGTTCGCACCACGCGAACGAGACCAGACCCACCAAAGGCCAACAGCGCCACGGGCATCAGCAGCGTCAGCAGCCACATCCACCATTCGTAGCCCCGCTGGAGCACGACCGAGTCGGGGTCAGCAGGCGCGTAGGTCACCGCACCGGTCACCAGGAGCAGTCCGAAGACAACCCCGGCACCGACTAGCAACGCGTAAAAAAGCCCTTCGGCAAACGACCCCCAGGCTTGGGAGTCGGTTCTCCGATGGCCCCGCTTCTTGGTGAAAAATCGCGGAAGTCTCATGACCTGTCATCCCGAACGTGCCCCGGCCAGCGGTTCACCCCGCCCTGCCCGATGCTCCGGCTCGTTCGAACGGACTTCAGGAGTGCCCTTCGGCACCTGCCGGACCGTTCGTCCCCAACGCTGTGGACTGGGCGGACGACGGCTGGGCCGAGCGGTAAAATCCGATTTTCTCGAGGGCTCGATAGACCTCTTCGAGCGTCTTCTCGCCGAAATTGGAGATTCCGAGGAGGTCGGCACGCGTGCACTTGAGGAGGTCGTGCACTGTGAAGATGCCCTTCTCCTCGAGGCAATTCGTCGTCCGAACCGAAAGTCCGATCTCGGCGGTGCTCATGTCGAGCTTCTCCGCCATTTCGTCCGACTGCGTCATATTCCTGTACGGAACGCGTGGCATGGGTTCCCTCCCGTGCGGCGGACCGGTTTCCCGGCCCAGGGGCTCGATGTCCCGGGGAAAGCCGGGAATCGGAAGCTGGTGTGACGAGACTCAGTCGGACATCCCTGTTCCGATCTGAGATCCAAGCGTCAAGTCTGTCCACGATCACGTCGTGCTCTGATCGAGTCGGCCCGAGTGTCACCCCGCTCCGTCGATGAACCCGTTCCATGATTCGATGGCACCGTCTTCCGACGGGGAGGAAATATACTCGGGATCGCTCGATTCCGACTACCACCCGGCGGGTATCGACGCAGATCTTCCCAAACCACGCAGACGGCCGGGATTCACCCACCCGGTGGCAGGCAGGACGACCGCATGCAACTCGACAGCCTCAATGCATCCCAGCGTCGGGCAGCCACCCACATGGACGGCCCGCTGCTGGTGCTTGCGGGGCCGGGCAGCGGCAAGACGCGTGTCGTCACCCACCGGATCGCCCACCTCATTTTGCAGGGGGTGCCGGCCCACACCATCGTGGCCCTGTCGTTCACCAACAAGGCCGCCGACGAGATGCGCCGCCGGGTGACGTCGCTTGTCGGCCCGCAGCCGGTCGAGATGGGGACGTTCCACCGTTTCGCGGCCCGGTTGCTCCGTACCCACGCCAGGATGGTCGGGTTGACCAGTGACTATTCGATTCTCGACACCGACGACTCCGGGGCGGTGATGAAGCGGGCGGCGAAGCGACTCGGTCTGAACCTCACCCACACTCCAGTCGACCGTCTCGCAGGGATCATCAGCCGCGCCAAGAACGACCTCCTCACTCCGGAAACCTTCGAAGCACGCTGGGGCCGGCCGGCCGACGAGGTCGCCGTGAGACTCTGGCCGGTCTATCAACAGATGATGCTCGAATGCAATGCCGTCGACTTCGATGACCTGCTCGTTCACGTGGCGCGGTTGATCCTCGACAACCCCGAACTCCGCAGCCAACTCGATGCCCGTCACCGCTGGATCCTCGTCGACGAGTACCAGGACACGAATGCCGCCCAGTATGCGATCCTCCGGGGCCTGTCGATCGATCACCCGAATCTCTCGGTGACCGGCGATCCCGACCAGGCGATCTACGGGTGGCGCGGCGCGAGCATCCGCAACATCCTCGAGTTCGAACGCGACTACCCGACCGCGAGCGTCGTGAAGCTCGAGCACAACTACCGGAGCACGGCGAACATCCTCGGCACGGCCGACCGCCTCATCGGCCACAACACGCGCCGCAAGCCGAAGCAACTCCTCACCGATGCCCCCGACGGTGTACCCGTGCGCATCGTCCTCGACGCAGAAGGGCGCGAGGAGGCCGACCGGATCGCCGACGAGATCGCCGCGGCTGTTGCGCGGTCCGGGCGTTCACCACGGGATTTCGCGATCCTCTTCCGCACCAACGCCCTCTCCCGCTCCCTGGAGGTCGCACTCCGTTCCCGCGGCGTCCCCTACCAACTGCTCCGCGGGGTCGAGTTCTTCAAGCGACGCGAGATCCGTGACATCATCGCCTGGCTGCGATTGCTGCGGAATCCGCGCGATGACGAGGCGCTCCTCCGGGTCGTCAACGTGCCCGCGCGGGGCATCGGGCGACTGTCGCTCGATCTCCTCTCGGCCTGGGCGACCGACCATGCCGTGCCACTCCTCGCCGCCTGCCGACGGGCGAAGTCCGTGACCGGCCTCCCGGCCCGGGCTGCCACGTCGATCGGTCGGTTTGCCGCGCTCCATGCCACACTCGCGGGCGTGGCGGCCGGCGAACCCTCGGTGGCCGGGATCCTCGAAGCCGTGCTCGAGCAGACCGGCTATCGCGCCATGCTCGCCGACGACGAGGACGAGGAGGGGGACGACCGGCTCGCGAACGTAGAGGAACTGATCACGGCGGCCCGGCAATTCGATTCCGGATATGCCTCGGATGAACAGCCCCGTGGGATCGACGAATCCGCGCTCGGCGCGTTCCTCGACACCACCGCCCTGGTGGCCGACACCGATGCCTGGGACCCCTCCGCCGATCGGGTCTCGCTGATGACATTTCATGCCGCCAAGGGACTCGAATTCCCGGTGGTCTACCTCGTGGCCATGGAGGATGGGATTCTTCCCCACCAACGCAGCCTCGATCAGCCCGACCAACTCGAAGAGGAACGGCGCCTCGTGTTCGTGGGAATCACCCGCGGCATGGAGCAGGTTCATGCCAGCTGTGCCCGAATGCGCGACTACCGCGGGGCCCGGCGGATCGGCTGCCCCAGCCTGTTCCTCGCAGAGATGTCAGGCCCCGGTGCGGAGGTGACGGGCACCGAAGCCCCTCCGGCCGGGGGCCTGGGAGGCCGCCGACCCCGCGAGGATGACGAATCCCAACTTCCCCCCGATGCCTGGGAGGAGGAACAGGGATGGACGGCGCCCCGCCAGGGCTCCCCACCGAGGCCAACCAGGGACGACGGACTCGTGCTCGAGACCGAAGACGATCTGCCTCCGCCACTGGGGCGATCCAGTTCCAGGGCCGGTTCGAGGACGGCCCGCCCCACGCCCCCCAAATTGGAGACTGCCGCCGAACTCGCGCGACGGACCAGCGGCCGGCAGGCGCCGGCCCCCTTGGCTGCCGGGCAGAGGGTCCGGCACGCCGAGTATGGCGAGGGAACGACCGCCGGAGTGAGTGGCGCGGGTGTACGGTCCGTTGTGACGGTGATCTTCGATGGCACCGCCGGTACGCGACGCTTCATCTTCTCCCACGGTGCCCTCGAGCCGATCGTGGATTGATCGGCACCCAGCGCAACTCATGTCCGCTCAGCCCACCACCGGATCGTCTCCACGAGCCCTTCATCGAAGTCGCGGACGGGTTGCCATCCGAGCATCGATCGAGCGCGCGAGATGTCGAGGCTGCGCCGTGGCTGGCCATCTGGCTGCGATCGATCCCAGGTGATCCGCCCACCGTACCGACATCCTTCGGCCACCTTGGCCACGAGATCACGGATCGCGATCTCCGCCCCACCGCCGAGATTGATCGGGATCGGATCATCGATCAGCTCCGCCGCCCGGACCACCGCCTCGGCGGCATCCTCGACATGGAGGAACTCCCGCGTGGCGGTTCCCGAACCCCAGCAGACGATCTCCGGCGCGCCGGCGCGGCGCGCCTCGTCGCACCTCCGGATCAGGGCGGGAATGACATGGCTCGTGGCGGGGTCGAAGTCGTCCCCAGGACCGTAGAGATTCACCGGCACCACCACCGCCGATCGGAGCCCGTACTGCCGCCGGTAGGCATCGAGCATCACGAACAACGCCTTCTTGGCGATGCCGTACGGTGCGTTCGTGACTTCTGGATAACCGTTCCAGAGGTCGTCCTCCCGGAACGGAACGGCACAATCCCGCGGATACGCGCAGACGGTGCCGGTATGGACGAACTTCTCGAGCCCGACCCGGCGCGCATGCTCGATGAGATGGAGCCCCATCGCCATGTTGGCGTAGAAAAAACGCCCCGGTGCCGCCCGGTTCGCACCGATGCCACCGACCTCCGCGGCCAAGTGGATGACGACATCCGGACGGGCGTCATCGTAGAGGCGTTCGACGGCCGATTCGTCGGTGAGGTCGCAGGACTCGCGCCGCGGCACGATCAGTTGGTCAGGCGACACACCGCGAGCGCGGAGAGCCCGGCAAACCGCCGTCCCCAGGAATCCGGCGCCCCCGGTGACAACGATCCGTTTCCGCGCGAGTTCCATGACCGGCGTTCAAACCCTCGTGATCAGCACCTGGCAGCACCCCGGAGATATCGCAACCGACGCTGGGGAAGGCTTGGCGATTCACGCCCCGGTCGAGCCGATTGACGTGGGTGAGCCACCATCGGCCTTGACCTGTGCGGTGGCCTCGTCGACAAAGATCGCCCGGTCAAACTCCGGGATCAGGTCGGCGAGGAACTGCAACCCGGTGCGGCTCCCTTCACCCCGTGGCATCGCCGTCTCGTCGATAATGGCGTAGATCTTGTACACGGCGGGGCTGTTGGCCAGTTCGATACGGGCAATCTGCGGCGCAACCCACTTCCCGGTCACGGCATACGTCCAGAAGATTCGCAGGCTCTCCCCAGGCTTCTTGAACGAGCCAGAGAAGGCCTCGGCCGTCCCGCCATCCTGCAGCGTGATGTTCTCGCGGTGCTCCTGCTCGGCGATCTCGAAGCCGGCGCTCGGATAGCAGCGATCGGGGGTGTGACCGGAGGCGTCGCTCGGTGTGGCACAGACCACGAAGACACCCACCCTGGCGCCACTTTCGACATTTTGGTACTCGCGCGAAATGTGGCCCACCGCACCAGCCACCTTGAGCTGCGCGGGATCGGCCTTCGTCTCACCGACCATCTTCCAGGAGCCGAACTCCTTCGGAAAAGACGACTCCAGCCGGGCTGCATCCTTGCGGAGCTCCTCACTCACGTTCTTCCCGGTCCAGCGCCCCGTTATGTAACCCTGGGCAACCGTAACGCCAATCACGGCGACCAATCCGACACACATTGGCAGCCATGTTGACAAAAAGTTCGATTTCATCTGTTCTGGAATCCTGATGGGTCAATCGATCGACGGGCCGTCACGCCGGAAACCTCTTGGCGCTTCCCGTCCCAGAATCACTCACGCCGCTCAAGACACATCCGGCAACACGGACACCGGCCGATCGGAGCCGATCCACCGCCGCAACCGTCGCCGGGACACTGCTGACATCACGCATTGTGGAGAGAATGGCGATATCGCTCTGCCGCCCCATGATGAGCGTGTCGGCGTAGGCGAGCACCGGCCCGGCATCGATGATGACGTGATCGAACGAATCACGGAAACCCTGGATGATGCGGGGAAATTCCTGCCGCGACAGGGCCGTGATGGCGTCGTAGTCAACCGCCCCGGAGGTCACGGCAAACAATCCGTCGATCGCCGTCGGCTGAACGACTTCATTGTTCGTTGTTTCACCACGAAGCAGTTCCGCCATGCCCGGGGTCGCGGCGTCGATCTGGAGGGCCGCGTGCACCGATGGATTCCTGAGGCTCCCTTCGATGAGGAGCGTGCGGTGACCCGAACGGGCGATGCTGGCAGCGAGATTCGCGGCCAGTGAGGACTTCGCCTCCCGTTCGCCGGCGCTCGTCACCATAATGACCCTGGCCGTCTCCCGATTCCCCTGGAGGAGGAGGGTCCGGATACTGTCGACACTCTCCGCCAGGCGGTACTCGTTGGCACCCCCCCGCCTCGTTTTTCCGATCCAGGGAATCGTGCCGATGGCCCGCACCCCGATCCGCGACGGGATCTCCTCGACATCCCCAAGCCGGTTCCTCATGTACTCCAGCGCCACGATCAGCCCCCCGCCACAGGAGCCGCCGGCGCAGGCCGCCATCAGCGCCAGCAGGAGCCGCTTCACGGTGTCGTTTCCACTCGGGACGACCGCCTCTTCGAGGAGTGTCACTCGCGGGGGGGCGGTGAGATCGAGCGACGTTGCCTCGAGTTGCAAACCGATCTGATCAGTGACCCGAGCGAGCTGATCGATTTCCGATTTGCGGTTCTCGAGATCGGCATTCGCATTCCCCAGATCGATGACCTGCTTCGAGATGTCGTCGTAGCTGCCCCGGGCTTTCTCGATCGACCTGACGAGCGTCTGCCGGCGGAGTTCGAGCTCGCGGGGGCTAGAAACGCTCCCTGCCGATGTCAAACTTCCACCCGATCCCATGACTCCGAGGATCTGCGGCCGGAGCTTCGATTTCGCCGCCTCGATCTGGCGGAGGAGCTGCTGCCGGCGCCCGACCATGCGCCTCACGGCTGGCTCGTTCATCCCCCGGGCGCTCCGTTCCGCCTGGCCGAGAATGGAGTCGGTCAGGCCGGCGATCTGCGATTCGAGGGCGCGAATCTCCGGCTCACGCGACAAGGCGGCCTCGATCATCTCCTCGGAGGCGAGCTGATCCGCGCCGTCGTCGCCATCTTCAGCCTCGTCGCGCTGGTTGTCGGCCCGCGAGTCTGAAACCTCACCCTTGCGGAACTCGATGATGGCGATCTCCGCTTCGAGTCGTTCGAGATCGTTCTCTGCCTGGACCATCCTCCCCCTGGCGGTGCCGAGTTGGTCCATGAGCAACCCTCGCTGCGTTGCCACTTCCTGACTGTCACGGCTGCCGAGCGTGCGGGCGAGATCATTGAAAGTCTCACGACGACTGCGCAATTCGGTCTGGTTCTCCTTGAACTTCTTCTCGAGTTGGTCTCGGCGGCTGAGTCGATCCTGACGGTCCTTGTTGACGATGTCGTCGAGGTAGCAGGAAGTGATTGCGTTGAGGATCTTCGCCGTCTCCTCGGCGACGGGCCCGCGGAATTTCAGTTGCATCACCTCGGAGTCGCCCTGCAACACCGGCTCGATCGTTCGCGCCAGCCAGTTTTGCGGGTCATCCTGCTCGGTGATCATTTTCAGCGACGAGATGCCAGGCTTCCGCAGGGCCGCATTGAGCACCACGGGGCTGCGAAGCAACTGGAGTTGCGTCTTCCGGTAAGCGTCGTATTCGGCGCTGCGGCCCTCACTGAGAATCGTCCCACTGGCGCGGATTCTCAACCAGACGACGGCCTCGTAGCCCCGGGGAAGAAAGAGCCACACGGGGACGGCGAAGGCGACCCCCGTCACCAGCGCCAGTGCCAGCGCCGGGAGCCAGCGCCGCCGCAGGGCGTGGAGGAGTCGCTTGGCGTCGAGCCCGCCGTCCACCCCGGCCTCCGGCGCGGCGACCGGGAAGGCCATTCCCTGCGGACTGGGGAACGCCACGGCCGTGTCCCGCACGGCGATGGCGCCGACCGACGGCAGCGGTGCCTTCGGCTCGGTTGCAACGGCTACGGCAGCAGTTTCGCTCATGGACAGCGCTACCTGGGATCAAAACAGAACAGAGGGAAAGGACCTGACCATCCAGCCACCACGGACACCACTGCAGCCCGGCCCGAACCGGGGGTCCGACCCAACCACGGACGGACTCCGACACTGCGAGACCATCCGAGCTTCAACTCTTCCTCGGCGGGAAGCCGATCACCGGTCCGACGACCCCCTTGGGCTTGCTGGCCGCGGGGCCACCGGACTTGGCGCCGCCGATCGGCCCCAGACCGAGGACGCCCGGCGCGGCAGCCTTCGCCTTCCGGCCGGACGATTCCGCTACCGGCGCGGCCGAACGTCCGAGGACGGCCGGCCCCTCGAACTCCGGCAGGAAGACGTTGGCCAGGATGTACTGCTCGGCATAGAGCATGGCCATGGCCATCGGCATCATCACCAGGCCAGCCCAGTCGTGGAACACTCGCTCGGCGAACTCACTGTCGGCAACCTGATAGAGGACTCCCGTGACGGTAATCCGGATCGAATTGACCGCCAGGGCAATCGGGATGGCGCTGGCGAGGATGATGGCGTTCTCCCACCACGAGCGCTGCCCAACCATTACCAGTCCGACCGACAACGCGACGAAGATCGTCAACATTCGCAGCCCGCTACAGGCGTCGACGACACCGAGGTGCATCTCGCCGAGGACGATCTGATTACCCTCCCGATAGGCCTCGAGCCCCAGCGTTTGAAGGGCAAAGGTGCTGACCATCGTGGCGGTCGTCTGCAGCGGCCCAAGGAGGTAACGGGTCGCTTCGTCGGGGAGGGGGTACATGAAGATCAGGAACATCAGCGGAGCCCACGCCCACCGGAACATGCTCCACCCGCCCACAAGGATGAACACGCCACAGATCGCCGGGACGAACGTGTACATGTCGATCGTGACGATCCGGTAACTGGCCGAGAACAACCGCAGTCCGAGGGAGGCCGCCAGAAGGAGCAACCCGACATACCGAGCGGACAATTTCACCGGGGCCACCGGTTGCCGCCACCAGAAGAGGAGGGCCGCCGAGAACAGCGGCACAATCCACCCGTGGGCGTACTGGGGGTTGGCCCAAGCGATGTACGCGTTGGTGAGGCCCGGGAAATAGCTGTAGATCAACGCGGCGGTGAAGATCGCGATCGTGATCAGCGTGAACCGCTGGTAAGGATCCCGCATGTCGACAAGGAACTCCGACCATTTCCGCTTCAGCTGCGCGAAGAACTCCTCGTCGTCGACGCCCGGCCGCGGTGGGCCGGACACCAGCGGCGGACCCGCGCCCAAGACAGCCGGGCGGGAGGCTGTCGGCAGGGTCGGGGGGGCCGTCGCAGCCAGCACCGGTTGCCCGCCGGCGGAGGCCCCGTCGGACGTCAAGCCGCCGTTCATGGCAACCGCCGGCTCATCGAAGGCCACAAGATCATTGCCATCGATCGGCGACTGCGGAGCAGAACCGGCAGCATCGCCCGAAGCGCACACCGGGCCGGGGTTTGGATTGGAGCGGAAGTCTTCGGTGAGTGGATTCATGCATCACCCGCTGGAGTCGGATCGCTCTGGCCGTTCCGAGGCAAGTATACACGAACGATTGGGCAAAACCGCGCCCCGGGGAGAAGGCGGGCGACAGCGGGTGAATGCGTTGGCTGGACGCTTTCCGCGGGTCATCCGAGGAGTGCCAAGGCCCCCCGCCACAGCCATCGCCAGGCAAGGAGAACGATGGCCGTGGCCACGACCAAATCCCCCGCTGGCACACTTTTACGCCGGAAATACCAGATGACCGGAATCGCCAGTCGGCCCACGAAAGGGCCCCGGGCGCGGTGGTCGGCCGGGGATGCGGCCGGCTCCGCCCTAGGAAAGGCGGCGGGGGATGATTCCTGATCGGTTGACCCTGTCGCGGTTTCCGGATCTGACACTCCCTCCGATTGGATCGATTCGGAAAACGGGTGAATGGCTCCGGCGGGCCCGGGGGCGACCGCAGAGTGCACCGGGGGATCAGGGGGGATTAGCGACGCCAGCAAGCTCCGCAGCGTGCCGATCACCGGCAGTAGGAGCGCGGCGGCTGCTGCCGCCTGCCACCCGAGGACGGCGCCGACGAGCATCAAGCCCTGTCGCACCGCCGCAGAGGAGGAGCGCCCGAGCACAGCGCCGCAGGCCACCCCAAACATGGCGATCAAGGGTCCACGCCCCCGACCCTCCCCTATCCACGCCGGGAGTTGAATGCCAACACCGATCGGCAGAAGGGCGGACCAGCCGGTCACGGCGCCCAGGGTGATCCCCAGGGCGACGCGGCTCCAGCGGGTCGGCACGACCTGCCCGTCGGCCTCCACGGCCGCTCCGAGGAGGAGATTGAAGAGAAGCCATCCGTGGAGAACGGCGACGGCGATCAGGAGCGGATCTGGCCGCAGAAGGAGATTGTCGGCACCGGGCCTGCCGCCGCCGAACGCGGCACCGGGGAGCGTTCGGCCACCCGACAGCAGTTCGGCGGCGCCGACCCCGCCGATGACGATCGCACCGACGGCCTCCACGAGCGGATACCGCGCGGCGATCATCACCCCGCAATCCCGACAACGTCCACCGAGAACGAGCCAACCGAGGACGGGAACATTGTCGTGCCAGCGAATGGCCGATCCGCACGACGGGCAATGCGAGCCACCGTGGACGACCGACTCCCCCCGGGGCAGCCGGTGGACGACGACATTGAGAAAGCTGCCGAGATTTCCCCCGAGCACCAGGAGCAATCCGCACACCACCACATCCGTCAGCGGGACGATCCACTCGTGCATGGCAATCGAATCCCTTTAGACGTCTTTCCGGTCGACCAACGGACCGGGATCGCGGGCTGCGCCGCGGCCGAGGGGTCATGGATGAAGTTTTCCGTGGACCACCAGCGGACTTTGGATAAGCTGTTTCGCCTGCAGATGCGCCGGCCGCAGCCCCCTGAAAAACACTTTTTTCGAGGGTGTTCCAAATGGGAAATGGTCTCCGCTGACTTTTTCCACCACCATCTAGATTAACCGGCGGGGAGCGACGCAGCATGCAGGACGTTGATCCCCGTTGATTCCCCTCGCGAGACAGACGTTGATGCCACAGCGCCCCGGAACGCCCCCCCCCCGCTCCGGGGCTCCGAATCCTGATCTGCCCGCGGAAACGTCGCACCGTGGTCGGGCACGACGGGCCGCCGGAATGATGCTCCGGGTGGCAGGTACCGTCGCCCTGATGGCGCTGACGCTCCGCAACGTCGACTGGCAGCAAATGTGGCTCCTGTTCGGGACGGTCGACTGGCGCTGGTGGGGCGCGAGCCTGGGACTCGGTTTGGGCGTGCAGTGCCTGGCCGCAGTCCGCTGGGCAGCACTGGCCCGGCCGGTCGGGTTCCAAGAACCGTTAACGTTCTTCATCCGCCGGTTCTTCGAGGGGCAGTTTTTCAGCCTCTGCCTGCCGACGTCGATCGGCGGAGACGTCGTCAAGGCGTACCGCATGGCAGCGACGACGCGCGGCCGCGTGCTCGCCGGTTGCACGATCCTCGCCGACCGACTCGCCGGACTCTCGGCACTCGGGGTCATCGCCGCCACGGCGCTGATCCGCAATCAGGCGTCGCTCCCGCTCCTCCCCACGCTCCTCATTGGCAGCATGCTGCTGGCAGCGGTGCTCCTGCCGGCGACCCTCGTCATCAGCCGTCTCGATCGGATCGCGCGGTTCCTCCCGTCGCACCCCGGCGTGCAGGGAATCGTCGCCGGTCTTCTTCCCTACCAACGGCGTCCGGGGCTGATCGCCTCGGCGATCGCCTGGAGCCTGCTGGTGCAGATGGGGGGGGCACTGACGGTCGATGCCATCGGCCGGTCGATCGGGACCGACCTCCCGGTCTCGTTCTGGTTCGCCGCCGTTCCGTTGGTTGCCCTGGCGATGGTCCTCCCGATCAGCATCGGCGGCGTCGGCATCCGGGAAGGGGGACTGGCGGTCCTCCTCGCTCCCCACGGCGTGTCCAAGGAAAAGGCCGTGGCGATCGGCCTGCTCTGGTTCCTGGTCTCGATCGCCTGCGGCCTCGTCGGCGGTGTGATGTTCCTGGCCGATCGCCGACGGGGCACCGTCACAGCCCCCCAAACGGAAGCGGGGTGAGGTGCCCACGACATCAACTGGAATGGGGTATCTGCGTCCCCAGTCGCCGGCGGGCATCGACCAGCAGCAGCCCGGCAACGGTCTTCGCATCGTCGATCGCGCCTTCGAGGCACATCGCGATCGCCTCCTCCCAGCGGACGATCCTGACACGGATCTGCTCCCCCGGCTCGAGGGCCTGGGGGCCCGGTTCGAGCCCCTCGGCGACAAACAGATGCATCCTTTCCCGGAGAATCCCCGGCGACATCCAAAACGCGCCGGCGGCCGTGAGACAGCGCGACCGATACCCGGTCTCCTCGACGAGTTCCCGGGCCGCGGCGGCCTCGAGCGACTCGACGCGGTCGAGCGTGCCGGCGGGCAACTCGAGGAGCGTCCGTCCGACGGCGACGCGGACCACCTCGACGAGGCAGACTTCGACCGGCGAGAGGAGTGGCACGACGACGACACTC
>CALQRA010000093.1 GCA_943332855.1 Candidatus Kuenenia stuttgartensis
CGGTGATCACGGTTGTCGCCACGCCCCCTTTGGCGCCGATGAGCCACAGCCCCGTGCGGCCGCGCGGGCGGCTGGCAGGGAGGGAGTCGGATCGCGGGGAAGAATCGCCGTGAGGGGCTGCCATGGTTGGGGCATTCCTGGGGTCGGTGAAGCGTGCGGCGGCTGTGGAACTCTCACCGCGGTGGTATCATGCACGAGGCGCCGACAGCACGCAAAACGTGCCGCGTTTCCTCTCTTGTATCGGCTCCTCCCCCGCACCCTCCGCACCCGCATGTCTCACCCCTCGCGATCGTCCGCCCTGCGCCGCCTCCCGCTCGACCTCGCCACGAGGATGCACGCCCTCGAACCCTCTGCCACGCTTGCCATGGCGGCCCGGGCCCAGTCCATGGCCGCGGCGGGGGTCGATGTCATCGATCTGTCGGTCGGTGAGCCCGACTTTCCCACCCCCGACCATATCTGCCGGGCCGCTGAGGCGGCGATCCGCGCCGGGCGGACGAAGTACACGCCGGCGGCCGGCATCCCCGATCTCCGCAAAGCGGTGGCCGCCGACTACACCCGCCGCAGCGGCTTGGCAGTGACGGCGGCACAGGTTGTCGTCTCCAACGGTGCCAAGCACGCGCTCCACAACGTCTTCACGGCGCTCCTTGACGAGGGGGACGAGGTGATCGTCCCTGCCCCCTACTGGGTGAGCTATGCGGAGCTCATCAAGCTCACCGGAGCGCGGCCGGTGATCCTCCCGACGCGTCTTGAGGATGATTTCAAGCTCCGTCCGGAGGCCCTCCGCGCCGCGCTCACCCCGGCCTCGCGGATGCTCCTCCTCTGCTCGCCGAGCAATCCCACCGGGGTGGTCTATTCGCCTGAGGAGCTGGGGAGTCTCGCCGACGTGGCCATCGCTGCCGATCTCTCGGTCGTCGCCGACGAGATCTACGATCAGCTCGTCTTCGACGGCCGGCAGGCGGTCTCGTTCCCCACCCTCCGCCCCGGCCTCGCCGATCGCACCGTCGTTGTCGCCGGTGTCAGCAAGACCTACTCGATGACCGGCTGGCGGATCGGCTGGTCGATCTGCCCGGAGCCGCTCGCCAAGGCGATCGGCAATCTCCAGAGCCAGGAGACAAGCAATCCCTGCAGCGTCAGTCAGCATGCGGCGCTTGCGGCGCTGACCGGCCCCCAGGAATGTGTGGCCACGATGAACGCTGCCTTCCAGGTCCGACGCGACCTTGTCGCGGCCCGGCTCCGAGCGATCCCCGGCGTTCGCATTCCCGACATCGGCGGCGCCTTCTATGCCTTCTTCGACATCAGCCCGATCCTCGCCCGCGGCACCAATGGGATCACGACGAGCGCTGCCTGGTGTGAGGCGCTCCTCGAGAAGGAACATGTCGCCCTCGTGGCCGGGAGTGCGTTCGGCGCCGAGGGGAACGTGCGGATGAGCTTCGCCTCGAGCGAAGAGAAGCTCGAGCGCGGCCTCGACCGGATCGCCCGCTTCGTGGGAGCGTAGCCGGGCCCGGAAAACGGATGCCAAGCCGGGGCCTCGGAGTCGCATGTGGGCTGGATACTCGGGGCGACCCTTTCGGTGGCTTGCCTGTGGGCGATCCGTCGGCGGGGCCGGCAAAAGTTTCGTCGTTCGTCGGAGGCACCTCCTCTCTCCTCAAGCGTTCGCCGATCCCCGCCTCGCCTCCGCGCTGGGGAAAAATAGCTCACCCTGACGCGCTGCAGCGAGGGGTCGCCCGTGCTCCGAGAGCCGGCGTAGGATGCGAGCGCAGCCATGGAAGGCGGAGCGAAGCAGGCTCCGAGTGAACGGAGGCCACGAAGGCCGCAGTGAACGTCCGGCGACGGGGCACGGGCGACCCCGAAGCGACGTTTGAGTTCGAGTACCGGTCAGTCCGGCTCACTCAAGCTGCAGCGCGCGGAGGTCGCGGAACTCCACCTTCATCGAAAGCCCGCCATGGATCTGGAGTCCGATCGGGGCCGGGTCGGCGTAGTTCGGCGACGTGTACTGCGACACCGGCTCGCCGTTGAGCCAGACGGTGAACGTGTCCCCTTTGGCGCGGATCCGGATCCGGTTCCAATCCCCCGGCTTGAGCAACTCGCCAGCGCGCTTGGCCTGCGCTTCTTCCGGATAATTGCCGACGTAGAACGAACACGTCATGTCGCGCTTGAGGCTGCGCGAGACGCCGATCTGCAATTGCAATTCCGGCTTGCGGACCATGAACCCGCTGTCGATCTCCCCTTCCCATCGCACCTCCCCTTCGAGGATCACGTCGCCGTAGGCCTTCTCGGTGTAGAGCATCGAGCCCTTCTTGTCGGCGTCGTTCTCGCCGACGAGGATCCCGTCGACGACCCTCCAGTGGGGTTCGGCGGGGGGCGTCCAGCCGGTGAGATCCCGACCGTTGAAGATTGATGGCAGGCTCGCCGTCGCGGGGATCTCCTCGGCGCGGAGGATGGGCGCGGCGGTGGCCACGACGGCGGTGAGAAAGATGACCAGGGCGCGGGGGAGCGGGTGGGGCATGGGGCGGTCTCCGGCGAAACTGTGGGCGGCAGGACTCTGGTGCGCCGGGACTGTGGCGCGCGGCGGGAAGTATAGACTCGCCTTCTTGGTGCGATCGATGCGGATGCCCGATGGATGGAGCGGGGGCGACGATGGATTCGACTGCTGCGATCGTGCTCGCCGGCGGACGTTCGTCGCGATTGGCCAGTGCCGGGATCGTGTCCCCCGGTGGCAAGGCAGGGTTGGTGCTGGTGGGAAAGACCCTCCTCGAGCGGGTCTGCGGGCGGGTGGGGCGTGTGGCGGGGAAGATCGTCGTCGTGGCAGCGCCGGGGCAGGAACTGCCTCCCCTGCCAGGGCCCGTGGAGGTGGTGCGCGACAGCGCCCCCGGGAGCGGGCCGCTGGCGGGGATCGCCGACGGGCTGCGGGCCCTCGGCGGCGCCGCCCCGACGGTGCTCGTCGTGTCGTGCGACGTGCCGCTGATTCGTCCGCAGCTCCTCGGGCTGCTGCAGGAGGGGCTCCTGGTAGGCCCAGGAGCGCCACTGTGGGTGGTGCCGGAGGTGGGGGGCCATCTTCAGGTGCTCGTGTCGGCGGTCCGGCCAGAGATTTTGGCGGCGATCGAGGCCCACCTCGCGGCAGGCCGGCGCGACCCGCGGTCGCTGGTGGAGAGGCTCGGCCGGGCAGGGAGAGCGATCGTTGTGCCTGAAAGCGACCTTCGCGCTACCGATCCGGGCCTGTGGAGCTTCCGCGACCTCGACACGCCACGGGACCTGGAGGAACTGGGGGATTTCCTCGCGTCCGGGGGGGAAAGCTGACCTACAGGAAATCAGGGGGGCACTCCTATACTCCGCCCCATGGCGACGCGAAACACCCGAGCGCATGAGGCTGACGGGCCCCCGCGGGGCCGCCGGGCCCTCCGCTGGGCGGTGGTCCTGGCGGCGATCGGTGCTGCGGTCTGGTTCGCGCCGGCCGCGGTGGTGAAGACGCCGCTGCGCGACTGGCCGCTGGCGATGGCGCTGGCCGGCATCGACGGTGGGATCTCGAGCCGGGCCGCCACCTGGAATTGGTTCGGAGCGGTCGAGTACCGCGATGTGATGCTCGTCGACCGCGGCGGCCGACCGGTCGCTGCCGCACGGCGGATGATCGTTGATCGTGGCCTGCTCAAGTTGCTCGTCGACCGCAGCGATCTGGGGACGGTGCGGCTGGTGGGAGGGGAGGCGCTCGTCGAGGTGCGGCGCGGAGGAAGCGGGATCGAGGATCTCCTCGCCCCGTGGATCGCGGCGGCGGCCCGGGCCGGATCCTCGCCTTCGCTGGAGCTCGAGGTCGTCGATGCCTCGGTCGAAGTCGTCGATGTCGAACGGGACGATGCCTGGCGGATGACGGAGCTGATCGCGGCCGGAAGCATCCGACCGGGGGCGACGCTGGCGGGCTGGACGCTCGCAGGACGGGTGGTGCACACCGGGGCTCCAAAGCGCGATCTCGCGGCGGCCTTCGCCGCGCCGCCGTCGGCACCGAACGATCCTCCTGCGCCGTCGCGGCTCGATCGGACGACGATCGTCACCGCCGCCACCGCGAGCCTGGCGCGGGCTGGCGGCTGGTCGATCTCCTCCCCGAACGACCCCGGAGTGCCGACTCCCCGCTCCCTCGCCGTGGCGGGCAATGGGGTGCCGCTCGACCTGTCACGGGTTGTTGCCGCCAGGTTTGATCTCCCCCGCGTGCTCGAGGGGACGGCCGATGTCCGTCTCGACATCCAACTCCCCTCCGCCACCGGTGCCGGCCAGGGGCTGCGTGTGGCTGGGCGCGTCGACGGCGCCCGGCTCGCCGTCTGCCGGGCCGACACGCTCGAGCGACTGGTGGCCCTCGAACGCTGGGAGGCGCCGGTCGACGTCTCGCTGGACGGCTCGACCGTCACGCTCCGCGACTGCCGGATCGAGTCCCCCCTGTTCCGGGCGGAGGCGTCGGGGCGGATCGGTCTCCCCCAGGGGACCGCCTGGGAGTGGGCCGAGTTGCTCATCGGCGACGACTTTGCGCTGGCCGTCGACATCGATCTGGCGGCAGCGTCGCGAAGCGTCAGCGGTGGACTGCACGTCCGTCCCGATGTCCGTGTCGCCGGTGGACAGCTGCAGATCGCCGCGGCGGGGCGGGCGGAGGGAACGGAGCGGGTTCTGGAGGTCCGCGTCGGGGCCCGCGATCTGGAGGTGGTCCAGGGGACGAGGCAGCTCCGTTGGCCAGAGCCGTTCGTCGGTTGGCTGCGCTCCCGGCGTGGTGCCGGGCGGGGGGAGCGGCTCCGCGTGGAGGAGGCGCGGTTGGCGACGTCGGCCTTCGAGGTGTCGGCGTCGGGCACGACCGAGTCGTCCGATCTCCAATGGACCGTCGACCTCGGTCGGCTGGTCGCGGACGCCGGCGAGGTCCTTGACCTCCGCGGCGTCGATCTCGCCGGTACGACGCGCGGTCGGGCCACACTCCAGCGGGCACCGGCCAACGGCGCGGCGACCGCCTCGGTCACCGGCAGCGTCACCGGCCTCCGCTGGCTCGCCGCTGGTCGCCCCGACTGGATCGATGATGAGATCACGATCGATGCCTCGGCGGCCGGATCGGTGGCCGATGGCACGATGGTCATCGACACGGCGCGCTCGGCGTTTGCCGCGGCGGGGGATCGCCTCGAAGTGAACGTCGCCGGAGGGGCGTTGGTCGATCCCTCCCTCCTTCCGTCGCTGATCGGGCTGGCGCGTCGGCGCGGGGCGTGGCTGCGGCCGGCGCCGACCTCGACGGGGATCTCGGTCGATTGGTCGCTGCAGGGGGATCTGGCTTGCTGGCAGGCCCGGCTCGCGGCGCTCCTCGGCGATACCGCCCTCCCGTCGACCCGTCTCGGCGGCACGGTCGAGGCCTCGGCATCGCTGTCAGCCCACGGTGAATCGTGGCAGGTGACCCGGGCCGGCGGGGAGGTCTTGAAGCTCGATATCGACGGCGGGCGGATCGTCGAGCCGAGGTTGGTCGCCACGGCCGCCGGCACGATCGATGCCGCCAGCGGCCGGGTCGACATTTCCTCCGCCGAGGTCCTGACGGCGAGTCTCTCGCTGCGGACCGGCGGATTGACGATCCTTCCGTTGCCGGCCGGCCGGCCGGCCCCCAGCGGCCCTTATGCCCCGTGGGATGATCCGGGCCGATGCCGTGGCCGCGTCCAATGGCAGTGCGATGTGGGAAGGATGGCGACGTGGTTTGTCGATCCGGTGACGGTCGAGCGCTGGCCTGCGGCGGGGCGGGTGTGGGGGACGGTCGATCTCCAGGAGACCCCAGCGGGGCTCAATCTCCTCGTCGATGCTACCGGCAACCAACTCTCCCTCTCGACGACCACCGATCCGCGATCGTCAGTGCCGATCGATCCCACGGGCGCCCCGGCGCGTGAGGTGTGGGCTGAGCCACGGGCCCGGCTGCTCGTCGAGCTCACCCGCGCGCCGGTCGGCGACGCGCTGGCCATCAACCGACTCGTGCTCGAGTCGTCGACCGTGGCCGCGGCGGCCGTGGGGACGGTGCATGAGTGCTCGTCGCGCCCCCTCCTCGATGTTGGTGGCACGCTCAATTATGACTGGGGGATGCTCTCCCGGCTCCTCCTCCCCTGGACGGGAGGTCGACTCGAGCTTGCCGGCGGTGCGGCCCGTCCGTTCGCGCTCCGGGCACCGGTCGAGCCGCTGGTCCGTCTCGTCCTCGATGGCGTCGCACCGGGCGGACCGTCAGCGGCGCCAGCCCTGGCCGAGGATGCACCGGTACCCACGACCGAGGTGCCGCTCCCCGAGAATTGGCTGGCGGCAATCCGGGGTGGGGGGCGCGAGGCGGATCCCGAGAGGCCGGTCCGGGCGGCACTGCCGGTGTCGCTCCAGCCCCAGGCGCGCAACGACACCGCCGCCTGGCTGCGGAGCGTGTCGATCGATTCCTCGACGACCTGGTCAGCCGGGGCCCTCGAGGGGATGCGGCTCGACGCCGGTGAGACGCCGCTGCGGCTCTTCGAGGGGCAATTGGCCCTCGGGCCGTTCGACGTCGGCTTCGGCGGCGGCCGGCTGCGCGGCGCGCCGTGGGTGCAGCTCCTCCCGGCCCCCGGCGAGCTCATCGTCCCGAAGGGGAGGCTCGTCGAGCGGATGGTGCTCGCCGGGCCGCTCGCCGACCGGTGGATGAACTGGATGTTCCCGATCGTCGGCCGCTCGATGCGGACGCAGGGGATGGTCAGTGTCGACGTGGCCGGGGCCCGGCTCCCGCTCTCCGATCCCTGGGGCGGGGATGCCGCCGGGGAGATGGTGTTTGAGAATCTCGAGGTCACCCCGGGGCCGTTGATGGCCCCGCTGGCGAATCTCGTCGCCAAGCTCCAGGCGGTCATCGATCCGCGCTTCGCCTTCGGCGACAGGGCGGTGCTCCTGCGGGTCCGCCCCGAGCCGGTCCGCGTCCGCCTCGCCGCGGGGCGTGCCTGGCACGATGGCCTGGTGATGGACATGGGGCAGCTGAAGCTCCGCTCTGCCGGGAGCGTGGGGGCCGACGGGACACTCGCGATGGTGGTCGAGGTCGGTTTCCGGGGAGACCTCGTCGCAGGCGCACCGCAGCTGGCGAAGCTGCTGCGGACACCGCTGGTGATTCCGCTCAAGGGGACATCCGATCGGCCGCAGTTCGACACCGGCGCGATCGACGGCCTCATCGCCCGGATCGTCGACAACACCGCCGAGGGGATCATCAAGGACGGCTTCGAGCGGGGGCTCGAGGGGCTCGAAGAGCTGTTCGGCAATCCTCCCCCCGCCGCCCCGGCCCTCCCACCGCGCCCCGCGCCGCCGGCAACGGCCGTGCCGGTGCTGCCGCCACTCCCCCCGGCAACGCCCCCCGAAGCGCCCCTCTCTTTCTAGGGTGGGCTGAAGCCGGTCTCGATCAGGCCGCCGAACAGCTCCTGGGGTAAGCGCGGTGAGCGGCGAGTCGATCAGAATCCCGACCGCAGGGCGCCGTCGCGGCGGAGGCGCCGGTCGGTGGCGGCGATGAGGTGCTCCAGTCGCCGGGCGTAGCTGTGGTGCTCGACCTCGAAGCGGTGGCGCGGGCTGTCGATGTAGTCGATGCCGGCGGGGCGCGGTATGCCGTCGCCCGGGCGGCCACGCCAGCGGTGGAGGAACGCCGCGGCGCGGGGAGAGCGCTCCATCGCCAGGGCCATCCGGGCGATGAGCTGCCCCTGGAGGTCGGTGAGGCCCCACTGACCGCTGTCGGGCTGGATCAGACCGCAGACGGCGATGTCGTCGCGCGTGGGGTGGAGGGTGTGGAGGAAGAGCCGCGGGGCGCCATCGACGGGATGGAGGTGGGTGTCGTCGATGAACGGCAGGGAGAGAACGTAGCCGGTGGCGCAGATCACGACGTCGAACGATTCCCGTGAGCCGTCGGCGAACGTCGCCATGTCGCCTTTCAAATGGCGCACGTCACCGCGCGGCACGAGGGCACCCGAGTCGATCCGGCGAAGGATCTCGGAGTTGATCACCGGGTGGGTATCCCAGAGGCGGTGATCGGGCCGGGGGAGCCCGTGTTTCCAGGAAAGACCGATCGCCCGGTCGATGGCGCGGAGGCTCACCATGCGGCGCAGCCATGTCGGGGCTCCCATCGCCAGGAGCCGTTCGCCGCGGAGATCGGCGGGGCGGCCCATGATGAACCGCGGCACAACGTGGTAGCCGCGGCGTGTCGAGTGAACGGTCCTCGCAGCGTGTTGGGAGCACTCCACGGCGATGTCACAGCCAGAGTTTCCCCCGCCGATGACGAGGACGCGCTTCCCCGCGATCGCCACCGGATCGACCGGCGACTTGTAATGGCAGGCATGGAGAAACGGCCCGTCGAACCTGCCAGGAATGTCGGGCCAGCGTGGCGTGCGGTTGTGGCCATTGGCGATGACGACGCCGCGGCACTCGATCGCTCCGCCGTCGGCGGAGACCGTCCAGCCGCCGCCGGGGCGGGGCACGACCCCTTCAACTGGAGATCGCGTGCGGATGTGGGGCCGGAGCGCGAAGTGGTCGGCGTAGGCACGGAGATAGTCGAGGCAGCGAATGTGGTCGGGGTAGGCGGGCCACTGCCGCGGCATCGGGAAGTCGGTGAAAGCGGTGAGCGATTTCGAGCTGATGAGCCGCGTCGACGCGAACACCGCTGCCGCGCCCGAGCCGAAATACCAGTTGCCGCCGATGTCGTCCTCCCGTTCGAGGCAGACGGCGCGGATCCCGAGCGCGAGGAGGTTCTTGAGGGCCGTGAGTCCCGAGGGCCCCGCGCCGATGACACACCAACCGCTGTCGTCGAATCCCGGGCCACTCATCCCCGGCTCTCCGAGAGGGCGCCGGCGAGGCGGTCGAGGTCGCCGTCGGTGTGGTGGCAGGCGAGGCTCGCGCGGACGAGGCTGCCACCGGCCGGGACGGTCGGCGGGCGGATGGCCGGCACGAACAGTCCGTCGTCGGCGAGCCGCGCCGCCAGGGCGACCGCTCCGTCAGCGCTCCCCACGATCACCGGCACGATCTGAGCCGCCGCAGCGCCGAGGTCGAGGCCGGCGGCGCGGAGCCGATCGCGGAAAGCCGTCGCCTTCTCGAGGAGCGTGACACGGCGGTGGGGCTCCTCGGCGAGGAGCTCCACCGCGCGCAGCGCAGCACCGGCCACGGCGGGGGGATGGGCCGTGGAGAAGACCCAGGCCCTGGCGGAGTGGCGCAGCCAGTCGACGAGCCACGGATGGCCGGCGACGAAGCCACCGGCTGACCCCAGCGCTTTGGAGAGCGTGCCGACGCGGACATGGACCCCGTCGGCGGTGTCGCTGGCCTCGACGAGGCCGCTGCCGCGCGGTCCAAACACTCCGGTGGCATGGGCCTCGTCGACCATGAGGATGGCGCCGTGGCGTCGGGCGACCGCGGCGAGATCGGAAAGCGGTGCGATCGTGCCATCCATCGAGAACAGACTGTCGGTGACGATCAGCCGGCGCCGCGCCGACTCGGCCGCCAGGAGGCATTCGAGGGTGGCGACGTCGCGGTGGGGAAAGACGGCAACCGCCGCGCGCGACAGCCGGCAGCCGTCGATGATGCTTGCGTGGTTGCGCTCGTCGCTGAAAACGATGTCGCCGGGGCCAACGAGCGCCGCGATCGTGGCCGCGTTGGCGGCGAATCCCGAGGGAAAGAGGAGCGCGTCGCCGGTGCCGAGAAGATTCGCCAGCGCCGTCTCGAGGGCCGCGTGGGTGGAGGAGTGGCCGCTCACCAGCGGGCTCGCCCCGGAACCGAATCCCTCCGCGCAGGCAGCGCGCGAGGCGGCCTTCGTCAGCCGGACATCGCCGGCTAGCCCGAGGTAGTCATTGGAGCCGAAGTTCAGGAGCGCCCGGCCGTCGAGCTCGACGACCCTCCCCTGCCGCCCCGAGCGGACGCGGCGAGGGCGCTGGAGGCCGTCGCGCCGCAGAACCTCGAGCCCCGCTTCGATCCAGGCCAGGGCCTCCGGCAGCGCCGCGGTGACGGCGGGGCGCGGGGGGGCGGTGAATGGCGGACGGCAGGTCATGCCGACATTATGGCCATTCCAGCCGGCGTGGGGATGGGCCGCCCACCGACATCACCCGGCCCCGAGCCGCTCGATCGTGCGGAACTCGGCCGCTGTCACCGGATGGACCGAGAGCCGACTGCCGCGCTTCAAAAGCTCCAAGCCGGCGAGGGCCTTCACTCCCCGGAGCTCGTCGAGTGGGACCGCCCGCGGAAAGACCTCGACGAGCTTCACGTCGACCATCGACCAGACCGGATTCTCTGGGCAAGCCTTGGGATCGAAGTGGTCGTCGTCGGGGTTCCAGGCGCTGGCGTCGGGATAGGCCTCGCGGACGATCTCGACGACGCCGACGACCGCCGGGGGGGCGCAACTGGAGTGGTAGAAGAAGGCCCGGTCGCCGACCTGCATCGCGCGGAGGTAGTTGCGGGCCTGGTAGTTGCGAACGCCGTCCCAGCAGGTCGTCTGCTTCTTCGCCTTGCGGAGGGCGTCGATCGAGAAGCAGTCCGGTTCGCTCTTGAGCAGCCAGTGTTGCATGGGGGGATCCTTTGACGTCGTTCGGGTTCGTCGCCGACCACTGCCGCGACGGGAGTCGATGGCCACGGCGGGCGGAAGATCAAGGGAGCGGAGCGAAAAACCGGGATTGGCAGTCAGACGCGGGCGACGTGCAGGGCTGACGATCAGCCGTCGCCGTCCTCCCAGGGATTCACCAACAGGACCCCCGTCGGTTCGAAGTCGGCAACGTTCCGAGTCATAAGATGCAGTCCGTGCCGGAGCGCGGTCGCGGCGAGGAGGCCGTCGATGGCCGGAATCGGTCGCCCCTTCTTCTCTGCCCTAGCCGACACCTCGCCCCAGATGACCGCCGTCTCGAGATCGACGGGGAGAATGCGCCCCTCTGCGGCCATCGCCAGCCTGTCGATCCACGCGGAGACCGCGTGCTTCTTCGGTCCCGGTTTCAGTCGGTCGATTCCCTTGCGCAGTTCTCCGATGGTGAGCACGCTGAGGAAGACATCGCTCTCGGCGATCGTGGCGAACATCGCCCGCACGCGCGGGTTGCCATCGGTCCGCCGCAGTTCGGAAAGGACGCACGTGTCGACGAGAGTCCTCACAGCGGGACATCCCGGCCGCTCGACCGATCGCGATCGAGATCGACCCCGTCCAGGCTCGGACCCTCGAGAATCAGCTCCTTGAGGCCGGGAAGGGCACCGGTCAACCGTTCATACTCGTGCCCCTCGACCACGACGTATCGCCGCTGCCGGCGGGTGATCACTTGGGCCTCACGCTCGGCCCTGTTGAGGACCTCACTCAGCCGGCTCTTGGCATCAGCGATGCTCCACGTTGCTTTCCGCATCGATTGAGGTCCTCAAAAGCAAAGCCCGCGAAAAGACTAGTCAAACTAGCTTTATTTTTACGCCCTGTTGGTTGCTGGTCAAGCGACTCTTCGCCGCTGGCCGCTGGGCGATGTGAGCCGAGAGATGCGTGGGGCGATCACCCCGCGCTCTCCGTCGTTCTCCTCAGCGCGGCCCGAACGGCCCGCCGCCGCCGGGGAGGCCGAGGGCCTGGCGGCGCTTCTCGACCTCGCCAAAATACTCGGTCCAGCGGGCGCGCTGGCTCGGGGAAGAGCCGTCGATCATCCGCTTCCGCCAGTTGTTGCGATCTTCCTCGGAGCGCGAAGCTGGTCCACCGGCGGTCTGTTGGTTGCTGGCCCGGCCCGCGCCCTGCGCCCCACCCGCCTGCCCGCCCTGACCAGCGAGCCCCTGGAACATCGAGCGGCTCCCCTCGAAGGCTTTTTGCATCGACTGCATCTGCTTGAGCTGGTCGTCGATGAGCTTCTCACGCTGCGCCGGTGGGGCGGCAAAGTAGGAGTCGACCCGCGCCTCCATCCCCTTCATCATCAGCTTCCGTCCCTCCTCCATCGCCTTCGGCCGGAGGTCCTCGGGGAGGCTCTGGATCTTCGCCATCACGGTCACCATCGTCCCCACCCGGGCGGCGGTCTCGAGCATGTTCTTGGGGGCTTGATCGGGAGGATACTTCGCCGCCGCATCCGCCATCACGGTCTTCACCTCGGTGAGCCGCGGATCCTCCTTGGCGCCGAACCATCCCCCCCACCACGCCCCGACCGAGACGAGGCCGAGGAGGAGGGCGAGGAGGAGGCTGGCGAGGACGACAGGCCTCCGGCCTGACTCGCTCGCGGCGCTCGATCGACGATTGGCATGGACGGAGGGCATCGGGGTGGGGCTCCTGGAGAGTGAAGCCCGGGGCGCGATCCCGTGGCGGGGATCGCGGTCCAGGGTTCCCAGCGGACGAATCCGATAGGGCCCCGATTCTCCCATCGGGGGGGCTGGGAAGCAACGCCGCTTCAGCCCGGTGTAAAACGGGGAAACGACAAAAAGACGGGGGGGCCGGACGGTTTCCCGTCCGACCCCCCGCGTGCTTCGTGTCGACCGTCAGGTCAGTGACCCGCTGGCCGGATCCGATCAGCAGCCCTTGCGGCAGCGGAGGAGACCGCAGCCCTTGAGGCCCTTGGCCTTACCGGCGTTGCCAGCGTTGCCGTTGCCGCAACCGCAGGCGTCAGCGTCGCTCGAGCAGCCCGAGCAGGCATCGCAGGGGACTTCCTCGCAGACCGTCCGGCAAACCTTGACCTGGATCTGCTTGGTGACGCACTTCGGCACGCACACCGTGTAGGAGCAGGTCTTCGTCTCGCAGACGTTGTCATAGAGGGTGACACAGTAGTTGGCCGTCCGCTGCTGCGGGACCATCACCGTGTAGCACACTTCCTTCGAACGGGTCTCGGGGACACACTTGTTGACCGTGTAGGAAGCGGTCCGCGTCTCGCAACGGAACTTCTTCACGCACACGCTCTTCGTGCGGGTCTCGGGAACCATCTTGGTGACACAGTAGGTGCCCGTACGGATCTCGTCACGGCACTTCTGCACCTTCACCGTCCGGGTCCGGGACTCGGGGACCATCTTGGTGACGCAGTAGTTGCGGGTCCGGGTCTCGCAGCGCGACAGCGTCACGCAGTAGTTCCGGGTCCGGTCCTCGCAGCGGTACTTCGTCACGCACTTGGTACGCGAACGGGTTTCGCAGCGGCTCTTGTTCACGCAGTAGGTGTAGGGCACCTGCTCCGTGGTGCACTCCCACCGGGTGGTCTCGATTTCCTTCGACTCGCAGGTCGGGACCCACGTGCGGCAGCAGACCGTCTTCGGGCAGCAGGGGTTGCCCTCGGCGTCATACTTGCCGTTGGAGGAGATTTCCTTGGCGCTGGTCTCCCAGTGGCCGCCCTTCACGGAGACCGTCTTCATTTCCTTGACGGGAACCCGCTTGCTGACCGTGCGGTAGCCGGTCATCTGCTCGGTGTAGGGGACGCGCACCGTGTAGGTCTCCTCGACCTGCTCGGTGTACGGAACCCGGACCGTGTAGCTGGCCGAACGCTGCTCGGTGTAGGGAACCTTCACCGTGTAGCTCGCCGTCTTCTCTTCCTTGACCGGCACCATCACCGTGTACGCCTGCTCGACGCACTCGGTGTAGGGGACCTTGACCGTCCAGCTCCGGCTCTTCTCTTCCTTGACCGGGACCATCACGGTGTAGTTCTGCTCGATCGTCTCCGTGTAGGGAACCTTGACCGTGTAATCACGGGTGCGGGTTTCCGGAACGGTCGTGTTGACCGTGTAGTTCACCGTCTTGGTGCGCGTCTCGGGCACGTTCACCGTGTACTCGCGGGTCCGCTGCTCGGTGCGGGGGACGCGCTTCGTGACGGTGTACGACCGCTCACGCTGCTCCTGGACATTCTCCGTGACGTTGACGTCACGGGTTTCGGTGACCCACTCGCGGCGGAGCACCTTGCGGGTGGCTCCACCGGCGGCGGCACCCTCGCTGCCCATCGTACCTTCGCTGACAATTCCACCATCGCTGACGATGGCACTGTCGGCTGCGGACGGGGCCTCACCCTCGACGATCGCGGGCTCGGTGTGAGCCACGCCACCGTTGGCAAGAACCGAACCGGCCTCAATCACGGAATCCTGACCATGGGCAAACCCGCTGCCAGAACAGATGGCAACAGCGGCGACCCAGGGCAGGAACCCGAACGTCAAACGCTTCTTCACAGAATCCTCCGGATGGAAAAAAAATGGAAACGGTTCGCGAACACTTGGTCTGTCCGTCGCGTGGACCACCCACCCCAGATGGAAGGCGAGCCACACCTCGAGACCGACCGAGTCCGCCGCTTTATTCCCCTGCCGTGCACGTCGCCGGTACGTGGCGAGATCACCGTGACCGCCAGGGTTTGCGCGAGCGGCAAACTCCTGGACAGAAGATCGATCTTTCCCAGTCGGAAAACTCACTGGGGGCAAAAAAGAACCGACCGTGAGGAAGATTCCGGTCGTAGCGGGGAAGCGCCGATCACGCCGCGCGCTCACTGTCCGTGGATGAAGCCATCCATGGCCGAACCGGCTGCGGGCACTTTATCCACAGCCGTTACGCGGTGGGTCCGCCATGTTCCCCGCTGGCGAGCCAGCGGGCGCACTCGGCGCCGAGCTCCGCTTCGGCCCGTTGCTCGTACGCCGCGGAATCGGCCGCGGAGAGCGTGTCCTTCCAGCGACCGTTGTGCCCCTTGTTGATGAACACCTCCGCCCCCGCATCCCAGAAGGCGCCGCCGAGCGGAACGGACTTCGTCGCGTTGCGCTTCATCCACTCGAACGAACAATGTTCGAGAATCCGCGGCCAGGAAGCCTCGTTGATCGGGATCCCCAGAAACGCCGCGATCCGGCGGATTTCCCCGGGCATGTCACGTTTGAGATCCGAAAAATGGACGAACATGACGTTGGGGAGATCGCGAATCTGCCACCAACTGCGAACATTCTCCCAGAAGGGCCAGAAGGGGTGCCCATCCCGGTTCATCCAGTCGTGCCAGGAGTGCCGGATGTCGGCCGGAGGAGGTTCGATGGGCGGGCCCACCCGTCCGGGCGTGTCATTCAGGGCCCGATACCACGACTGGTTGGCGTTTGCATGATGGTTGTACAGGCTCCAAACCACGTCTCGACCGTCCCTCCCGATGTACAGGTACCGTGCCTGCGGTGAGAATCGCAGCGCGTCGACCGGGAGATGGGTCTTGAGGAAGCGCCGGTGTTGCTGGGCCTCCACGAGTGGCAACTTCACCCCCTTCGGCGGCACGCGGAGATCGAGCCACGGCGACATCTCGGCCACCGCCAGATCCGGATCGCCATCGAAGAGGAGTTGTCCGACGATCTGCTGCACCCAGGTGGTGCCCGACTTGGCGTAGGTCGCGATCACGATGTCATCGTCGCGGAAAGCGAAGTCGTTCCAGATCGTGGAATCGAAGTGGTGGTTGTGAAGCTCGCGCGTCTTCGTCGGCCAGATGATCGGGTCAGTCATGGGATTCCCCCGATCGGCCCTCGCGTCGTGCCAACGAAGGACGACGCCCCGGATGATTGTGGCAGGCTGTTCATGGGCGTGCCGGGATCAGCGAGGCGTGGCCGCTGACGCATTGCCATTTCCCGTCGCGGAGCACCCAGACGTTCGTGAATCGGGAGGCGCGCTCGAAGGGCTTCCCATCCTTGTCGACGCCCGATTCCCGGTAATCGCCGATATCGATGGCCACCGTGCCGCTGCCGTAGACGCGGACGTCGATCGAACTGGCGGCGGAGGCCGTAGGCCGCTCGGCGCCCGCTTTCAGGTTCGCGATCCCCTCCGCTTTGGTGAACCGGTGGCCCGATGGCTCGACATAGACGAAGTCGGGAGCCCAGATCCGCTCGAGGATCGAGGGATCATTCTTCAGGTAGGCGGTCGACCACTGCGTGGCAAGCTCCTTGATGGCCGCCTCGATGGCCGCTTCCTGGGCCGGGGTGACGTCCGCCGTCTCCTCGGCCGGAGCCGTGGGAGCGACGACGCAAACAATCAGGAGCAGCGCGAAGAGCCGTGCAAGTCCTGCCGTGAAGCTCCGTGGATCGGACATAACCATCGTCTCCCGTGGCGCAAAAGGATGTGCGGATGCGGCGGAGATTCCGTCGCCAAGCTTCCCCCGAGACTGAGCCGGGAGTGTAGCAGGCTCACCGGCTGTCGATGGCCGCAGCGGTCGGCCCGGGAAAAAGGCCCGGCCGGGCGCCGCATCTGCGACGCCCGGCCGGAAGCTCATGCCGGGTGGGGCGGAGAACCGCCGTCAGCCCGGTCTGGAATTGCCGGAGGTGGTAGTGGCGCGGCTTAGTTGCAGCAACCGCTGCTGCAGCAACCGGCCTGCTCGGCCTGGGGCTCACCAACAGCCCCAGCGCTCACGGTGCAGCAGCTCTCTGCCTTGGAGGCATCGGCCTCACAGCAGGAGCAGCGGCACTCGCTGCACGTGCAGGCGCCGCTCTCGCAGCAACCGCAGCATTCGCAGGCATCACAGACACCGCACGACGCGGTCTGACCACCAGCCAGGGGAGAGAGGGCCATGGCGGCCCAGACGAGGAACGTGGACATGAGAAAGCTCCTTGGGAATTGAACGTGGAAGAAAAGAAAACCGGGAAGGCAACGGAGGGCCATGCAGGGCATGGAGACTCCGGGCCCGGCTTCAGTTCCGCCACACCCCATAGAGCACCCGCAGCGGGCGGGCATGGATCGGCAGCACCGGGCCGTCGCCGGCCACCGGCATCCGGCCAGCGTCGACCGCCGTCGTCTGGAAGCCATGCGTGAAGACTGCCGTGCTGGCACGGACGTCGGGCTCGGTGCGGACAGGAACGGCTGGCGAATCGTCGCGGGGGACAAGGTCGCAGCCGCATGGATCGGCCTGATCCGCCGGCGATTCGCAGCCGGACGCTTCGGGATCGGCGCTCGAGCAGCACGACTCGGCAGCGGCTGCCGCGTCAACGTCCGGCCGATGGCAGCAGCGGTGAGGCGCTGCGTCGACCACAGCCGCCGTGTGAACGGGGGCGATGCCCGCAGCCAGGGGCGCGGCGACGGTCGGGGAACCGTCGTCACAACACCCGGCGCAGGCACCGCTGGCACCCGGGGACAGGAGGGAGGCGACGACCAGGGCCGCAGCGAGGGCGAGCCGAGAGCGTGGGCCCGCAGCCAGAGGCCGCAGGGCACCACGATTCAACCCGGCACGACGATGGAGCCGGCTTCCCTGCGGTCGACCGACCGAGCGCAGACTCATCCCGAAGGAGAGCCACAAGCCCGGATTGGATCGTCGCAGGGGCATCGGAATCCACCTTCTCCTTGCCGCGGCCGCGCCCTGAAAAAGACGCGGTCGCCAACCATTTCCTGTCTCGAGTGGGCGTCGCGGCCACCTCACGGCACCGCAACATCCGGCTGATTCTACGGGGGATGTTGGGGATGGTTCGCGTCGGGGAAGAAAATCCGTCGGACTCGCCCAGGCCCGGATGGAAAGTACTCGGGCCTGAGCCGGTGGTTCAAGGGGAAATCAGGCCCCGGGCCCCGCTCCGCCGCGACCGTCAGCCGACGAGGATCACAAACAATTCCTTCGGCC
>CALQRA010000094.1 GCA_943332855.1 Candidatus Kuenenia stuttgartensis
ACGTCGCGAAACTCCCCCTCCCAGTCGCGGAACTTGTCCGGACCATTCTCCTTGACGAGGAGGAATTGCATCAGCATTCGATGCCCCTTGGGGGCGACGCCGTCGGCGTAGATCCGCTTTCGCTTCGAATAGTTCCACCAGGCGGGGGCGTCCATGTCGTGGTGGGCGAGATCGAAGCGGGGCGTCTTCGACACGATCGAGAGGTCGGGGGCCCGGTGCTGCATCAGCGCCACGCCAAACATCACGGCATTCGTCGTGCCGTTGGTCGTGCCCAGTGGCATCAGCAGCCCGCCGAGATCCATGTGCCCCAGCGACTTCCCCTGGAGGAGCTTCACCTGCCGCACCTCCTCGGTGAGCGTCTCGAGCGCGTAGCGCGTGTTTGGGGCGCCAGGGATGACGCGGCCAGCGACCGAGCCCTGATGGCAGGCGAGGCAGCTCATCGTCCACTTTCCCCCTCCGTCGACGACATACTGAAGCGACCGCGAGGGATCGAGCGGATGAGGGGAGAGGCCATAGCGGGCCATCGTCATCCGCCGCCGCTCCCCGACATCAGCCGCCTCGGCCTTCGATTTCGCCGGCTCCTCCCACACCTTCCAAAGGGCATCGAACACTTCCTGATCGAAGTCGGCGGGGAGGTAGGCCCGGTGGAGGAGATGGTCGTAGCCGGCCGTGGCCGACGGCGGAGAAAGGGGCGTTTCGTCCGGCACAACCTCTTGGGCCGACAAGGGCGCCGTCCCGGCGAATGCTCCGAGGATCCCCAGGAGTGCTGCTGCGGACAGCCGCGCGATCTCGACGCCGAATCGACGTTCGTGTCCGGCTCTGTTCATGGCATACTCTGGGAATCTGCCCACACCAGGCTCCTCCGGAAATCGGGGGTGTCCCCTGCCCTTCCGGCCGCTGTTCCGACCGCCCCGCCAGTATAGGCGGCTTCCTTTCCGCGGCCTCCCTCCATGGTTACAGCCAACCCCCTCCTGATCCCGGAATTGCGGGTCATGCTCGCCGAAGGGGATGTCGAAGGCCTGCGTGGCGTGGCCGAGGAGCTCCACCCGGCCAGCGTGGCGGAGTTTTCCGAGGGGCTCGAGGATGGGGAGCTGTGGCAGCTCCTCGATGCCCTCCCGGTCGCCCATCAGGCCGACATCTTCCCCTATTACCCACTCGCCCGGCAGGTCGATCTCGTCAAGGTGGCCGACCGCCAGCATCTCGGGACGCTCCTGGAGAAGATGGCCCCCGACAACCGGGTCGACCTCCTCAAGGAGCTCGATCCCGACCTCGTCGAGGAGATCCTCCCGCTGGTGGCGAAGGCGGAGCGGCACGACATCCGCATGCTCCTCTCCTGCCCGGAGGACTCGGCCGGGGCGCTGATGACGACCGAGTATGCCTCGCTCCCCGCCGACATCACCGCCGGCGAGGCGGTGGCCCGGCTCCGTTCGCAGGCCCCCGACAGCGAATCGATCTACTACATCTACGTTCTCAAGGCCGACCGCCTCCTCGTCGGCTTCATCTCGCTCCGCGACCTGATCCTCGCCCGCCCGAATGCGCTGGTGGGCGATCTCATGCAGGAGGACCCGATCAGCGTCCGCATCGAGGAGCCGAGCGACGAGGTGGTCCAAAAGCTCGCCCGCTACGACTTCCTCGCCATCCCCGTCGTCGACGACCACAACCGGCTCGTCGGCATCGTCACCCACGACGACGTCCTCGATGCCGTCCGCCAGGATGCCACCGACGAGGCCCAGCGGGCCGCCGCTATTGCCCCCCTCGGCGAGGGCTATCTCGAGGCGGCGCTGGTGTCGCTGACCTGGAAGCGGGGGGTGTGGCTAACGATCCTCTTCGGCACGGCGGCCGTGACGGCGATGGTGCTGGCGAAGTGGAAGCCGGCGCACGAATGGCTGATGTATTTCATCCCACTGGTCGTCGCCAGCGGCGGCAATTCCGGCAACCAGGCGGCCACGCTCGTGATCACGGCCCTCTCGACGGGCGACTGCAAGCTCGCCGACTGGAAGCGGATTCTCCGCCGCGAGTTCGCCGTCAGCCTGATGCTCGGCGTTCTCTTGGCCGTCCCCGGATTCCTCCTCGGCCTGGCCTACGCGCCTGATCCCCTCCAAGCGATGGTGATTCCGGCGACGGTCTTCTCCGTGGTGATGGTGGGGTCGCTGGTGGGCTGCGTGCTTCCGCTCATCTTTCGATCGCTCGGACTCGACCCGGCCCTGATGAGCAATCCCTTCGTGTCGGCGATCGTCGACGTCGTGGGAATCTTGATCTACATGGCGGTGGCCACGGTCGTCCTCGCCTGACCGCCGCGGTTCACCCCAGCTTCCGATCGACCGCCTCGGCAATGCGCCGGCAGAGGGCCATCATCTTTTCAAACGCCGGGATATCGAGCGTCTGCCCGCCGTCGCTGGCCGCCCGCTTTGGATCGGGATGGACCTCCACGATCAGCCCGTCGGCACCGGCCGCGATGCTCGCCGCCGCCATGCTCGTGACGAGATTCGCATGCCCCGTGCCATGGCTCGGATCGACCACCACCGGGAGGTGGGTCCGGGCTTGGAGCCAGGGGACGGTCGCCAGCGGGAGCGTGAAGCGGGTGTGGGATTCGAAGGTCCGGATCCCGCGCTCGCAGAGCATCACCCGCCTGTTGCCGCCATCGAGGATGTATTCCGCGGCGAGGAGCAATTCCTCGACCGTTGCCGACGGCCCGCGCTTGAGCAAGACCGCGACATCCGTCTTTCCCACCGCCTCGAGGAGGCGGTAGTTCTGCATGTTGCGGGCGCCAATCTGGAGGACATCGGCATACTTGGCCACCAGCGCCACATCCTCCGATGCCACCACCTCCGTGACCACCGCCAGCCCCGTCTCGGCCCGGGCCTCGGCGAGGAGCTCGAGCCCCTGCTCCTTCAAGCCCTGGAAGCTGTAGGGGCTTGTCCGCGGCTTGAAGGCCCCGCCCCGCAGCCCGGTGGCGCCGGCTGCCTTGACGGCCTTCGCCGTGGCGATGATCTGCTCGCGGCTCTCCACCGAACAGGGGCCGGCGATGACGCCGACATGCCCCCCGCCAATGACAAGGGGCCCGGCCTTGACGATGGTCGGCTCGGGCTGGACCTCGCGGCTGGCCACCTTGTAGGGGGCGAGGATCGGCATCACCGCCGCGACGCCGGGGAGTGTTTCCAGGCCGGAGCCGACGATGTCGCGCTCGTCGCCGACGACGGCCACGACCGTCCGTTCGGTGCCGACGATCGTGTGCGGCTTGAGCTTCAATTCCTCGACGCGGGCGACGACCCGGTCGAGATCCTCGCGCGACGCCCCGGCCTGCATGACGATGATCATCGTGGTCTGCTATTCCTTCTCGGTTGTCGGGGCTTCCTGCCCGGGTGCCAGGGTGTCGCCGCGTTTGTCGACGGCGGCCCGGGTGGTGATTTCGATCCGCTCGCCGGCATCGGTCTTCCGGATCACGTAGACGAGCTTCCCGTCGGGGTTTGCCTTGGCGAGGATCCTGGTGAGGATCTCCGCCGCCGGCTTCTGCTTCTCGTCGAGGCCGAACGATTGGTTCTTCGTGATCCCCTCGAGCTGGAGGTCGCTCCCGAGGATCTCGATCTCGACGCCGATCTCGTCGGCGATCATCTGGATCGATTTTTCGAGCGTATCTTTCCCGAACACCAGCGAGATCGGCTGGGCGAGCGCCCCCTGCGCCCCGGCCGGCGCCTGCCCGGGGCCGGATGCCGCTGCGAGCGGGGGGCCGCCGGCCCGCGGCGTCTGCTCGAGCGCGAGCTCCGCTGCCAGCGCGAGATTGTGGGGGGCGTGCTCGGGGAGCCACGCATTGACGATCACCCCGCGGCCATCGGCGCCGGCATGGACATGATCGGCCACCACGCCGAGCATCCGCGGGAGCCGCATGACGAGCTTCCGGCCATAGGGGTGGGGATCGAGGGCGTTGCAGTATTCCTCCGTCCTCTCGGCCATCGTCGCCACGTTCGCCGAGAGATGCTGGGCCAGTTGCCGCGGCGAGGTGCTGGCAGGGGGAACGGCATCGAGCTCGAGGTAGCAATCGGGGCCGAAATGGAGGCTCAAGGCCGCGGCCCGGATCGAATCGCCGAAGAACCATGCCAACGGCTCGACGAGCTTTGCCAGCGGGCCGGCGAGAACGGGGCGGCCGTCATGGAGGAGGTAATCGGGCGAACCGAAGAGCGTCAGGTGGCGGGAGGCGTCGAGCATGCCGACGAGCTCCTCGAGGTCGCGGGGGAGGCTCGCCTCGATCGTGTCCGCACCATCCCCCGCCCCCGCCCGGTGGGCATCGATCGACTGCCGGAGGAGGTCCTCCGGGCCAACAACGAGCACCCGCCCGTCGGCATCCGCCGGGAGCCAGAACGCTTGAGCACTGCCGAGGTGGAGCGTCTCGCCGTCGACTCCTTCGGTGGTCGTCGCCCCCCACGCCCGGCGGCGCGCGTCGGCATCGCTCGCCACCGGGAGCGGATCGATGCCGCGGACCATCACGCCGCCGATGACTTCGTCGGGGCCTCCCGCCTGCCAGCCGGCCTGGAGTTCGGCGATCCCTTCGGTGGGGCAGGCTGCCAGCCGGGAGAGCGATTCGAGCGCTGCGGCGGCCCGCGGCCCGAGCGAGCGGATGAACTGCGCCCCTTCCGTTGTCGCCAGTGCCTCCGCCGGGCGGGCAAGGAGGACCAGCTGCGACCCCGGCGGAAGATACGCCAGCCGCGGCGGCTGGCCGGCGGGTTGTGGCCCTTCCCAGGGAACTTCGAGGGCGTCGCTGTCGACGAGCGTTGTGATCGAGACCGCCTTCGGCCGCGGGCCGGCGGTGGCAGGAGCGCCGGTCGCGTCCCCTTCGGCCGGCGTCGCAGCGGCGCCCTGCTCTTGCCCATCAAGGACTGCGTCGGGTGCGGGGGCCTGTGGCGGGGTGGGCTTCGTGGCCGGTCGGAGGAGGAACACGGCGGCGACGATCGTGGCGGCGAGGAATCCGAGGCCCCCCAGGGCCGGCAGGAGCCAACGCGGGCGCGGAGGCTTCGGTTTCGACCGGCCGGCTGGCGCGGTCGTGTCGACCAGCGCGATCGTCGCGGGGGCGTCGTCGGCGGGGGGCGATTCGGCCGGCCCGGAGCCGGGCGTGATCATCTCGCGTGGCTCGGGGAGTGTGCCCGACACCGGCGGCTGGCCGAGGCAGGCGGCGATCGCGTCGGCCGCCTCGGCAGCGGTCGGATACCGGTCGGCGGGGCTCGGGGCGGTGAGGTAGGCGACGAGCGTCGCCACCTCGACAGGGACCTTCGCGGCTGGAAGGGGGGCCGGCCCCTGGCCGGCGGCGACTTGGGAGAGCGTCTTTTGCGGGTCCCCCTGCCAGCATGGAGGAGTGCCGGAAAGGAGGGCATGGAACAGACATCCGAGCGCGTAGACATCGGCCGAGGTGGTGGAGATCCGTCCGCTCTTGAGGAGCTCCGGGGCGAGGAACGAGGCCCGCGTCCCGAGTCTGGCCACCGCTTCGGGCGTATCGATCTCCGGCCTCGCCGGCACGACGTGGGGGTCGGAGACGAGCGGAAATTGGAGGAGCCGGATCGGGCCCTCGGTCTCCTTCGAGCCAGTCTCGGGGGGTTCGCGGCGGACGCTGTCGAGGGAGATAGCGCCGTGGACGAGTCCGAGCCGATGGAGCTCCGCCACGGCCCGGGCGACGGCGAGCACGATTGAGCCCGCTTCGGCGATCGGGATCGGGCCGCGCTTCGAGAGCTCGTCGGCTAGCGGAACCCCGACGACGTCATCAGCGAGGACGAACCGCTGCGATCCGGCCTTTTCCAGCGCCCAGGTCTTCGTCAGCGTCGGGTCGGTCGTCTCGGTGACGGCCTTCGTCCGCTTGAGGATGTCAGACCAGACCTCAGGCTGCTGGCAGAACTTGTTGTTGAGGGCCGCGATCCCGACGAGCCGGCCGGAGGGCTCATGACGGGCCCGGAAGACCGTCCCGCCGCGGCCGGTGTCGAAGCGGTCGAGGAGCCGGTAGTCGCCGAGGAAGAACGGCCCCTTCTCCCCGCGCAGGAGGCGTTTCCGCTGCCACTCGGAGATCACGTTCCGCTTCACGAGCCAGCGGGCGACCAGCTCGGTGGCGCTGGCGGCCGAGGCACCGGGGGGGAACGGCAGCCCTTCGAACTCGCGGCGGAGCTTGTCGAGGGAGGCCGTCTCGGCGAGCTTCGATTCGGCCAGAAGCGTCCAGAACTGATCGGGGCTCGGCGTCGCCATGCGGGGAATCCTGTCTCCGGGGGTGGGCCCAATCGTATCCGTTCCCGCCCCGGCCGCCATCGGCCCTTGCGGAGTGGCCCCGGGGAGGAGCCCTTCGCCGCCCCGTTCCCCGGCGGATCGTTTATTCTTCAACCCAAACCCCGGAGTTTCGCCATGTCTGCCGACGCCCCCCGCATCTATTTCCAGCGTGCCGCCGATCAGCTCGACCTCTCCGAGGCGATGCGGCGGCTGCTCCTGACCGCAAAACGCGAGGTTCAGGTGCAGATCCCGGTTGAGCTCGATTCAGGGGAGGTGGCCACCTTCATTGGCTACCGCGTCCAGCACAACAACGCCCGCGGGCCGATGAAGGGGGGGCTGCGCTACCATCCGCAGGTCGATCTCGACGAGGTCCGGGGGCTGGCGGCCCTCATGACCTGGAAGACAGCCGTCGTCAACATCCCCTACGGCGGGGCCAAGGGGGGGATCGCGCTCGACCCAAAACAGCGCTCGACCCATGAGCTCGAGCGGATCACGCGCCGGTTCGTCGACTCGATCCACGATCTGATCGGCCCCGATGTCGACATTCCCGCCCCCGACATGGGGACGACGGCCGACATGATGGCCTGGATCATGAACCAGTACGGCAAGTACCACGGCTTCTCCCCCGCCTGCGTGACCGGCAAGCCGGTCGAATACCACGGCCTCCCTGGCCGCGAAGAGGCGACCGGACGGGGCGTCGGAGGGCTGACCCTCAAGCTCCTTTCACGGACCGGCCGGAAGTTCCCCGGAACGCGGATCGCGCTGCAGGGCTTCGGGAACGTCGGCACCTTCACCGCCCGCGTCCTCCACGACGCCGAATGCCGCTTCGTCGCCATCAGTGATGCCGGCGGTGCCTACCACCGGGCCGACGGCCTCGACATCCCCGGCATGCTCAAGTACGCCCTGGCCCACGGCGGCCGGCTCGACGGCTACACCGAGGCTGACAGGATCAGCGGCGAGGAGCTCCTCGCCGCCGACTGCGACGTTCTCATTCCGGCAGCGCTCGGGGGCGTCCTCACCGCCGCCAACGCCGCCACGGTCAAGGCCCCGATCATCGTCGAGGCGGCCAACGCCCCGGTCACGTCCGAGGCCGACGCCGTCTTCGATGCCGGTGGCGTCGTCGTTCTCCCCGACATCCTCGCCAACGCCGGTGGCGTGACGGCGAGCTGGTTTGAATGGGTTCAAAACCGGCAGCATTACCAGTGGGGGATCAATCGCGTTCGGCAGGAGCTCGACCAGATCTTGGGCGCCTCCTTCGAGCAGGTCTGGCAGCTCGCGCAGGAAAGAAAAGTGTCGCTCCGCACCGCGGCCTACATGCTCGGCGTGGGGCGGGTCGGCAAGGCGACCGTCCTCGGCGGTCTCGGGGGGTGAGCGACAGCTCCACTTCGCTTTCCAGAAAAACGAGCGCCGAAAACGATCGCGGCCCGCCGGTTGCATCCGGCGGGCCGCTCGATTGAATCCCTCACGGGCGTGCCTGACGTGAGCGCCAGGCGCTCCGGCCTGCCGGGCCTGTGATCAGGGGGTGGGAAGGAGGATCGTGCCGTTCTCGCCGATCTTGGCCGTGCCCGCCTTGCCGTCGATCGTGTAGTCGATCGTGAGGTGCTTCTCGGCACCGGGGGCCGGGTCGCCGCCGAAGACTTTGTTGAAGTTGTCCCCCGGGATGAAGATCAGCGCCAGGCTGCCGGCGTTCTTGCGGACGACGTCGGTGACGTCCTTCTGCCGATCGCCCGCACCAAACGTCGCCTTGACGATCTCGAGCTTCACCTTCTCCAGGCCCAGCCCCTTGGCAAGCGCGTAGGCCTCGGCCGATTCCTCGGGGAGCTTCTTGACGATCGCCGCGGCCGCGATCCGGGCCTCGGGCTTGATCTCCTCCTCGGCACCGGCCTTGGCGGCGAGTTTCAGCATCTCCATGTCGGGGTAGCGGCGGGCGACTTCGAGAACGAGCTTCCGCTCGGCCGGAGTCTTCGTGGCCGCATAGGCTGCGTCGGCCATCTTCGCCCGCTCCGCCTGCTCGAGCTTGAACTGCCGCGCGATGCGGATGAATCCCCGGATCGCCCGGCCGCGGTACTTGTCTTCGGCGAGCGACTTGGAGAGGTCGAGGAGCACCGGGGCCGCATCGGCTGTCATCCATTCCCCGAGCAGCCGGCTGGCGACGTCCTTTTGGGCGTCGTCGCCGTTCTTCGCGGCAGCGGCAACAGCGGCAAGGGCCTTCGTTCCGCCGACCTGGCCGAGGGTTTCCAGGAGCACCTGCTTGGCCGGGGCCGGAGCGGTGGCGAGCGGGCCGGTGACGGCGGCGGCACAGGCTTCCCGGTCGGGCATGCGGATCGCCGCTGTCAGGAGCGCCTTCTTGGCATTGGCGGCGTCGGCGTCGTCGCGCGGCTTGACGACCTGGGCGACGAGCACCGGAAGCCGTTCGACGTCGACGATGTTGCCCAGAGCCGCCAGGGCCGCGGCCCGCGTGGCCGGATCGGCCGAATCGACGGCGGCCAGGGCCGGCGGGATGGCGTCGATGCGACGCTGGCCAACCAGCTCGAGGAGCATCGGCAGGAGCTTGCCCGACGCGGCCGGGAGGCGCTTCTTGATCTCGGCATCGACCTCGGCCCCTGACAGACTCGAGATCGAGCCAGTGGCCGCCTTGGCGAGATCGGCATCGGCATCAACCGCCCCCTCGAGGAGGACGGCCAGCGCCGAGGCATTGCCGGCGGCGCCGAGCGATTCGAGTGCTGCCAGCCTTGTCTCCTTGCTCCCCTTCGCCGCGGCGGCGACGAGGGCTTCGACGGCCGCCGGGCTCTTCCGGTCAGCCAGCGCCCGGAGGAGGAGAGCGGCACGGTTGGCGGGGAGCTTGGAGAGCTCGGCCACGAGGGCCGTGTCGCACTTCCCCGGCTTGACCTCGCGGGCGGTGGAGAGCCCGAGGCGGAAGACCGACTGCTCCGGCGACTGAAGCTGCTCGACGAGGAGTGCGGCGCCATCGTCGCCCCGGGCGAGGATTGCGCCGCGGGTCGCCTCGAGCTTTCGCTGCGCCGGCACCGGGGCCTTGCGGACCTCATCAAACAGGGCGATGGCGTCGGTCGTCTTGCCGGCGGCGAGGAGCCCCTCGGCGGCGAGGATGCAGCCTTCGGCAACGGCCGACTGGAGCGCCCCGTTGGCCCGCGGCAGGGCCGCCTTCAGCGCCGAGATCGCCGGGAGCGTGCCGACATGCCCGAGGGCGACGGCCGCCGCGGAGGCGACCTCCGGATCGCGGTCGCCGAGACGCTGGGTGAGGATCTGGAGGGCGCCGGCATCCTTGCGGACACCGATCGTGTTGAGCGTGCCGACCAAGAGGTTGCCGGAGAGCGTCGCGGCGGCGGACCGCAGGGCGGCGTCGGCCTCTGGTCCGGGAATCGCCTCGAGGCCGGTGCGGGCCCAGGAGTGGAGCCGCTCGTTGTCGAGGAGCTTGGCGAGCTCGGGGACGGCATCGGCCGAGCCGTAGATCGCCAGCTGCTTGCAGGCGAGGGCCTTGTCGGCCTCGGCGGCATCGCTGCGGAGGACGGCGAGGGCCGCCTTCGCCTTGTCGCCGGCGTCAGGGCTCTGGGCATGGATGGAGCGGGTCGGCACCGAGACGAGGAGGGCCGTCACCGTGGCGGCCAGGGCCAGGCGGCGGAAGAGGGATGCATTCAGCATGGGAGAGTTGTCCTGATCGGGGGATTGGATGTGGGGAGGACGCGAGGGGCGAGCGCGGGCTGGATTCAAATCCGCCACGGCTCGCGGAGCGCCTCCGAACGGAGCCGGTTGGCCTCGACGTCGTCGACGAACGCATTGGTGGCGTTGTCGAACTTCACCGGCCGGCCAAGGAACAGGGCGACGTTGGCGGCATGGCAGGCAATGTGGGCATTGCAGGCCGCATCGGCGTTCCCCTTCGGCTTGCCCCGGGTCTTCACGCAGTCGAGGAAGTCGCGGACATGGAACGTCGCCGGATAGCCACCGATCTCTTCGACGGTCCGCCCGGCAAGCAGCTCCGGGGAGGAGAGGACGAGCTTGCCCGAGTCGCCAGCCTCCACCCAGCCATCTTCCCCCTCGAAGCGGACGGGGCAGGAGCCGAGCGGGATCCAATCCTTCTCGCGGAAGATCAGCTCCACGCCGTTGTCGTACGTGCAGACGAGATGGCCGTCGACCGGCGGGGCATAGGCCACCGGCGGCGGGCAGTCGTTGACGGCCCACTGGCAGAGATCGACGCAGTGCGAGCCCCATTCGAGGACGCCGCCGCCGACGAGCCCGCCCCCCTTCTCGAAGTTGAAGCCGTCGAGGAGCTTGGCATTGAACGGCCGCCAGGCCGCCGGGCCGAGGTACATGTTCCAGTCGATGACTTCCTTCGGCGGCTCGTTCTCCGCCGGCAGCCAGCCGCTCGTGCTGGCCGTCATTCCGGCTGGATGAGCGAAAACGCGCTTCATCTTGCCGAGGCGGCCGGTGCGAGCCAGCTCGCAGGCGAAGGCGAAATGGGGGAGGTTGCGGCGCTGCGTGCCGGCCTGGAAGACGCGACCGGTGCGGCGGATCGTGTCGCGGAGGAGGAGGCTCTGGTCGATGTTCTTCGAGCAGGGCTTCTCGCAGTAGATGTCCTTCCCGGCCTTCGCGGCGTAGACGCTCGCGGTGGTGTGCCAGTTGGGGCCGGTGGCAATCAGCACGGCGTCGATGTCGCTGCGGTCGAGGAGCTCACGGAAGTCTTGGTACATCGCGCACGATTCGTTGCCATACTTCTCGTCGGCCATCTTCTTGATGCCGACGCGCCGGTTTTCCTTGACGTCGCAGATCGCCGTGAACTGGACGTCGTTCTGCTCGAGAAAGCAGCCGAGGTCGTAGGTGCCGCGGTTGCCGATGCCGATGCCGCCGAGAACGACGCGCTCGCTCGGCGGGATCGTGCCGTCGAGGCCGAGGGCCGAGCCGGGGATCACGGTCGGGGCGATCGCCGCCGCCGACAGCGAGAGGCCGGTCTTGAGGAAGCGGCGGCGCGAGGCGCCGGGGCGGGTGACGGACCTGGCCATACGGATGACTCCTGGTGATGTCGTGGTGGTGTGCCGCCGCGTTTGACGCGCCGACCGGAAGACCCCCTGGCGGTCGAGGAAAGGCCTCGGCCGCGGCCAACCACTATAGCAGGAGACGGGGGTGGTCAGCAGATGTCGAGGGCGCTGCCGTCGGAGAGCTGGATCGGCCGGTTGAGGCGATCGCGGAGCTCGGTCTTCGGCGCAATGCCGAGCCGGTCGTAGACGGTGGCGAGGACGTCGGCCGGCGTCACCGGCCGGTCGGCGGGCTCGCCCCCCTTCGAGTCGCTCGCTCCATACACCACTCCGCCGCGCACGCCGCCGCCGGCGAGGACGGTGGAATAGACGTTGGGCCAATGGTCGCGGCCGGCGTCCTTGTTGATCCCCGGCGTGCGGCCGAACTCGCCGGTATTGACGACGAGCGTCCGCTCGAGGAGGCCGCGGTCGGCGAGATCGGCGACGAGGGCCGCAAAGGCCCGGTCCATCGGAGGGACGATCTGCTGGTAGCGGCCGAGGAGCCCGCCGTGGGTGTCCCACTCCTGGTTGAAGGCGTTGTGGGCAACGAACTGCACCCCGACTTCGATGAGCCTCCGGGCGAGGAGGAGCGACTGGCCGAACTTCGTCCGGCCGTAGGCGTCGCGGACCCGCGCCGGCTCCTCCGAGAGATCGAGCGCCCGGCGGAAGCGGCCGTCGGTGACGAGGTCGTAGGCGCTCTGCTGGAGCCGGTCGTACTGCTCGCGCGTGTCCTTCTCGAGGAGCCTGGCGACGCCGTCGAGGCGGCGGTTGAGCTCGAGGCGGTTGCCGAGCCGGTCGTTGGTCATCCCCTCCGGCGGCGTGAGGGCGAGCGGCTTGTAGCCACTCAGATTCGGATCCCCCTCGATGATGAAGGGATCGTGGACCGCCCCGAGGAATCCGCCGTACTGCCCAGGCATCCGGTTGGAGGGGCCGGGGATGCTCAACCAATTGGGGAGCGAGACGCTCCGCGGCACACCCGGCGGCGAGGTCTGCAGCGCGTTGAGGACGGCGCCGGGGCCGGGGAAGTCGTCGGAGTGGGCCTCGCGATCCTGGTCGCGCTGGTTGTTCGACCCGGTCAGCGTGATGTAGGTGCCGGCGATGTGGTTGGAGAACTTGTGCGTCATCGAGCGGATGACGCAGAGCTTGTCGGCCACCGTCGCCGAGCGCTCCATGAGCTCGCCGAACTCGATCCCGGGGACAGTCGTGGCGATCGGCCGGAAGGGGCCGCGGATCTCGGCGACCGCCCGCGGCTTCGGGTCCCACAGATCGATGTGGCTGGCGCCCCCTTGGAGGAGGATGAAGATGCACTGCCGCTGCCAGCCATCGGCCGGAGGGGCGCCGGTCGCCGCAGTGGCAACGCGCCGGCCGAAGGCATCGCCGCCGGCGCAGCCGAGAATCGAGAGCGCCCCGACCCGGAGGAGCTCACGGCGACCGACGGCGGCGGGAACCTGCATGGAGGGCATGGGGGCGGCTCGGGGGAGTGGCACGGGGAAAACCATCGTACGTCGGGAATCGGTGGCCGGTCGAGGCCAGGGGGGGAAGCGGAACCTTGCAGCACTCTCATCGAACCGTCCCGTAGACTGATTCGTAGAGCTCCCCGCCAGAATTGAGCCAATCTCAATGAGCCGATCTCGCTACGGGCTCGTTCCCCCACGGGCTCGACTCTCCAAGAGCCCCACTCTGAAAGATCCCCATGAACGTTTTTCAGTTTCGTTCGGTGTCGTCGCCGGTGTCGTTCCTGGTTGTCGCCGCGATCGCCCTCGTGAGCCTTTCGACCAGCTACGCGGCTGATCCGAAGGGGGGTGGTCGGGGACGTGCCGGTAGTGGGGCTCCCGGCGCGGGGGCGCCGGGCGCTGGCGTCAAGCCGGGCGCCGGGGTCGGAGCGCCTGGGGCTGGCGCACGAGCAGGCGCCGGAGTCGGAGCGCCTGGGGCTGGCGCACGAGCAGGCGCCGGGGTCGGCACGCCCGGGGCCGGTGCCGCGGGTGTCGGTGTGCGGCCTGGCGCTGGGGCGGGAGCCGCTGGTGTCGGCGTCGTTCCGGGCGTCGTTCCGGGCGTCGGGGCTGGTGCATCTGGTGCGGTCGTCAGGCCGGGGGCAGGTGGCGCGGTGGTGACGGAAGGTGCCCCGCGGGGGGGCGTGGTCGTCGCGACACCAGGCACCGTCGTCACGCCGAGAGCGGGTGTCGTCGAGGAGGCCGCAGCGCCGCGGGCGGGTGTCGCTGTCGAGACGCGGCCCGGTGTCGGCGCTGCCGGCGCGGGGGCCGCGGGAGCCGGCGTGCGGCCGGGGGCCGGTGTTGGTGCGCCGGGAGTCGGCGTCGGCGGCAAGCCGGGCGTCGGTGCAGCGGGCGCCGGAGCCCGTCCTGGTGCCGGAGTCGGCGCACCCGGCCCGGGCACAGGCAAGGCCGGTGGAGCGGCCGGTGGCCGTGGCGGTGCTGGTGCTGGTGCCAGCCGTGGCGGGCGTCGTTGAGATTCTCCGGGGACTCGTCAACCCCTTTGTCAATCTGCGGCCCAGGTGATCGGCCCGTCGTTTCACGCTACGGCCCTGTCACCCCCTCCTTCCCGACGCGACTCTCCTGGTCGACGCGATCGGGCCTGCCGACCTTGCTGGCTTCGCCTCCGGCTGTGGAAAGCGATCATGAGCTTCCATCAGATCTGCTGGACGACCGTGGCGCGGGCGGTTTAGGCTCTCCCCTCGTGCGGAGGGCGGAGCGCCTCTCCGGAGCGTCGTGGCATCCCCGGCCTGTTCATGGAGTCACCTTCATGTCCGACTTCAATCCCTACGCCCCTCCCGCCGCCGACACGCTCGACAGCGGCCGCCAGTGGGGCGAATCTGACGACCGAGGCGGGCTGTGGAGGGAACGCTTCCTCCTGGTGATGGACAGGACGGCCACGCTGCCGGTCGATCGGTGCATCGTCTGCGATGCCCCGGCCACAGGGCGACCGCTCCGCCGCAAGCTCTCCTGGCATTCGCCGTGGTGGTATCTCATCGTGCTCTTCAACCTCCTCTTCTATGTCATCGCGGCGGTGATCGTACGGAAGACGGTCGCCGTGCGCGTCGGCCTGTGTGATCTCCACCGGACCCGACGGCGGCGGTGGATCGCCCTCGCCTGGAGCCTCGTCCTCGTGGCGATCGGGGTGCTGGGCTTCGTGGCGTCGAACCCCGTCACCGACGCGACGATGGCAACGCTCATGGCACTGGCCCTTCTGTCGCTCCTCGCTGGCGGTATTGTCGGGATCTATGGCCCCCGCGTCGTGACTGCCAAGCAGATCAACGACCGCTACGCCTGGATCGGCGGCGTCTCGTCGAAGCTGCTCGACACGCTCCCCGATTGGACCGGCCCGAAGTACCACGGCTGATCTGGGGGGAGCGGGAGGATCGCAGGACGCTCGACTTGGTGACGGTGTGCTCCGACCTTGACTTGCTGACAATGTGCTCCAAAAATGGAGCACATGAGAACAGCCACGGTCCGCGACCTCCGCAACCAGTACTTGAATCTCCTCCGCTGGCTCCGAGCGGGCGAGGAGATCGTGATCACGCGCCGCGGAAAGGCGGTCGCGAAACTCGTACCGATGCCGGCGGAGACGCCTGCCGGTGTCGAGTGGACGGAAAGCGCCGCAGTCCGACGTGACCGGAGTGCGTCTCGTCCCCTTTCGGCTGCCGAATCAAGCGAGATCGTCCACGACGCGAGCGGGCCATGGTGACCTGCGAGGCCGAAGGGCTCGTCGTCTCACTCTGATCGACGCAGGTTTCCGACGAGTCAGTTCCTCACGCGGCGCGGAGGAGTGGCGAGCCGGTGTCGTCGCCCGGCATGCTGCACTGGCGGTGCTCGATCTCGTCCATGATCGCCAGGAGGATCTCCTCGCGGATCGTCTGCATCTCGCCTTCGTCGGCCGTCAGGGCGAGCGCCGAGATCTCGATCGTGTAGGCCGCCGATGATTGCCCCGTGAGCCGGACCCGCGGCGAGCCGGGATCGAGACGGGCATGGTCGCCGAGGAGATCGCGGAAACGCGTGAGGAGATCGCGCACCTGGCCGGGGCTCGCATCGGGGCGGATCTCCACCGGGAGCTTGATCGGGATCCGGTCGCGGCGCGTGTAGTTGACGAGCTGAACTTTCGCGAACTCGGCGTTGGGAATCGTGATCAGTGAGCGATCGAGCCCGCGGATCCGCGTCGACCGCAGCCCGATCTGCTCGACTCGCCCGCGGATCTCGCCATACTGGCATTCATCGCCAATCCGCACCGGCTTGTCGGTGAAGAGGACGACGCCGGCGATCAGATTTTCGATCGAATACTGTGCGGCAAGGGCTACTGCCAGGCCGCCGGCCCCGAGCCCGGCCAGAAGCGGCGCCACCGGGATGCCGAGGGAATCGGCGGCCTGGATCCCGATCCAGGCGACGATCACGAACGTGCACACTCTGGCCGCGAGGCGGACGAGCTGGACGTCGACCCCGTCGCCGCGCCGTGCCCGGGCTCGGACGAGGATCTCGGTGACCCACGCCATGATCGCCATCACCGCGGCGATGGCGCCGGCGTAGAGCGTGAGCCGCAGCGTGAGCTTGGCGGCGATGAGCGAGTCGCCGGTGAGCCGCACCTGGAACGTCAGCAGCCAGTCGGCGAGGAGGCTGCCGCCGGCGAGGACGACCGGGAGGAGAAAGCTCGTGATCGACCGCGCCCAGCCAGGATGGAAAATCCGCGGGAGCGACGAGGCGAGGAACGCCACCAGGCCAAAGGCGGCAGCGAGGAGGACGGCGGCGCACCACTGCCAGACCGTCTCGCCGAGGATGATGGTGTGGGCCCAGGGAGGGAGGCTGCGGATGAACGACTCGGGGAAGAGCGTGCCGCCGATCGTCACATAGGCCTCGTAGAGGCCGGGGCTGCCGGCATCGGGCTTGTAGGGTCTGCTGCGGACCCTGGCGAAGTAACTCTCGGCCCGCTCGACCGATTCGGGGGTGAAGATGAAATCCCCCTGGCGCGGGCCGGCGTCGATCCGCACGAGCATGATCTCGGTGCCGGGGATCCGCCAGCGCGTGATCGAGTCGGCCTTCACGGCGGCGCCATCGGGGATCGCCGAATCTGCCGGCATCGGGATCCGGTCAAACACCTCCTTGAGGCAGGTGGCGGCCTCGCGCCCCTTCGGCGCGGCGAGCGTCGGGGCGAACTCGGAGAGGTCGAGGCACTTCAGCGCCTGGGCGATGAGATGAGCGTTCTCGGTGCGCGTGTCGACGGTCAGCCCGCCACGCATGTTGCGGTAAACATGGTCGATCGTGTCGCGGAAGCTGCGGAGCGTGGCCCGCGGGCTCGAGGTGTCGAGGGGCGCCAGGGGCGACGTGGCCGCGGTGAGCGTCGCGTGGGCATCGTCGCTCGGGGGCATGTTGAGCGCCACGGGCGTGACGTCGCTGGCCTCGTGGGCCGGCGTTGCAACGGGAACCGGGGCCGGCGTGACAGCAGCGATCTCGGCCGGTTCATTCGCGGCAGCTCGCACCGGCAGCGGGGCCTGCGCTGGCGCTGACGTGACCGCCACAGAGGGGGCGACCGCGGGCTTGGTCCCCGCGGAGACGGAGGCCGGGTCGGGCACGGCCTCGGCATGGTGCTCGCCGATCCCCTCTTCCATGAGCACCGACGGCGGCAGCGAGAGGATGTCGGCGATGCAGGCGGCGATGGGAGTGAGGAAGGAGAGCGTGTGATGGGTGAGCCGGTGCCAGACGTGGGCATCCTGCCAGGCGGACAGCGTCCCCCACGTCAGGCCGCCAACGGCGATGGCGACGAAGAACGGCACGACGACCGAGGGGCGGCGGCGGGGTGCGGGGCGTCTGGCCATGCGGCGGGCTTCGATGGGGATTGGTGGCGGCTGCAGCGGCGCGCGGTCGAACCTGAATCGCCTCCGCGACAGTGGGGAGGTACCAAAGCTCCCCCGCTGCAAACAAGGCCGCTCGTCGCGCTTGGGTCGCCTGAATTGCCAGGGCTGCCCAGTCTTCCGGGGGCGTTGCCATTCCGTCGGGTTTGTTCGACGCTACGCTGTCGCTGGCCCGATTTGGCGGCGCCCGTCGCAGCGCCGGTTTGCTCCGATACGTCGGTTCCCTGGTCTCGCCGAGGCATG